>CAZZKL010000101.1:0-11321 GCA_964655135.1 uncultured Roseovarius sp. | reverse complement strand
CAGACATTCATCACCGAGGTCAGTCAGGACACTTGGATATTTTTCCCTTGGGATATGGCGCTGCAATATGTCGAGCCGTATCGCGGCGAATGATGAGCCGCACCTCCGCCACCTTCTCACCGCCGGTGATGCAGGCCCGCCGCTGGCTGGACGGGGTTGAGTTTCCGCCCGAGCGCCCGCTGATCAACGTCAGTCAGGCCGCCCCGGTTGAGCCACCCCCCGAGCCCCTGCGCAAAATCATCGCCAAGGCAGCGCTTGAACAGCCGCAGGCGCATTTATACGGCCCGGTTCTGGGCCTGCCTGAGCTGCGCGGCGAAGTCGCCAGCCAATGGAGCGTGGCCTATGACGGCCAAATTGACGCCGCACAGGTGGCCATCACGTCCGGCTGCAATCAGGCATTTTGTGCTGTTATTTCAGCGCTTTGCGGCGAAGGGGATGAGGTGATCCTGCCCACCCCGTGGTATTTCAACCATAAAATGTGGCTTGATATGAGCGGCGTGCGCACCCTCCCCCTGCCCGCCCGCGCGGGCCTTTTGCCTGAGGCGGAAGAGGCCGCAAGCCTGATCACCCCCCGCACCCGCGCCATCGTTCTGGTCACCCCCAACAACCCCGGTGGCGTGGAATATCCGGCCCAACTGGTGCGTGCGTTCTATGAGTTGGCGCGCCGTCATGGCCTTGCCCTGATCATAGATGAAACCTACCGCGATTTTGATGCCCGAACTGGCGCGCCGCATGACCTGTTCACCGATCCCGACTGGCACGACACGCTTATTCAGCTCTATTCCTTCTCCAAGGCTTACCGTCTGACTGGCCACCGCGTGGGGGCAATAACTGCCTCAGAAAGCCGGCTTTCCGAGGCCGAGAAATACCTTGATACCGTCACCATCTGCCCCAACCAACTGGGCCAGATTGCCGCCCTTTGGGGGATGCAAAACCTGCACCAATGGCTGGCCGGGGAACGTTCCGAGATCCTTGACCGGCGCGCCGCCATTCACGATCACATGCCCGCCCTTGAGGCGCAGGGCTGGACCCTTCTGGGATGCGGCGCTTATTTCGCCTATCTTGAGCATCCCTTTGCCATGCCCTCGGATCAACTGGCGCAACAGCTTGTGCGCGAGGCGGGTGTTTTGCTGCTTCCCGGCACCATGTTCATGCCCGAAGGCAGCCCCCAAGGCGCGCGCCAACTCAGGCTGGCATTTGCCAATGTGAACCGTGCTGAGATCACAACCTTGTTTGAGCGCCTTGCGGCCCTGTCATGGCCCCTTGCCCCGGGCAAAGTGAGCGCGTAGACACAGCCCTGAAAAGCGAAACCAAGCCGGTTAATTACGCCGGTTAATTACGAAGGGGGCCCCATGGCTGCTGGCAAAGGTATAATGAAAACTCTGGTGTGGATTTTGATGGGTATGCTTGTGCTTGGCCTTGGCGGCTTTGGCGTGACCAATCTTGGGGGCCGCGTGCAAAGCATCGGCAAGGTTGGCGATATTGATCTGGACATCAACCAATATGCCCGCGGCCTGCAATCGGAAATCCGTGCGTTTGAGGCCCAGGTCGGCACCTCAATCACCTTTGCCCAGGCCAAACAGTTTGGTCTGGACGAGCGGGTGCTGTCGCAAATGGTGACCCGGGCCGCATTGGATGATGAAACCCGCCGCATGGGCATTTCAATCGGCGACAAAAACCTGCGCGACCAAATCATAGCCATCCCGAATTTTCAAAGCAGCGATGGCAATTTTGACCGCAACGCCTATAGCTTTTCATTGCAGCAGGCCGGCCTGACTGAGGCAGAGTTTGAAAACAATGTCCGCGCCGATACGGCACGCTCGATCCTTCAGGGCGCTGTTGTTGCGGGGGTAAATACCCCTGCGGCACTATCGGATACATTGATCAGCTACGCCGCCGAGCGCCGCAATGTCACCTGGGCGATGCTTGACCGCAGCAATCTTGCTACCGGCCTGCCCGAGCCAACCGAGGAAGAATTACTGAGCTATTACCGCTCGCATTTGCCCGATTTCACCAGCCCCAAAGTGAAACGCATCACCTATGCCTGGCTCACCCCCGACATGCTGCTTGACAGTGTTGAAATTGACGAGGCCGCACTGCGCGAGGCCTATGATGCCCGATCTGATGAGTTTAATCAGCCCGAGCGGCGCATGGTTGAACGCCTGAGCTTTGCCGATACCGCCGCCGCCGAGGCCGCAATGGCCAGCATTAAAAACGACGAGAGCAGCTTTGACGCACTGGTTGAAGGTCGCGGGCTTGTGCTTTCTGATGTGGATTTGGGCATCGTCAATCAATCGGATCTGGGGGATACCGGCGCGCCGGTGTTCTCGGCGGATACGGGCGAAGTTGTCGGCCCATATGAAAGCCCCATCGGCCCGGCTTTGTTTCGCATCAATGCCATATTGGTGGCACAGATCACCAGCTTTGAAGAGGCCACGCCTGAGTTGCGCAGCATTCTGGCCGCAGATCGTGCCCGCCGGGTGATCGACGCCCAGATTGAAACCGTTGATGATCTGCTGGCGGGGGGGGCCACGATTGAAGATCTGGCCGCCGAGACCGATATGAAACTGGGCCAGATTGACTGGCACCCGGCCCTGAGCGACCGCATCGGCGGCTACACGGCGTTCCGTCAGGCGGCCGAGGCGGTTACCAAGGATGATTTCCCAAAAGTGCTGCAGCTTAAGGATGATGGTATCTTTGCCCTGCGCCTTGATGAGATTGTCGAGCCTGCAATCCGCCCGATTGATGTGGTGCGTGATCAGGTGATCCAAGGCTGGCGTGCCGACGCGATCAGCCAAGCCCTGAAAGCGCAGGTCAAGCCGCAACTGCCCGCATTGTCGGCTGGTGGCAGCTTTGAAGAGCCGGGGATGACGCCGCAAACGATCATTTCCCTCACCCGGACTGATACACCGGAAGGCACGCCACCGGATTTCATCACCATGGTTTTTTCGATGGATAAAAATGAGACCCGCGTGATCGAAGGCAGCGGAAAAATATTTGTGATCCGGCTTGATGATATTATCACACCTGATCCGGAAAATGAGGACATCATCGCCATGCGCACCAGCCTGAAGGATCAGGTATCGGCCTCGATGTCGCAGGATTTGTATCAGCTTCTGGCCAATGACATCCGCGCGCGTGTGGGCTTTACCCTTAACCAGCAGGCGCTAAGTGCGGTGCAGGCAAACTTTCAATAGGGGCCATGGCGATTGGAACTGACACCGTCATTTAAGGATTTTGCCAGCGGCTATGAGGCCGGGCGCAATCAGGTGGTCTATGCCCGATTGGCGGCGGATTTGGATACGCCGGTCTCGTTGATGCTCAAGCTCACCGGGGCGGCGCGCAATGGGTTCATGCTCGAATCGGTGACCGGCGGCGAGGTGCGCGGGCGCTATTCCATCATCGGCATGAAGCCTGATCTGATCTGGCAATGCCACGGGACAACCAGCCGGATCAACCGGCAGGCCCGGATTGACGCCGATACATTTGAGGACGAACCGGGCGCGCCACTTGATAACCTGCGCGCCCTGATCAAAGCCAGCCGGATTGACCTGCCCGAGGGCCTGCCCGCCGCCTCAGCGGGCCTCTTTGGTTATCTTGGCTATGACATGATCCGCCTGGTTGAACACCTTCCCAATGTGAACCCCGATCTTTTGGGCCTGCCCGATGCGGTCATGCTGCGGCCCTCGGTAGTGGCGGTACTGGACGGCGTCAAAGGCGAGGTGATGGTTGTTTCTCCGGCTTGGGCCGGGTCTGGGGCCACATCCGGGCAAAATGCCCGTGCCGCCTATGCTCAGGCGGCCGAGCGGGTGATGGACGCGGTGCGCGATCTTGACCGCGCCCTGCCCCAGTCCAGTCGCACCCTTGGTGAGGCTCATGAGGATGCCGCACCCGTTTCAAACTTCACCAAAGAGGGCTATAAGGCGGCGGTGGAAACCGCCAAGGATTACATCCGCGCCGGGGATATTTTTCAGGTGGTGCCAAGCCAGCGCTGGACGCAGGATTTCCGCCAGCCGCCCTTTGCTTTGTACCGCAGCCTGCGGCGCACCAACCCATCGCCTTTCATGTTCTACTTCAATTTCGGCGGGTTTCAGGTGATTGGTGCCAGCCCCGAAATACTGGTGCGGGTGTTTGGCAATGAGGTCACCATCCGCCCGATCGCCGGCACCCGCCCGCGCGGAGCCACTCCGGAAGAAGACCGCGCCAATGAGGCCGATCTTCTGGCCGACCCCAAAGAACTGGCCGAGCATCTGATGCTGCTTGATCTGGGCCGCAACGACACCGGAAAAGTGTCAAAGATCGGCACGGTAAAACCAACCGAGCAATTCATCATCGAGCGCTACAGCCACGTCATGCACATCGTCTCCAACGTGGTGGGTGAGCTGGCCGAGGATCAAGACGGGCTCAGCGCACTTCTGGCCGGTCTGCCTGCGGGTACGGTCTCAGGCGCGCCAAAAGTGCGCGCGATGCAGATCATTGACGAGCTGGAGCCGGAAAAACGCGGCGTTTATGGCGGCGGCGTGGGGTATTTCAGCTCGGGCGGGGATATGGATGTCTGCATTGCCCTGCGCACGGCGGTGGTGAAGGATGAAAAGCTCTATATTCAGGCGGGTGGCGGCGTGGTCTATGACAGCGACGCCGAGGCGGAATATATGGAAACCGTGCATAAATCCAACGCCATCCGCCGGGCCGCAGCCGATGCAGCGCGGTTTACTGGCAACGATAATATGTGATGCGGGGCCAAAGAATTTTATTAAAATTCTTGCCAAAAGTTTTATTAAAACTTTTGCACCGCCTCGCCAATACGCTTGGGCCGGTCTTAAAATGACCCGCCTCATCTTGTTCAACAAACCCTTCGGCGTATTGTCGCAATTCACCGATAAGGGCAATGCTGATACACCCCGCACCACGCTTTCAGATTTCATTGATATTCCCGGTGTCTACCCCGCCGGACGGCTGGACCGCGACAGTGAAGGCCTGTTGCTGCTTACCGATGACGGCAAACTTCAGGCCCGCATCTCAAACCCCCGCCACAAAATGCCAAAAACCTATCTGGTGCAGGTCGAAGGCCTGCCGGATGACACCGCCCTCAAGGCCCTGCGCACCGGCGTCACCCTCAAAGACGGGCCTACGAAGCCGGCTAAAATACGCCGCATCGACCCACCTGATCTGTGGCCGCGTGACCCGCCGGTGCGCGCCCGCAAAACCGTGCCAGACAGTTGGCTGGAAATCACCATATCCGAAGGCCGTAACCGACAAGTGCGCCGAATGACCGCGCATGTGGGCTTTCCCACCCTTAGGCTGGTCCGCTGGCGCATCGGCAATTGGCACCTTGACGCAATCAAGTCAGGCAACTGGTTAGAAGTCCCTCAATAACAGCATTAATGCGCCCGTATCGTTTTCAAAAAGAGAATATCCGCATTGGGCATATATAAAACATCAATGGGCGATTACTGCCTTTTTGTTGTAGCAGAGTTCATTGACAGGAATATGCTTGCCCACTTACGCTTGCCGATTGCAGATAAAACTAAACACTTGTTGATGAAAGAGGAGTAAAGCAATGGATTTTATATTTTTTATAGCCTTTCTAACGACGACACTTCTGTTCGTGGCAATCCCCGGTCCTTCGGTTGCATTTGCTTCTGCTCAAGCCGTAAAATATGGAGCCCGCGCTGCCATTGTTACTATTGCAGGTGATGCCTTGGGAACATTGGTTCATATCATTGTCGCAGTCGGCAGTTTATCCGCACTGATGGCACTATCGACACTGGTCTTGCCCATTTTACAGATCATTGGCGGTTTCTTCATCCTCTACATGGCTTACCGGTCTTTCAGGGATGCCCACAAACCTGCCGTAACCCTGGTGAAAATATCCGGCAAGGCGACCTTTTGGGCTGGCTTTTTTGCCTGCGTCACAAACCCTAAAGCCATTGTATTCTTCGTTGCCCTGTTCCCGGCCTTCATCTCACCTGAATACAACGTGGTCATACAAAGCATGATCTATGGGGCAATTTTCATAACATTGGACGTGTTATCCATTTTGGGATACGCACTCTTAGCAATGTTTGCGGTGAAACGAGCGGCAACACGCTGGATGAATGTTGATACCTTAAGTGGCATCGGCCTATTCGGGGTTGGGATTGCCATGATCATCAAAGGATATCGAGCTAGCCCTTCAAATTAAGGCGCTTCTCCACAGCCCGTGATTCATATGCAGAGCGAAACACTTTAATTATTGCAGAGTGTCTGGCAAAATTTGTTCAACCAAATTTCAGCTTTGCCGAAGTCAGCTTTGCCCGAAGAGTGAGCATTTGGTGCCTCACATACCGCGCAATACCGCCGACACCGGGGCCATCGCAACCCGCGCGGCGCGGTCTTCCAAAGCCCATACAACCAGCGCATTGATCGTCACATCGCGCAGGCGGCCAACCATGATCACGCCGTTCTCTTCCTGTCCGGCTTTCAAAACCGCCCGGTCAAGATAGCGCTGGATGGTTTGGGCGCTTTCCCCCTTGGCGTCAAAATCGCGGAACACCGTGATCGCCGGGACCCCTTCGCGGGCAATCAGCTTTTGCGCCGTGTTCAGCCCCTTGGGCAGCATCACCGCCCCAAGGCCGCTGGCCGCCAGTATCTGCGCCAGTTGCGCACTGGCCTTGCGCCCCGCCTGCAGGCCTTCGCCTTCGCCCTCCATTACCGCCACCGCCTCGGGGACGGCGCGCAGGTAAATCGCCATGGTCACTTCGGTATCCGCCGCCCCGGCCCCTTTGGGCAAATCTGCCATCGCCAGAACCTCAAACCCGGCATCACGGTATTTGCGCATGGCTTTGGTCGCCCCGGGCCATTTTGTGTCAATCGCAAAGCTCAGCGGGTAAGGAAAAGCTTTAAGCGCCTCAAGGTCAAGCTTGCTCATCCCATCATCTATTAAAACGATTGCCATCAAGGGTTTGGCATCGGGGTTTTCAAATTCTGCGGCATACCGCTCAAGTTGTGAAACCGGCGCCGCCTCGGTTGCCACCGCAGAATCAGCTTCGGGGGTATCTTCAACACCCTCCGGCGTATTGGTGATCGACGGCAGGCGATTGGTTGTGACATTCGGAGCCAGATTTTCAAAGCCACCGGATTTTGGCAGGGCTTCCTCCTGCGCGTCCAGTGCCGCCCCTCCTTGCGTTGCAAACCCGGGGGTTTTCTGGCCAGAGGCCGAGGCATCCGTAATCGCCACATCAGGGGTCAGGTCATGACCCGGGTCAATAATCGGACCAGTTGGCGCCACGGGCGTGACAGCCGCAATATCTGCATCATTTGCCGCATCCACATCCAATGGCAATGCCGCGCCACTTACCGACGCTTGTGTAAGCAACGGCTGGGCCGGGGCAATCTTGGGAATATTCACCGGAATACTATCCTGGAAGAACGAATTTTCCCAATTCCCGGCTGATGGCCCCTGCGGCAGGTCAAGCAGTTCAGTTAAAATCTCAGCCGTGGCTGCTTGCATATTCACCGCCGGATCAGGGGTATCTGCAACGACATGATTGAGACCCTCAGAAACGGGCAAATCCGCGGGCTGCGTTACAATGAAAAGCGCGCTTTCCGTTACAGGCGCTGCTGGAACGGCAACCAACGGGCGGTTCAAAACCGGGCCGTCAAGCACGGTTTCAACCTCAAACCCGGTGCTTTCATCGACATCCCCCGGCAGGCTCAGCCCAATCGCGCCATTGCCGGTTTCCGGCTGCGCTGCGGTTTGTGTCGCGTCAAAGTTGACCGCCCTGAGATCATCCAGCGCCGGGGCATCAACCTGTGAGCTATCGCCGGCCTCAGGCAGGGTCTCAATTCCGGGCAACTCGGCCCAGGTATCAACACGCGGCTGATTAAACTCTGATCCAACAGGAATTTCCAACGCAACCGCTTTTGGTTGGCCCACACCGGGAAATCCGGACAGCAAAGACACCGCCCCGATGCCCAGCCCCGACACCACGGTTCCGACAATCACTCCGCCAAAAAATCCGCTTGCCATTGTAAATGGTCCCCACATTTATCACCTGCACAGCATTCACACCTCTTGACGCTACTCAAGAAGCCTGAACAAGTATAGCGCAACCCTGACCCAACGATCCAGCTTATTGACCCATGGATAAAGATAATGTTGCTCTTAATCGATAATTACGACAGTTTCACGTACAATCTGGTTCACTATGTCGGTGAATTAGGTGCAAATGTTACCGTTCACCGCAATGATGCCCTGAATGTGCAGGAGGCCATGGCCCTGCGCCCGGAAGGTATTTTGCTCAGCCCCGGGCCTTGCGATCCCGATCAGGCGGGCATTTGTCTCGCTCTGGTTGCAGCGGCAGCGGATGCGAAAATCCCCCTGTTAGGGGTCTGCCTTGGGCATCAGGCCATTGGTCAGGCGTTTGGTGGCAAGGTTGTGCGGCACTCGGAAATTGTGCATGGCAAAATGGGCCAGATGCAGCATTCCGGCACCGGTTTGTTTGCCGGTCTGCCCTCACCTTTTGAGGCCACACGCTATCATTCATTGGTGGTTGAGCGCGCCAGCCTGCCCGATTGCCTTGAGATCACAGCCCATCTGGAAGACGGCACCATCATGGGCCTGCAACACCGCAGCCTGCCGATCCACGGCGTGCAGTTTCACCCTGAATCAATCGCCTCGCAGCATGGTCATGCCTTGCTGAAAAATTTCCTCGATACCATGAAAGTCCCGGCATGAGTGATGAGATTAAACCCCTGATCGGCATTGCCGCCGACCGCCCCCTGACCCGAGATGAGGCCGAAACCGCCTTTGAGATTCTGTTCACCGGCGCGGCCACGCCCGCCCAAATCGGCGGCCTGCTGATGGCCCTGCGCACCCGGGGCGAGACGGTGGATGAATACGCCGCCGCCGCCAGCGTCATGCGCGCCAAATGTACCAGCGTAAATCCGCCCAAAGGGGCGATGGACATCGTCGGAACCGGCGGTGACGGCAAAGGTACGCTTAATATTTCCACCGCCACGGCCTTTGTGGTGGCAGGCGCAGGCGTGCCGGTGGCCAAACATGGCAACCGCAACCTGTCGTCAAAATCCGGCGCGGCGGACGCTTTGGGCCAGATGGGCGTCAATGTCATGGTCGGGGTCGACGTGGTTGAACGGGCCTTGGCCGAGATCGGCATTGCCTTCATGATGGCCCCGATGCACCACCCGGCCATGGCCCATGTTGGCCCGGTGCGGGCCGAGCTGGGCACCCGGACAATTTTCAACATCCTTGGCCCCCTGACCAACCCGGCGGGCGTCAAACGCCAACTTACCGGCGCGTTTTCAAAGGGTCTTATCCGCCCGATGGCTGAAACCCTTGGCGCATTGGGATCCGAGCGCGCCTGGCTGGTGCATGGCTCGGATGGCACCGATGAGTTGACCATCACCGGCGTTAGTTGGGTGGCGGCATTGGAAACCGACGGCAGCATCCGCGAGGTTGAGCTGCACCCTGAGGATTTCGGCCTGCCGGTGCATCCGTTTGAGGACATCCTTGGCGGCTCGCCCAAGGAAAACGGCGTGGCTTTTCGGGCATTGCTGAACGGCGCACCGGGGGCGTATCGCGATGCGGTGCTGCTCAATGCCGCAGCCGCGCTGGTTGTGGCCGATGCGGCATCTGATTTAAAAGAGGGCGTGGCGCAGGCCATCAAAAGCATCGACAGCGGCGCGGCCCTTGGCAAAATCGAGGCCCTCGCCCGGATCACATCGGAGACCGCATGACCGCCCCCGGCATCCTGCAAAAAATCAAGGCTTATAAGCTTGAGGAGATTGCCGCCGCCAAGGCCGCAACCCCGCTTGAGGCGCTGGAAGGCACGGCCCGCGACGCCAGCCCGATACGGGGCTTTTCTCAGGCGCTTTTGCAGGCCACCAAACAAGGCTACGGCCTGATTGCCGAGATCAAGAAAGCCAGCCCGTCCAAAGGCCTGATCCGCGCCGATTTTGACCCAGAAGCACTTGCCATTGCCTATGCTGCGGGCGGGGCCACTTGCCTGTCCGTTCTAACGGATACACCCAGCTTTCAAGGGGCTAATGAATTTCTGCCATTGGCCCGTGCCGCCTGTGATCTGCCGGTGCTGCGCAAGGATTTTATCTATGACCCCTATCAGGTGGTCGAGGCCCGCGCTTTGGGGGCCGATTGCATCTTGATCATCATGGCCAGCGTCTCGGATGATCAGGCGTCTGAGCTTGAGGCCACGGCCTCCGAATGGGGCATGGACGCGCTGATTGAGGTGCATAATGAGGATGAGCTGACCCGCGCCACCCGGCTCAGTTCAATGATGATTGGCATCAACAACCGCGATCTCAACACGTTTGAGACCTCGCTGGATACCACAAGGCACCTGTCAAAACTGGTGCCCGCCGAGCGCATGATCATCTGCGAAAGCGGCCTGTCCACCCCTGCGGATCTGGCCGATATGGCCCGCTATGGCGCCCGCAGTTTTTTGATTGGCGAAAGCCTGATGCGCGCCGATGATGTGGCCACGGCCACCCGCGATCTGCTTGCCGCGCCGCTTAACCCGGCAGGTATGTAATGGCAGGTCTCACACATTTCGACGGCAAGGGCCGCGCCCATATGGTTGACGTCTCGGACAAGGCGGTCACATCGCGCGTGGCCGTTGCAGAAGGCCACATCAAGATGAAGCGCGAAACCTTTGATATTATTACCGAAGGCCGCGCCAAAAAGGGCGATGTTTTGGCTGTGGCCCGGCTTGCGGGCATCATGGGGGCGAAGAAAACCGCTGATCTTATTCCGCTCTGTCATCCACTGCCGATCACCAAGGTTGCGGTTGATCTGACGCCGGACCCTGACCTGCCCGGCATCCGCATTGAAGCCACCGTCAAAACCACCGGCCAGACCGGGGTTGAAATGGAGGCGCTCAATGCCGCCAGCATCGCAGCACTTACGGTTTATGACATGTGCAAAGCGGTGGACCGCGCGATGGAAATCGGCGGCATCCGCGTGGTGCTGAAAGACGGCGGTAAATCCGGGCGGTATGAAGCAAAATGATCACCGTTGACGACGCCCTCGCGCAGCTTTTCTCGCTGATAACACCCATGCCGGATGAAACCGTTCCCTTGGCACAGGCCGTCGGCCGGGTTTTGGCCAGTGACGCCATCGCCACCCGCGATCAGCCGCCGTTTTCGGCCTCGGCGATGGATGGCTATGCCATGCGCGCGGACGAGGTGCAGGTGGGGGCCAGTTTCGACGTCATTGGCGAGGCCGCCGCAGGCCACGCCTTTGACGGCATCGTGAAGCCGGTGCAAGCTTTAGAGTGACGAAGAACCGGCTCACACGTCTCGCC
>CAZZKL010000100.1:0-11360 GCA_964655135.1 uncultured Roseovarius sp. | reverse complement strand
TTCTATCTTCAAGCGTGCCAAGGCACTGAGATGAAGGGAAAACAGCGTCCTTCGGGTTTGACGGATTTTCCCTCTGACTGCGTTACAGACCCTTGAAATAGAACAACTATTCCAGCGGTCCTGTGCCTGTTCAGAGAAAAAATCTGTCAAACCAGTGGTGCAGGATTAATGGGTCCTGACCCTAGCCGATCATCTATAGTGCCATCATGTTGCCTGCTATTGCGGAGCTGAATTTCAGCCATCTCATGCCTACGGTCTGTTACCGGCTTTCAGAGGTTGCCGTGTAATTTGCCCGGGGGCGTTTGTTTTTAGCTCAGACTTGGGGGCGGGCATCTGTCGTGGCAAAATCCCCGGTGCAGGCCGCTCAGACCCGGCGCGGCGCAGGATCAGCGACAGCCGATCAAAGCTGTTTTGGGTTGAAATGGCTTCGGCTTCGGCCAAAAACGCATCCAGCTCGGGCCAGACCCGCATCGCCTGATCCAGATCGGGATCACTGCCTTCGGCATAAAGCCCGGCCTTGATCATGGTTTCCGAGCGCGCATAGGTGCCCAGCAATGAGCGCGCCCGCAAGATCAGGGCGTTTTCCGCGTCATTTGCCGCCGCAGGCAGGCTGCGCGACACTGAGCGCAACAGATCAATCGCCGGATAGCGCCCGCGCTCGGCAATCTGCCGATCCAGCACCACATGCCCATCCAGCACCCCGCGCAAGATATCGGCCACCGGCTCATCCATATCCGAGCCTGCCACCAGAACGCTGAGGATGGCGGTGATGTCGCCCATCCCGTCTTCGCCCGGTCCGGCGCGCTCGCACAGGGACATGATTGTATGGGCGGTTGAGGCGGGAAACCCGCGCAAAGCAGGCATTTCACCAGCGGCGGTTGCGACCTCGCGGTGGGCCTCGGCAAAGCGGGTGATGGAATCAGCCAAAAACAACACATGTTTACCCTGATCACGAAAATGCTCGGCCACGCTCATCGCGGTCCAGGCACAGCGGCGGCGGATCAGGGGCGAGCGGTCTGAGGTGGCGGCGATGATCACCGAGCGGCGCATCCCCTCAGGGCCAAGCACGTTTTCGACAAAATCGCGCAGCTCGCGGCCGCGCTCGCCGATCAGGGCAAACACCACCACATCGGCCTGCATATTGCGCCCCAAATGGCCCAGAAGGCTGGATTTCCCAACCCCGGAGCCGGCAAAAAGCCCAACCCGCTGACCCCGGACAATCGGCAGCATGGTGTTGAACACCGCCATCCCGGTTTCCAGCCGCGCCCCAAAGGCCCGGCGCTGCGTGGCGCGCGGCGGATCGGCCTGTAAAACCCGCGCTTTTGGCCCGCGCATCAGGGGGCGGCCATCCATAGGTTCACCAAATGGGTCAATAATTCGACCGACCCAACTGTCATTTGGTGCGATTGTATTGGCATCCATCAGCGAGGCGCGGTCCCCCAAAGAGATTCCGGCAGGTGATTCGTCGGGCAGCATCACCACCGCATCCGCATCCATCTGCAAAATTTCACCAGCCAGAAAGCCGCCATCACGGCGGTACACCCTGATCCGATCCCCCAGTCGGGCTTCACCGGTTATCCCGCTGATTTTAATGGTATTTCCCGACACAGCAGCAACCCGCCCGACCACGCGAACGGCCTGTAAAGTGGCGATCCTGGCTTGCAGGCAATCTAATCCGGATGTGGGCATCATACGCTCCAATAATTTCTCACAAACTATTTCTAAAGGAATCACGGTTAAGCCTTAGTTGAAGCCAATCGAGGGAGAAGCCCCGGTGTTTGAAAGACTTGAAATTTTCCGCATGGCGCAGACCATGGCCGTTCATGCGGGTGCCCGACAGGCGGTTGTGGCGCAGAATATGGCCAATGCCGATACGCCCGGCTATGTCGCGCGTGAGATTAAACCGTTCAAGGCGGTGATGGCGGATGAGAATTCCGGCTTTGGCCAAAAGGCCACGCGCGCCGGGCATCTCAATGGCACCCAGAACTCTTTACAATTTGATGTGTCGGAGGTGCGCGATGCGCCGGCTGATCCAAATGGCAATTCGGTGTCGTTGGAGCAGGAGATGATAAATGCCGCGGATGTGAAGCGTCAGCATGATCTGGCGCTGGCAATCTATAAATCCTCGCTCACCATTTTACGCACAGTGGTTTCACGCTGAGAAAGGATAATCGTCATGAGTGAATTTATGAAAGCGTTATCGGTTTCTGCCAGTGGCCTGAAGGCACAAGCCCAAAGGCTGCGGCATGTATCGGAAAATATCGCCAATGCCGATACCCCCGGATACCGGCGCAAAACCGTGAGTTTTGAGACAGAATTTGGTGCAGGCGGCAGCGTTGGCAAAGTGCAGACCGGCCGCGTGCAGCTTGACCAAAGTGAGCTGGCAAGGGTCTATGATCCAAGCCATCCGCTGGCCGATGAAACCGGCTATTTTGACGGGTCGAATGTTGATCTTGTCATTGAAATTGCTGACGCGCGCGAAGCGCAACGCAGCTATGAGGCGAACCTCAAAATGTTTGATCAGGCCCGGAAAATGTCGGCCAGCCTGATGGAGCTATTACGACGTTAAAAGGAGATCCAGAATGGATATTAACGCACTGGGCGCAGCCCAGAAATACGCAGCCGCCCGCCCCGCGACCGAGCCGAATGCCGGTCAGGGCGGGGTGGGTGCGGCCTTTGCTGGCCTCGCCCGTGATTTTGCCGCAACTTTGCAAGATGGCGAAGCCACTGCCAAAGCGGCGATGGTTGGCGAGGCTGATCCGCACGCGCTGGTACAGGCGCTGGCGCAAACCGAGCTGGCGGTTGAGGCCGCCATCACGGTGCGCGACCGGGTGGTCGAGGCCTATCAGGAAATCCTGCGGATGCCGGTGTAAGCCATGCTGGATGAGGTCATCTTTTTTGACACCATGCGCCAGGGGATGTGGATCGCCACGATCATATCCCTGCCGATTTTGTCGGTGGCGCTGCTGGCCGGGTTATCGGTTGGATTGTTTCAGGCGCTGACCTCAATTCAGGAACTGACGCTTACATTTGTGCCCAAGCTGGCGGCGATTATCTTCGTTTTCTGGCTGTCGATGGGCTTTATGACAAAGACATTAGTGGCGTTCTTTCAGGATCGTCTGATCCCGCTGATTATAGGAGGCTGATATGGAAGCCGCAGGATATACAACGCTGACCCGGCAAACCGGTTTGATGCGGGAAATGCAGGTGGTTGCCAATAATATCGCCAATGCTGCCACCACCGGATTCCGGCAGGAAGGGCTGATTTTTGGCGAATATGTCAAGCGCGTTGAGGGCGGTCCATCGCTTTCGATGGCAACGGCAAATATCCGCAATACATCCCTGACTCAGGGCGCCCTGACCAAGACCAGCGGGACACTTGATTTTGCCATTGAGGGTGACGGGTTTTTCTTGATTGAAACCCCCTCGGGTGAGCGCCTGACCCGGGCCGGGAATTTTGCGCTTTCGGCTGAGGGTGATCTGGTAACCAATGATGGCTTTCGCGTGCTTGATGCCGGCGGTGCCCCGGTTTTTATCCCCCCCGATGCTGGTGAAGTGGGCGTCTCCGCCGATGGCACTGTTAGCGCCGATGGCCGCCCGTTGTCTCAGCTCGGGCTGGTCAAGCCAATAGATGCGATTGATCTGATCCGCGAGGATGGGGTGATGTTTCGCACAGAAGGCGGTGTTGAGCCGGTGCCCGATGGCCGTATCCTGCAAGGGTTTCTGGAGGGCGCCAATGTTGATCCGGTGGGCCAGATTGCCCGCATGATTGAGGTGCAGCGCGCTTATGAACTTGGTCAGAGCTTTCTCGATTCCGAAAATCAACGTATTTTAAAAGCCATCAACAATATCATTCGTTAACCAAGGAGACGTGACATGCGCGCCCTCAAAATCGCCGCCACCGGCATGGCCGCCCAACAAATGCGGGTTGAGACCATCGCGAACAATCTCGCGAATATGTCGACCACCGGCTATAATGCCAGGCGGGCCGAATTTTCCGATCTGCATTATCAGCAACTGGCCCGCGCCGGTACGGTGAATGCCGCTGATGGCACGGTTTTGCCCACCGGGGTGCAGCTTGGCCTTGGGGTGCGGCCCGCGGCGGTTTCCGTCAATCTTGAGCAAGGCTCGCTTTCGGCTACCAACTCTGATCTTGATCTGGCGATTGAGGGCAAGGGATATATCGCGGTGACCCTGCCTTCGGGCAACTCGGGCTTTACCCGTGACGGGGCGCTGAAACGCTCGGCGGACGGGCTGATTGTGACATCTGATGGCTTCCCAGTGGAGCCGGAGATTACCATTCCCGATGACGCCCGCAGCATTTCAATCAACCCCGAAGGTGAGGTATTTGCGTTTTTCCAAAACACCCCACAGGCGCAATCCTTGGGGCAGTTGAACCTGACCGGGTTCACCAATCCCAAGGGGCTTGAGGCAATTGGCAGCAATCTCTTTACCGAAACCGAAGCCTCGGGGCCGCCGATCACCTCAACCCCTGGTGCGGATGGGCTTGGCACTTTGCGGCAGGGCTATCTTGAGGACAGCTCGGTTGATCCGGTGCGCGAGATTACCGAATTGATCGAGGCGCAGCGCGGTTATGAGCTGAATGCCAAAGTGATCTCGGCCGCCGACCAGATGCTTGGCGCAACCACGCAGATACGCTGATGCGACAGTTTGTTATCATAACCTTTTTGTTGCTTGCGCAACCGGCGCTGGCCGATACCATTGTGGCCGCCCGCACCATAAGGGCGCAGACCATTCTTACCGGGCAGGATCTGGCCATAAAGCGCAACGATATTGATGGCGGTGTAACGGCGGATCAACTGATCGGGATGGAGGCTCGGGTATCGCTTTATGCCGGGCGACCGATCACGCTGACAGATGTCGGGCCGCCTGCCTTGATTGAGCGCAATCAAATTGTACCGCTGGTTTATGAAATGAACGGGTTACGGATTTTGTCCGAGGGCAGATCGCTCGCGCGGGCGGGCCCGGGGGAATATGTCCGGGTCATGAACATGTCATCAAGGACTACCATCACCGGCCGGGTGATGCCCGACGGGCGGGTCAGAGTTTCACAGTAGGAAATGATATGAACAAGCATAAATTAACGCTCTGTCTGGGCATTTTAGTGATGATCTCCGGCTGTTCAAAACTGGATCACCTTGGTAAACCGCCAAGCTTTACCCCGGTTGACAGCTCCACTGAATATCAGGCGATGATGAATCCCGGCCTGCCGCTTACAGTTGACACCACGCGACCGGTGGATCGGGCGTCATTATGGAGCGGTGGCAGGCAATCTTTGCTGGGGGACCGGCGCGCGATTCAGCGCGGGGACATCATGACCGTGGTGATTGAGATTGACGATCAAGCCAAGATTTCAAATTCCACCGCGCGCTCACGCACCGGATCGGAATCATTGGGTATTCCACAGCTTTTTGGCCTGCCACAACGCATCAACAAGTCATTGCCGGAGGGGGCGACGCTGGATAATGCCGTGTCAATCAACTCAGCCGGGCAATCGGGCGGCACCGGATCGGTTGACCGCAAAGAGCAACTGACGCTGCGGGTGGCGGCGACGGTGATGCGGGTCATGCCCAACGGGGTGCTTGAAATTCAGGGCACGCAGGAGGTGCGGGTCAACTTTGAGATCCGTGAATTGCTGGTGTCGGGATTTGTCCGGCCTGAGGATATTTCACGCCAAAATGAGATCACCTATGACAAAATTGCTGCCGCGCGGGTGTCATATGGCGGCCGTGGTCAGCTTACGGATGTTCAACAACCCCGCATCGGGCAACAGGTTCTGGATGCGGTATTGCCGTTTTAGGAGGTCGTAAATGATCAAGAAACTTTTCCCCATTCTGTTGGCACTGATTGGTATTGGCGGTGGCATCGGTGCCGGTCTGGCGCTGAAGCCTGACCCGACTGAAGAGATGGCCCTGCAGGCGGAATGCCCGCAGGTGGATATGGCTCAGTCTGAGCCGGATACATCCCACGCGGCCACAGCAGAAGGGGATGGCGCAGGGGGGGAGGCAGAGAAAGAATATGTCAAGCTCAACAATCAGTTTGTGATCCCGGTGGTTGGCAAGGAGTTGATCAATTCACTGGTTGTCATGTCGCTTAGCATCGAGGTTGAGCCGGGCTTTGCCGAAACGGTTTACCAACGCGAGCCCAAATTGCGCGACGGATTTCTTCAGGTGCTGTTTGATCATGCCAATATGGGCGGGTTTGAGGGCGAATTTACCAATTCCAACAATCTTGATGTTCTGCGCGCCGCCCTTCGGGAAGTTGCACAATCCGTGATTGGCTCGGCGGTCAGCAACGTGTTGATTACCGACATCGCCCGTCAGGACATATAACAGGTTCATGGGATGAGACGGGTAATGGGCTGATCCGTGGCGGCACATCGTTCCCGCGAATACCGGCTTATCATGGTATAGGCCTTTGCCGGGCCTGATACCTGCCAAGTTACCTTAAACCGTGGCCAATCTGAAAAGTCATAGCCCACAACATACATATCCGGATCACACCAATGCCGGGTTTCACCGCCCTGCGGTTGGACATGGTGGAAGAACCGGCCATCGTCAAAATCCACCCGCAGGTCGGGGTGCCAGAAATACCGCCGCTCTGCACGCGCGGGCGGGTGGCCAGCAATGTGCAATGTGCCGCGCTCGTGATACGCCATCCCACCGGGTGCGGGCCGCCACTGGGCGGTGCCGGTAAAGTGCGCGGGCGGCTGATCTTGATGAATGATCTGCCGGTGCAAGTGCCAATGACCGGCAAAATCCGTTAATTTCCGGCCTTGCCCATCGCTCATCTGCATCCCCTGTCTTGCCGCCACGCCGCGCCCGGTCTACACCCGCGCCAACGATAGTGATTGCCTGAAGGAACACCACATGATTCCCCGTTATTCCCGTCCCATCATGACTGCCATCTGGGCCCCTGAAACCAAATTCCGCATCTGGTACGAGATCGAGGCCCACGCCTGTGATGCCATGGCCGATCTTGGCGTCATCCCCCGCGCCAATGCCGAAGCCGTGTGGAAAGCCAAAGACGTTGAATTTGATGTCGCCCGGATTGATGAGATCGAGGCCGTGACCAAACATGACGTGATCGCCTTTCTCACCCATCTGGCCGAACATGTGGGTGCCGATGAGGCCCGGTTTGTGCATCAGGGCATGACCTCATCGGATGTTTTGGACACCTGTTTCAACGTACAGCTTGTGCGCGCCTCGGATATTTTGATTGCCGATATGAAAGCCCTGCTTGAGGCGCTCAAACGCCGCGCTTATGAGCATAAAATGACCATCCGCATCGGCCGCAGCCATGGCATTCACGCCGAGCCAACCACAATGGGCCTGACCTTTGCACGGTTTTACGCCGAGATGGACCGCAATCTCAATCGCCTCAAAAAGGCCCGCAAGGAGATTGCCACCGGAGCCATATCCGGCGCGGTTGGCACCTTTGCCAATATTGATCCGGCGGTTGAGGAACATGTCTGCAAAAAGCTTGGCCTTACGCCCGAGCCAATCAGCACGCAGGTAATCCCGCGTGATCGCCACGCGGCGTTTTTTGCTGCCTTGGGCGTTGTCGCCTCGTCGATCGAAAATATTGCCATTGAAATCAGGCACATGCAGCGCACCGAGGTGCTTGAGGCCGAAGAATTTTTCTCAAAGGGTCAAAAAGGCTCAAGTGCGATGCCGCATAAACGCAACCCGGTGCTGAGCGAAAACCTCACCGGTCTGGCCCGGCTGGTGCGTATGGCGGTGGTGCCGGCGATGGAGAATGTAGCACTTTGGCACGAGCGCGACATCTCGCACAGCTCGGTTGAGCGCAACATTGGCCCCGACAGCACCATTACGCTTGATTTTGCTCTGGCGCGGCTGACCGGGCTGGTGGATAAGCTGGTGATATACCCCGATAACATGCTGGCGAATATGAATAAATTCCGTGGTTTGGTGATGTCGCAACGGGTGCTTTTGGCCCTGACACAGGCCGGGGTCAGCCGCGAGGATGCCTATAAACTGGTGCAGCGCAACGCCATGAAGGTCTGGGAAGAGGGCAAGGATTTCAAAACCGAGCTGCTGGCGGATGCGGATGTTTTGGCGGCGCTCAGCGCTGATCAGATCGAAGGGAAATTTGACCTTGGCTATCACACCAAACATGTGGATACGATTTTCAAACGGGTGTTTGGGGCGTGACAGAAACCCCCGGTTCCGAGCGATCACGAATAGTTCATCATTAAAACCTTTTGTGGCCAGACGGACTGAGATAAACCCATGAAAACCGCGATGTTTACCGGGTATTCCCCCGGCTGTACGACTTGAGATAAAGACCCGTTAAGGATTTTTGATGACCCGAAGATTTGCTGTGTTGCTATCGCTGATGACAATCACCCTGCTTACGGCCTGTTCAACCATGCGGCCAAATGGCCCGCCGATGGCCACACGGGCCGAGATTGCCGAGCTTGAGCAGGGCATTCTTGATCTTGGTCCCGGCGTTGACCCCGAAGAGGCCCGCCGCGCGGCGCGTATTTCCTTTGAATACACCTATCAGTTGGCGCAGGAATATCAGATCACCGATCCGCCGCTGATCCATAATATGAAGGTTAATGCCGGCCTGCGCCCGCGTGGGCTATGCTGGCAATGGGCCACGGATATTGAGGCGCGTCTGAAGCAGGAAAACTTTAAGACGCTGCAACTTTACCGCGCCATCGCCAATGCCGACAGCAAAATCCGGATTGATCACAGCACCGCCATCATCAGCCGCCGGGGCGACACCATGTATCAGGGTCTGGTGATTGATCCGTGGCGTTATGGCGGGGTTTTGTTCTGGTCGCCGCTGCTGGAAGACACCCGTTTTAAATGGGTTCCGCGCATGGTGGTGCTTAACAAAAGGGCCGCTGATCTTGGATATATCCGAACCGACCCAAGCTCTGAGCCATTGCCCGTAAACTGAGCTTAATCAGCTATCCCCCGCTGATATAACCGCCCCGGGCCCCAGCCTGTTGGCTTGATCCCGGCGAGATGCAACAGGTGCCAGATCAGCGCTTGATTTGAGCTGATCACCGGCAAGTCAAGCGCCGCCTCAACCACGTCAATCACCGCAAAACTGCGCAGGTTGGTGCAACTGACAAAGATGGCCTCAACCCCTTTTGCCCGGCCCGCGTCAAGCATCGCCGCGCGGGTGGTGGCCTCAGTGATCCGGGCCACTTTGCGGTCATCGCTTTCGGCAAAGCTGATCTCGCTCACCACCTCAATGCCGTGCTGCAACAAATGCGCCCGCATTGGCGCGGTCACGCTGGCCACATAGGGCGTGACCAGCGCAATCCGTGAAGCCCCGAGCGCCCGAAGCCCGGCGATAACCGCGCTCATCGGGTTGGTCACCGGCACGCCCGGATGTGCCTTTTGCACCAGTTGTTGCACCCGCTCCGGCCCGATTACCGTTGCCGCCGAGGTGCAGCCATAAGCAATCGCAGCCAAATCAGCGGGCAGCAACATTGCCGTCTTGGTCAGGCTTTGCGCCATGGTTTGCAAGGCCTCCGGCGTGACCTCGGGCTGTGACAGAATGCGGGCGTGCATCAGGTTCACCTGCCGTCGCGCCAAAACCTGCCGCGCCTCAAATTCAAGGGTCTCATCGGTGCTGAGCACAATCAGCCCAAGCCTGCGCCCGTTGCCCGCACCGGTATCGGTTTCAACCTTCATGATGGTGCCTTGGGCAGGCTCAAAATACCGCCGCAAACCGGAGCCGCCACGCCGGTTGTGCCTAGTGCCGACAGCGGCAGACCGCGTTTGACCCGCACCGCGAGATAGGCAAAGGCTTGCGCCTCAAGCATGTCTCCGTCTAATCCGGCCTCCTCAACCGGTTGAACCGGGCAATCCAGTGCCTCTTGCAGCATCGCCATCATCACCGGATTTTTGCGCCCGCCGCCGGTTACCAGCACCCGCTCGGGCGGCTCCGGGCAATGCGCCATCCCCTGCGCCACGGCCATTGCCGACATCTTTGCAAGCGTCGCCGCCGCATTGGCATCATTGAGATCAGCAACCAATTTTGTGGCTGTCCTGAACGCATCCCGATCCAGTGATTTCGGCGGTTTGCGGGTGAAATACTCCGCCTGCAAAAACCGCTCAACCGCCGTATCTGACACGGTGCCATCCCGCGCCAGCGCCCCGTCTTTATCATAGGCCAGCCCCCGCCGCGCCTGCATCAGATCATTGATCGGCGCATTGGCCGGCCCGGTATCAAACGCCAGCAATGCGCCCGCGTCTTCGGCCCGTTCAACCCCCGGATTAACCCATGTGAGATTGCCCACACCGCCAAGATTTAAAAACGCCAAGGGCCGCTTGGCCCCGATCCACCGGGCACAGGCAAAATGAAAAAACGGCACCAGTGGCGCGCCCTCGCCGCCCTGCTTTATATCTTCACTGCGAAAATCCCACACCACCGGCAGGCGCAGCGCCTCGGCCAAAGCCGCGCCATCTCCGATCTGATGGGTGCCCCGCCCACGCGGCTCATGCGCCAGGGTTTGGCCGTGAAACCCCACCAGTTCCGCGCCGTTAAATCCCGCCAAAAGCTTTGTATGCGCGGCCATCATAATCTTTTGCGCCTGCGCCACATCCTCACCGGGCCACTTGCCTAAGGCGGCAGACAACACCGCCCTTTCCGCCGCTGAATATGCGCAATACCCGGTTTCCCCAAAGGCAAAAATCGTCTCGCCATCGCTTTCAAGCATGGCCGCATCAACGCCGTCCAGCGATGTCCCAGACATCGCCCCAAGTGCCCATACACGATTTGCCTGCAACATGGCCTTTTCCTTCGTGATCTTGCCCCCCTAAAGCGTTTCGTGTTCAATTTGGTCACGAATTGTACGCGAAACGCCCAAGGCATCAATAATTCTTACAGCGCTTCGCCCAGATTTCGATTCTCAATCTGAGCGAAACACTTTATACATGCCGCGCAAAGCATCACGGGACAAGTGCCATGACCTATCACCCTAAATCGGACTTTATGAATGTCATGATGACACGCGGCTTTCTGGCCGATTGCACCGATTATCAAGGGCTGGATGAGGCGCTGATGCAGGGCGTTGTTCCGGCCTATATCGGCTTTGACGCCACCGCCAAATCTTTGCATGTGGGTTCGCTCATCCAGATCATGATGCTGCGCTGGCTGCAAAAAACCGGCCATAAACCGATCACTTTGATGGGCGGCGGCACCACCAAAGTGGGCGATCCCAGTTTTCGCGCCGATGAACGGCCGCTTCTGACCCCGCAGGCGATTAATGATAATATCGACGGGATCAAACAGGTTTTTGCCGCCTATATTGAATACGGCGACGCCCCAAATGGCGCGTTAATGATCAATAA
>CAZZKL010000099.1:0-11404 GCA_964655135.1 uncultured Roseovarius sp. | reverse complement strand
GGCACTCTGTTCATGTTCTACCTGATCGACCTCTCAAGCGGGCTCACCTCGGCCTATATGCTGATTGCGGGCGTGGTGCTGGTGTTGCTCACGCTTTTTGCCCCACAAGGCCTTGCCGGGGTGCTGCGGGCGAAGGTCTGGAGGTGGTTGCCATGATGCTGCTCTCCACCCGTGGGCTTTCAAAACATTTCGCCGGATTGCAGGCGGTGCAAAACGTGGATTTTGATCTGCCACAGGGGCAGGTGCGGGCGCTGATTGGCCCTAATGGTGCCGGTAAATCCACGCTTGTTAACATGATTTGTGGCCGCATTCCCCCCTCGTCAGGCACGGTGATGTTTGACGGGCGCAATGTGACCAAGATGCCCGCCCACACCCGCATCACTATGGGCATGGCCTATACGTTTCAGATCACATCGGTTTTTGCCCGCCTGCCCGCGGCAGAAAATGTGGCCCTCGCCGCGCGCCGCCGCCTGCATGAGAAATCACAAACCGATAAGGCCGTGCGCAAGGCGCTGGATCAGGTCGGCCTGTTGGACCGGATGGATCAGGAGGCCGGAGACCTCAGCTATGGCCATCAACGCCTGCTTGAGATCGCCATGGGGTTGGTGCAGCGCCCGCGATTGCTGATCCTTGACGAACCCACGCAGGGGCTGTCCGACAGCGAAATAACCGATTTCAAAGCCCTGATTGCGGCCCTTGCCGGGGAAACCACCATCCTCTTAATTGAGCATAACATGAGCGTGGTGATGCAGGTGGCCGATCAGGTGACGGTGCTGAACTTTGGCGAGGTTCTGGCCACCGGCACGCCGGACGAAATCCACGCCAACAAAGCCGTGCAAGCGGCCTATCTGGGGACCGAATGATGCTGGAGCTGAAAGCCATCAACGCCGGATATGGCCGCGCGCAGGTGCTCAGGGATTTGTCGCTGCGGGTGGAGAGCGGTGAAATCCTGTGCCTTCTGGGCCGCAATGGCGCGGGCAAAACCACGACGATGCAGGCGATCATGGGCTTGTTGCCGCTAATGTCGGGCGCAGTCATGCTAGACGGCGAGGACCTAAGCCAACTGCCCGCCCATGAGGTGCCGCGCCACGGCATCGGCTATATCCCGCAGGGGCGGCGGTTGTTTAACGGGCTTACGGTAGCCGAGAACCTTGAAATTGGCCTGATGGCACGGGGAAGCGGGCGTGACACGTTGGAGGAGGTGTTGGTGCTCTTCCCCCGCCTGCGAGAACGCTACCGGCAACGGGCGCAGACACTCTCGGGTGGCGAGCAGCAAATGCTGGCCACCGCGCGCGCGCTGTGTTTGCGGCCCAAAGTGCTATTGCTGGATGAACCGACCGAAGGCCTGCAACCGTCGATGATTGAGGCCATCCGGCAGGTGATCGTAAAGATGCGCGCCGCCGGCGTGGCGATTTTGCTGGTGGAACAGCGGGTGGATGCGGTGCTGTCGGTGGCCGACCGGGTGGCGTTTATTGAAAATGGCCGGGGTGGCGCGGTGATGGACGCCGAGGCCCTGCGCCGGGACCACAGCATTGTTGAGAGGTATATCGGGGTTTGAGGATCATGTAGGGTGGGTGAAACCCACGCGCGGCAACATTTCTGCGAAAGTGCGCGTGGGTTTCACCCACCCTACACCCTGCGGCACCCTGCGGCTTGTTTCATATAAGATAGCCCTCCATCCGGACATTTGTCCGGTTGACAGGCGCGCGTGCTCTGCCGCACCATTCCCCGCGAGATATGGGAGGCATAAATTGGGCAGCTATCACCGGCCCGCCACACTTAAAGAGGCGCTTGAGGTTCTGGCCAATACCAGCGCCACCATCGCGGCGGGCTGTACTGATCTGTTTCCCGCCACCGACCGGCAGGCCCTTATCGGCCCGGTGTTGGATATTACCGGCATTTCTGCGCTCAACGGGATTGAGGTAACACCCACGCATATCCGCATTGGGGCGGCGGCCTCTTGGGCCGATGTCATCCGCGCAGATCTGCCGGGTGGTTTTGATATGCTTAAACAGGCCGCATCTGAGGTGGGTTCAGTGCAGATACAAACGGCGGCGACGGTGGCGGGCAATATCTGTAACGCCTCGCCTGCCGCTGATGGGGTGCCGTGTTTGCTGGCGCTTGAGGCAGAGGTTGAGATGGCCTCATTGCGCGGGCAGCGACGCCTGCCGCTGGCTGAGTTCCTCACCGGCGTTCGGCAAACGGCACTGGCCCCCGATGAGATGGTGACGGCGATTCTGGTTCCACAAGCGGCCACTGCCGGGCGATCGTGTTTTCTTAAGCTTGGGGCGCGAAAATATCTGGTGATTTCCATTGCCATGGTCGCCGCGCGACTGGAGATTGATGAGGGTTTGATAACCCGTATCGCCCTTGCGGTGGGGGCTTGTAGCGCGGTTGCTACCCGGCTACCCCAGCTTGAAGCAGCGTTGGTGGGGCAGCCGCTGACAACTGGCGCGGGGCTTGTCTCAGAGGCGCTGATTGCCGATGATCTATCCCCCATCGACGACATCCGCGCCGATGCGCCTTACCGCCGCCATGCCGCGATCGAGCTGTTGCGCCGGGCGCTGAATGAGCTGGCCGTTGCGCCCAAAGGACAGGCCGCATGAACCGCCCGATTGAAACCCTGACGCTCACGGTCAATGACATGCCCGTCACCTTGCCAGTCAATCCTGCCAAGCGGCTCTCTCAGGTTCTGCGCGATGACCTGCGGCTTACCGGCACCAAGGTGGGCTGTGACGCGGGCGATTGCGGGGCGTGTACCGTGCTGCTCGATGGCGCGCCGGTTTGCGCTTGTCTCACACCGGTGGCGCAGGCGGCGGGGCGACAAGTGACCACGGTTGAGGGGTTGGATATGGCCGACCTTCAGCAGGCGTTTTTGCGCCACGGGGCAGCGCAATGCGGTATCTGCACGCCCGGTATGCTGATGGCGGCGACGGCGCTTTTGCACACGCATCCCACCCCCACCCGCGCCCAGACCGAGGCGGCGCTTGGCGGGGTTCTCTGCCGTTGCACCGGCTATGCCAAGATCATCGACGCGGTGATGGATGTGCGCCCCGGCAAGGCCCCCGAAACGCCGACGGCAGGCGGGGCTATTGGGGCGCGGATTGAAAGACTTGATGGAGCCCCCAAGGTGGATGGCTCCGAGGTGTTTGGCGCGGATTATATGCCTGAAAATGTGCTATTGGTCCGGGCTATTCGCGCCCCCGAGGCACCGATGCGCTTTACCTTCGGCGATATTGCCAAATGGCAGGCGGATCAGCCCGGCCCCTTGCATATTTTCACCGCCGCCGACATCCCCGGCGAAAACTGCTTTGGCGTGATACCGGCCTTCGCCGATCAGCCCGCTTTGGCGGAAAATCATGTGCGTTTGCGCGGCGAACCTGTGGCGCTGATTGCCGGAGATCCCGCCCTGATTGAGGCGCTTGAGCTAAAGGATTTCCCGGTTGAGTGGCACCCCATGCCCAACGCCCCTGTGCATGAAACCCGCCCCGATGACACCCTGATCACCGGCCGGGTCTCTCGTGGCGATGCCAATGCCGCCCTAGCCCAATCGGCGCATCTGGCCGAGGCCACAATCACCACGCCCTATATCGAGCACGCCTATATCGAGCCCGAGGCCGGGGTGGCGTGGATGCATGGCAAAACACTGGTGATTCAGGCCTGCACCCAAGCGCCGATCATGGACCGCGATGATACCGCCCGCGTGCTTGGCCTGCCGCCCGAAACCGTGCGCATTATCCCCTCAGCCACGGGGGGCGGTTTTGGCTCAAAACTCGATGTCTCATTGCAGCCGCTGATCGGGCTGGTGGCGCTCAAAACCGGGCGGCCCGCGCGCATGGTGTATTCGCGATCTGAATCCATGGCCATCACCACCAAACGCCATCCGGCCCGTATGATCGCCCGCATCGGGGCCGACACCAAAGGCCGCATCACCGGCATGGAATTTGACGGAGATTTCAACACCGGAGCCTATGCCAGTTGGGGGCCAACCGTGGCGGGCCGGGTGCCGGTCCATGCCTCAGGCCCGTATTATACGCCGCACTACCACGCCGAGGCCCGCGCGGTGCATTCATTTCAACCCATATCCGGCGCCTTCCGGGGTTTTGGCGTGCCACAAGCGGCGATTATGCAGGAATGTCTTTATGATGATCTGGCTTTAAGCACCGGCATTGACCGGCTGAAATTCCGCCAGATCAACGCCCTGAAAGACAACCAACCCACCGTGTGCGGCCAGAAATTGCAGGGCGTCGGCATCCGCGCCTGCCTTGAGGCTTTGGAGGCCCCGTGGCAAAAGGCCCTTGCGCGGGCGAAAATGGCCAATGCCAAAGGCAGCACGCTGCGTCACGGTGTTGGCATCGCCTCGTGCTGGTATGGCTGTGGCAATACCGCCCTGCCCAACCCCTCAACCATTCGCCTTGGCCTCACCCCCGATGGCCAGCTTTGCCTGCATCAGGGGGCCACGGATATTGGCCAAGGCTCAAACACCGTAATCCCACAGATTTGCGCCGATGCTTTGGGCCTGCCGGTGGATCAGTTCACGCTGATTGGGCCGGATACATTCCTCACCCCCGATTGCGGTAAAACCTCGGCCTCGCGCCAGACATTTGTCACCGGCAAGGCGGCGTATCTGGCGGGCAAGGCCTTGCGCGCCACCATCCTGAGCCTCAGCAATATGGGGCCGGAGGCGGTGCTGTCGCTTGCGAATGGCAGTCTGAGTATTACCGATGGCACCGGTCAGCGCCACATTGATCTTAGCAGCATGAACCCCGATGAAAACGGCTATGCCCTTGCGGCAGAGGAAACCTATGACCCCCCCACCAAACCGCTGGACGCAAACGGCCAAGGCGCGCCTTATGCGGTTTACGGCTACGGCGCGCAGATTGCCGAGGTCACGGTGGACATGGCGCTTGGCAGCGTCAAAGCTACCCACATCACCGCCGCCCATGATCTGGGCCGGGTGATCAACCCGCTATTGGCAGAAGGCCAGATCGAGGGCGGTATTGCCCAAGGTCTGGGGCTGGCCTTGATGGAGGAATTCATCCCCGGTCGCACGGAAAACCTGCATGATTACCTGATCCCCACTACCGGTGACATGCCGCGCATCACCTCGATCCTGCTTGAGATTGCCGACCCGGAAGGCCCGATGGGGGCCAAGGGATTAGGGGAGCATGTGCTGATCCCCACCGCCCCCGCGATCCTCAGCGCCATCCGCCATGCCTCGGGCGCGCGGATCACGCAACTGCCCGCCCTGCCGCATCGGGTTTTGGCCGCGATCCGCGAGGCTACCGAATGAGCGGACGCACCCGCCCTAAAACTGTGAAAATCCGCTGCGACGCCTGTCCGGTGATGTGCTATATCGCCGAGGGGAAAATCGGGGCCTGTGACCGTTACGCCAATGAAGGCGGCAAAATCATCCGCTGTGATCCGCTCACCATTCTTGACCGCCGTATTGAAGCGGGCGGTGAGGTCCGCCCCTTCCTCAAATCCGACTGGGACGGGCAGGTTATTGGCGCGGAGGATGTGTTTGTCAGCGGCATCGGCTCGGGCACCACTTATCCCGATTACAAACCCGCGCCGTTTATCGTCAGCCGTGAGGTGGATGGGGCCGATTTCGTCACCGTGGTGACCGAGGCAATCTATTCCTATTGCGGCGTCAAGGTGAAGATTGATACCGACCGGCACCTTGGGGCCGAAGCCGCCACCGTGCGCTCAAAAGGTGAGGTGATCGGCCATGTCACCACCGCCGAATACGGCTCTCAGATGCTGTCGCTGGGCGGGGTCGACCACCTCACCGGCGGCTCCAAGCCCGAAGGCCGAGTCACCTGTGACACGCTGTTGCGCCTGTGTAATCGCGAGGCGGTCGAGCTTGAAATTGACGGCGGGGCCACCGTGATTGTGCAGGCAGGCAAGGCCCCGATTGTGGACGGCGTGCGCGAGGAACGGATGCGCGTCGGCTGTGGCTCGGCCACCATCGGCATGTTTGCAAGCGGGTGGCAGGGGCTGGTGGATGAGGTTGTGGTGGTTGATGATCACATCACCGGCGTGGTCAGCGAGCATCAGGCGGGCAAGGTGCTGGGCTGGGCCGATACCGGCATTCGCGTGCGTGGCCGCCGTTCAACCCCGGGACGGTATTTTCAGGTGGCCGCACCCGGGCTGGGCTGGGGCGGCACCGATATTGATGACCCTCTGAGCATTCTCAATCCCTGGCTTGAAAAGAAAGGCGCGCATCCCGGCCTGACACTTTTGATGGTGTCCACCACCGGCGAGCATTCCGGCTATTTCGTGCTGGATGAGGCTCTGGTGCCGCAGGCCGCCCCCCTGCCCGAGGCGCTGAAAGCGTCGGTTGATCTGATTGCCGAGAATTGCGAACCGGCGCTGTGCACGGTGATGTTTGCCGCCGGCGCAGGCGGGTCATTGCGCGCAGGCGTCACACAAAACCCCGTCCGGCTGACGCGCTCAGTGCAGGCACTCAAAACCCATGTGACCTGCGGCGGCGCACCTGCCTTTGTCTGGCCCGGCGGTGGCATCACCTTGATGGTCGATGTCACAAAAATGCCAGCAGGATCATTCGGCTATGTACCAACACCCGCGCTTGTAGCCCCGCTGGAGTTCACCTTGAGGCGCGACGATTACCGCGCTTTGGGCGGCCATGACGCAGCGGTGCGCACGGTCTCGGACATCCTTGAGCATGGCGGCGAATACGGGTCTGATATTCGCGCCATCAACCCCGATGAGGGCAAAACCTGATGCAGCGCGCGCAAATCACATGGCTGCCGGACGGGCAACGCCTGCACCTGCACCACGGGCCGATTGATATGATCGTGGGCGTCACCGGCCCCGGGCGCAAGGCGGCCCTGACCCGCGCCGCCGCCCGGTTTGAGACGCTGCTGGAGGAGCTGGTGGCCGAGCTGCCCCGCCTGCGCCACCCCACTGGCCCCGCGCCAACCGGTGAGGTCGCCCGCCTGATGGCCCGCGCCACGCGCCCCTTCCGGCCCGCCTTCATCACCCCCATGGCCGCCGTCGCCGGGGCCGGGGCCGAAACCATTCTGACAGCCCTCCTAGCCGGGCCGGATATTCATAAGGCCTATGTCAACAACGGCGGCGACGTGGCGTTTCATCTCAGCCCCGGTGAGACAATGCAGGCCGCCATCGCCTCGGACCCGCCGGGCAAGGTCCGTATTGGCCACGACGATAACATTCGCGGCATTGCCACCTCGGGCTGGCGCGGGCGCAGCCACTCTTTGGGCATCGCCGACAGCGTCACCGTTCTGGCCCGCACGGCGGCTGCGGCCGACGCCGCCGCCACGATGATTGCCAATGCGGTTGACCTGCCCGGTCATTCGACCATCACCCGCCTGCCCGCGCGGGAACTTGCCCCCGACAGCGATCTTGGGCGGCGCTTGGTGACAACCCATGTCGGGCCTTTATCCTCAACGGACGCAGGCATTGCCCTGCAAAACGGCCTGACAGCAGCTCGCCAATATCAAGCTGACAACCTGATCATCGGGGCCTGCGTAACGCTGAATGGCCAAATCCGCACCACCGGCCATATCCGCCTTATTTCAACTCAACAAACGGAACGCCAACATGCCTGATTTCACCCTTCGCAAGACCCTGCTTTTCGTCGAAGACATCCACCATGACGGCGGCCCCGCGCCCACACAGCCCCGACGCCGTGCCGCGATCATTGCGCTAGTGCAAAACCCCTTCGCAGGCGGCTACACGGACGATCTGCAATCGACGATGGACGATCTCAAACCCCTCGGCCTGCTGCTAACCGACCGCCTGATTGAGGCCCTCGACGGCCCCGACGGCATCGACGGCTATGGCAAAGCCGCCATGGCAGGTGAAAACGGCGAGCTTGAACATACCGCGCTCTGGCACGTGCCCGGCGGCTATGCCATGCGCGCGCGATTGGGCGAGGCCAAGGCCATCGTGCCCTCGTCGATGAAACTGGGCGGCGTCGGCACCCGCCTTGACATCCCGCTGGGCCATATCAACGCGGCCTATGTGCGCAGCCATTTCGACGGCATGGAAGTGGGCGTGCCCGATGGGCCGCGCGCCAATGAATTGCTGTTCGCCCTCGCCATGAGCCGCGGCCCCCGCATCCATAACCGCATGGGCGGCCTTGCCCAATCGGATGTCAAAGGCAAAGACGGCCTGCGCTGAGCCGCTCATCAGCCCTTACAGGCTGCCTCGCTAACCTGATCAAAACAGGCCCCATGTTTCTTCTGGGTTTCTTCTGGGTTTCTTCTGGCCAAAAATATCCCCGCCGGAGGCAATCCCACATCCACCAACCACACGCCGCTGAACGTGACTCTGTAACACTCACCGCAAACCACCTTAGGGGCACGACCCATTAATCCTGCACCAACGGCCCAGCTTTGCATTTCACAAAACTCAACCCGCTTCAAACAGCGTCTCCAGAATCGGGCATTCCGGCACGTCCCCCCGGCTGCATTCCGCCGCCATGCCACCAAGGGCTTTTTCCAGGTCGCGCAGCGCCAAAATCTTCTCACGCACCAAAATCAGATGCTGCATTGTCATGTCATGCACCTCGGCGCAGGTGAAATCCTGCCGGTCCACCATTTCCAGCAAAGCCCGAATTTCCCCGATGCTGAACCCAAGCCCGCGCGCGCGTTTGATGAATGACAGCCGCTTTAACTGCGTCTGATCATATTGCCGGTTGCCCCCCGGAGTACGATCAGGCTTGGGCATGATCGCGATGCGCTCATAATAGCGGATGGTCTCAATATTCACCCCCGTCAGGCGTGACATTTCCCCGATGGCATAGCCTCGCGTGCTTGTAACTTTTGGCATGAAAAAACCCCTTGCATCTGTAGCTACTACAGACATTACAACCCTCATGACCAATGGCAAGCACGAGATGGAAATGAGCCTGCAAGATAATCTTCCCCCCGCCGCAGGCATCCCACAGCCACTGACTGGTCTGGATATGTCCGTGGTTACTGACGCGGGTGTTGCCAAAGCACTGCCCAGGCTCCTGACCAAATGGCGAATGAAAAAGCGCTGGGATGACATGCCGCCGCAAACCCGCGCCCTGCATCAAAAATTGCTTATGGGCTATCTGACCAATGGCGCGCCGCCAGATATTGCAGACCTAAACCCGGCGACACTTGAGGATTTGCAACAGCGTGATCTGATTGTCCTGCAAGACGGCAGCCTTCAATCGGCCTATCCGTTCTCAACCCGCAAGACCGGCCACAAAGCCCGCATAAACGGCATTTCCAACTTCTGCGTTTGTGCGATTGACGCCCTTGGCGCGCCCGCCATGGCCGGGCAGGCGGGGCAGGTCGATCTCAGCTGCGCGGTTTGTAACACCGCAATCACCGTGCGGATTGGCGCATCAGGCCTTGAGCTGCAACAGGCATCGCCCAAAGAGGCCCGCATCTGGGCCGGTATCATCCCAATCAAAGGCTGCGCCGCCGACACCCAATGCCAATCAATGCTGGCGTTTTGCGGGGATGAGCATCTGCAAAATTGGCGCGACCAACAGCCAACCCCCACAAACGGCTTTGCATTCACCACCCTACAGGCGCTTCAGGCCGGTGCCGCCATCTTTCGCCCGTTTTTGCAAGGGGCGCGCGTATAAGGTGTAATGCGGATGGAATGCTCTCATATCTTTGTGAATATTTTTCAAAAAACCTCTTGCATCTGTAGCGACTACAGAAGTTACAAGCCAACTGCACCTATAATCATGCGAAAGACCGGACCAATGAAACAACACGCCGCCGCCGCCGATACTGGCGCAAAGATCGCCACGGTTGGGGGTGTTTTTGGTGCGCTGGCGATGACATCCTGCTGCATCCTGCCGCTTGTGTTGTTCAGCCTTGGGGCCTCGGGTGCATGGATCGGGCGCATGGGGGCGATGTACCAATATAAGTGGTTCTTCTTCGCCTTTGCCGGGGCCTCGCTCGCCTATGGATTCTGGAAGCTCTACCAACCGGCCCGAAAACCCTGTGACGCGGGTGCCGTCTGTGCCCGCCCTGTCAATCAAACGCTGATGAAGGGTGCCCTGTGGACATCTACGATGGTTGTCCTCGCGGCGTTGTTATTTCCCTATTTTTCGCCATATCTCATCGGCTATTAAAGACAAGGATACCAAATGAAACACCTGATCACATCGGCGATGACGTTGCTGGCCGTCACTGGCGCGGCCATGGCCGAATCACAGCAGGCCCGGATCGAAGTATCCGGCCTTTACTGCCCGTCATGTTCCTACATCGCCGGAGAAGCCATGAAACAGGAGCCGAGCGTGGAGCTGATTGATCTGATCCCCGGAACAGCCGCGGATACGGCAATTTATGTGGTGATCTATGATGATGCCCAGACGTCGCTTGAAAATATTGTCGCTCAGCCGATCGCGTATGGCTATGAGGCCCGCCTTGCCCCTGACACCTCTGGTTCTTGAGCTACAAAGGCTTTGCTTCCAGTCATATCCGCCAGACATTTGATTAAATATCATGCAATAAAGGAACTACCCCATGAAAGACAAACTCCTGAAAACCGGCGTCATCGGCACGGTAATATTGGCCTTGTGCTGCTTCACGCCAATATTGGTTATGCTGGTCGTGGGCGTCGGCCTTGCCGCGATTGTCGGCTATCTCGATTACGTTCTGTTTCCGGCCCTCGGCGTGTTCATCCTCATTACAATCTACGCGCTGATGCGTCGCCGTACCTGCAAAATGAAAACCTGAAAGGGGCCTGCCATGCCCGATAGCTTCACACCCGAGACCAACCGTTTTGATCTGGCCGTCATCGGTGCCGGATCCGCGGGATTTTCCGCCGCAATCACCGCCGCCGACACCGGCGCGCGGGTGGCGCTGATCGGCTTTGGCACCATTGGCGGCACCTGCGTCAATGTCGGCTGCGTGCCCTCCAAGGCAATGATCCGCGCGGTCGAGCCGCTGCACATCGCCCGCGCCGCCCGCCGGTTCGACGGCATTGAAACCTCCGCCTCCCTGACGGACTGGAAGGCCATGGTGGCCCAAAAACAGGCGCTGGTGGATACGCTGCGCGTGGCCAAATACACCGATGTTCTGCCCAACTATGATAGCATCCACTATATTGAGAGCCAGGCCGCCTTCCAGGCTGACGGCTCAATCTCAGTCGGCGACCGGGTGATCAACGCCGCCAAGGTGATCATCGCTACCGGCTCCTCTCCGCATGTGCCCGACATCCCCGGCCTGTCCGATATTTCATGGCTCGACAGCACCACCGCCCTGCAACTTGAGGCCCTGCCCGATACGCTGATGATCATGGGTGGCGGCTATATCGGGGTTGAACTGGCCCAGATATTTGCCCGCGCCGGAACCGCCGTTACCATTGTCACCCGCCGCGGCCTGTTGCCCGAGGCCGAGCCGGAAATCAGCGCCGCCCTGAC
>CAZZKL010000098.1:0-11453 GCA_964655135.1 uncultured Roseovarius sp. | reverse complement strand
TGGCTGATCCTGTGGCTGATCCTGTGGCTGATCCTGTGGCTGAAACCATCGAAGAGGAAACAGCCAGCGAAGATATTGCCGCAAGTGTTGAAACGTCCGAGCCTTCATTGTTCCCAGAGACGGAAGTCGCCATGGATGAGAACACGAGGGAAGACATTGTTGCCTCTGACATGGCCGATGATGGTCTGCCGCCTCCGGCCTACACGCCGCAGGTGGAAGAAGTGGCCGTTGCCCGGGTGGAAGAAGAGTTGGAAGACTTCACCGCACCACAAGCGCACCCGTTGGGCACACCGTCCCCCGAAGCCATGGCACGCCTGCAAGCCGCCGCCAGCAAAGTGCCGGATCGTCCGGCGGTTGAGGCGCACGAAGCCGCCCCGGCGGAACGCCCGCGTTTTGGCATCAATTCACTGATCAACCGGATGACGGGCCATGGCTCGGCCGAGGCACAGGCCGAACCGCGCCCGGCCCGCCAACAACCACCGGTTGAAGCGCCGATTGCCCGGCAAGAACCGGAAGAGTCTTTTGAGGAAGAGGAAGATCAGATCGAAATTCCGGCATTCCTGCGGCGTCAGGCCAACTGATCTAAACACTTATAGCATTATTAAGGGGCTGCATCTTGCGGCCCTTTTTCCTTTTGGAATAATGGTTTATGAAAAGGAAAAATGCCCTGAGCGGAATGTTGCCGTGTCATGTGGGGTGCATGTTTCAAGACGTTGCAAAGATTGAATTGTCTGTTTGCTATTACAGGCCTAAAAACCCAAACAGCCAGAATACCCTCGGCAGGACTCATTTTTGAGGACAGCTTTTGCAAAATACAATCGTATCCCCTTTGTCATTTGACGGTGTGGGCCTGCATTCAGGCAAATCCGCACGGGTGACTATTTTGCCGGCCCCTGCGGATCACGGAATTGTCTTTTACCGGGTCGATCAGGATGCCGGTAAGAACATGATCCCGGCCTTGTGGAGCAACGTCGATCAAACCCCGCTTTGCACCCGTTTGGTGAATGCGCAGGGCGTCTCAATCACCACGGTTGAGCATGTGATGGCGGCTTTGGTTGGCTGCGGTATCCATAATGTCCGGATTGAGGTTAACGGCCCTGAGATTCCAATTTTTGACGGCAGTTCGGCCCGGTTTGTCCGAGGCATTCTGGGCCGGGGCGTGCGCGCGTTGGGGCGTCCGGTCAAGGCTCTGCGGATATTAAAACCTGTCAAAGTGCAAAATGGCAGGGCCTGGGCCCGTCTGACCCCGCATGAGACTTTGCAAATCGAATTCCGGATTGAATTTGAAGACCGGGCAATCGGCACACAAAACAAGCTTTTGAACATGTCTAATGGCAGTTTTGTGCGCGAGCTTTGCAACAGCCGCACCTTCTGCCGCAAGGCCGATATTGATCAGATGCACGCCAATAAGCTTGCCTTGGGCGGCACCTTGGAAAATGCGGTTGTGGTGGATGGTGCCAGGGTTCTAAGCCCCGGGGGCCTGCGCCACCGTGATGAGGCGGTGCGCCATAAGATGCTGGATGCTCTTGGTGATCTGGGGCTGGCGGGTGCGCCGGTGCTTGGGGCTTATCAGGGGTATTGCGCGGGCCATGCCCTGACCAATGAATTACTGCGCAGGGTTTTCGCCGATCCGGCCAATTATGAGCAGGTTGACTGCGATGCTGAAATGGCTGCATACCTTCCGGGGACCGGGGTTTGCTGGACTGAATTTCCTGACGTCGCCTGAGGGGAAGGGCGCAGAAATATTGTAAAGGCATTTTGCACCGGAAATTTATGTGCTAGGACATGCCTTGAATGGGGCAGACCCAAATATATTTTGCGAATAAGGTGAGTTCTGGAATGAAAATCGGCAGATTTGGGGTAAGGCTGGTTGCTATGCTGGCGGTGAGTCTCGCAATCGCGGGATGCAGTACTAAGCAAAGCGTTGAGCGCGGCAATGTAAATTATGAAAATTTCACCGCCAAGCAGATTTTTGAGCGGGCAGAATATGATCTGGCACAGAAAAAACCCAAGCTGGCGGCCAGAAGTTTTGCCGAAGTGGAGCAGCTTTATCCCTATTCGGCATTGGCCAAGCGCGCGGTGATCATGCAGGCCTTCGCGCATCATCAGGACAAGGCCTATGAAGAAAGCCGCGCCGCCGCACAGCGCTACATTGATTTCTATCCCGCCGATGAAGATGCCGCCTATGCGCAATATCTTGTGGCGCTCAGCTATTACGATCAGATTGACGAGATCGGCCGTGATCAAGGGCTGACAGTAAATGCGCTACAGGCGCTGCGTCAGGTGATCGAGGTTTATCCCAACAGCCGATATGCCAGCTCGGCGACGTTGAAATTTGATTTGGCGTTTGACCATCTGGCGTCGAAGGAAATGGAAGTTGGACGCTATTACTTGCGCCGGGGTAACTTTGCCGCCGCGATCAACCGCTTTCGGGTGGTGGTTGAGGATTTTCAGACCACAACCCACACCGCCGAGGCGCTGCACCGGCTGGTTGAGGCCTATCTGTCGCTGGGGCTGACCGATGAGGCGCAAACCGCAGGGGCCATTCTGGGCCACAATTTCCGCTCAACCGACTGGTATCAAGACAGCTATAAAATGCTGACCGGGCGCGGCCTGAAACTTGAAGCGACCGGGGATAACTGGCTCAAACGGATATATCGCCAGATGATTCAGGGCCGCTGGCTCTAGTCGGGGTCGGGGATGCTCAGAAGCCTCGACATCCGCGATATGCTGATCATTGAGCATTTGGCACTTGAGTTTCAGCCCGGACTGAATGTGCTGACCGGTGAGACCGGCGCGGGCAAATCCATTTTACTGGATTCATTGGGCTTTGTGCTGGGCTGGCGCGGGCGGGCCGAGCTGGTGCGCAAAGGGGCCGCGCAGGGCGAGGTGCAGGCGGTGTTTGAGCTTCCCCCGGAGCATCCGGCGCGGGCGGTTTTGCATGAGGCCGGGCTGCCGGATGAGGATGATCTGATCTTGCGGCGGGTGAACGCGCGCGACGGGCGCAAGACGGCTTGGGTCAATGACCGGCGTTGCTCGGGGGATGTGCTGCGGCGGCTGGCGGCCACGCTGGTGGAACTGCACGGACAGCATGATGATCGTGGATTGCTGAACCCCAAGGGCCATCGTGATTTACTGGATATTTATGGCGATTTGTCCCCGATGCGCGATCGGGCGCGGCAGGCATGGCGGCAGGTGCAGGATAAGCGCAAATCATTGGCCGGGGCTGAGGCCGCGTTGCAAATCGTGCGCGCAGAAGAGGAATTTCTGCGCCATTCGGTGGCGGAACTGGATGCCCTGGACCCTGAGCCGGGCGAAGAGGCCGAGCTGGACAAAAGCCGCCGCCTGATGCAGGGGGCCGAGCGCATTCGCGAGGATATTGCCAAGGCTGAGGAGGCCATCGGTGCCGGGGCTGAGGCCCGCGCGGGCGACGCGCTGCGCTGGCTGGAAGCGGTCAATGACAAGGCCGAGGGGCAGCTTGACGGGGCGATTGCCGCCTTGGGTCGGGCCTTGGTTGAGCTTGACGAGGCGGGCGCAGGTGTTGCGGCCTGTCTGGCGCGGCTGTCGTTCAGCCCGCTGGAATTGGAAACCACCGAAGAACGGCTGTTTGCCATCCGGGCCTTGGCGCGCAAACATAATGTACAGCCTGATGATCTGGCCAGGTTTGCCGATGAATTGCGCGTTAAACTGGACGCCCTTGATCAGGGCGACGCCGAGCTGGACGCGCTTCAGGCCGATCTGGCGCAGGCTGAGGCGGCTTATGCAAAGGTGGCCGACACGCTCAGCGCGGCGCGGATCAAGGCGGCAAAACGGTTGGATACGGCGGTGACGGCCGAGCTTGCGCCGTTGAAAATGGACCGGGCGGTGTTCAGCACCGCAATCACGACAACAGATGCCGGGCCCTCGGGGCAGGATGAGGTTATCTTTACCGTCGCCACCAATCCCGGCGCGCCTTCCGGGCCGCTGGCAAAGATTGCCTCGGGCGGTGAGCTGAGCCGGTTTTTGCTGGCGTTGAAGCTGTGCCTGACCGGGGCGGAAAGCGGTCTCACGCTAATTTTTGATGAGATTGACCGGGGTGTTGGCGGGGCCACGGCAGATGCGGTGGGGCGCAGGCTGGTGCAGTTGTCAGAGGCCGGGCAGGTGTTGGTTGTGACGCACTCACCGCAAGTGGCCGCCCGCGCGGCGCATCATTGGGTGGTGGAAAAACGGGTTGAGAAAGATCAGGCGCTGACAAGTGTGACGCATCTTAATCACAAAGACCGAATAGACGAGATTGCCCGGATGCTTTCAGGCGATAAAATCACCGATCAGGCCCGCGCGGCGGCGGAAGTTTTGATGGCAGGGTGAAAACCAAACCACGCTTTCCTGTACGATACGGCAGGTGGGTTTCACCCACCCTACGAGGTAAAATGTAGGGTGGGTGAAACCCACCTGTTGTTTAATTACGCGGGTTAATTTCTTGGTGGCACCAATTTTCCTGGATTCATAATGTTATCAGGGTCAAGCGCCTGTTTAATCACTCCCATGACGCCCCACGCCCCGCCATGTTCCTCTTCCATATAGCGCAGTTTACCTTGGCCGACGCCGTGCTCGCCGGTGGCGGTGCCGCCATATGCCAAAGCGCGTTTGACCATGCGGTGCGAGGCGGCGAGGATGGCCTCAAGCTCGGTGTCGTCATCAAACATCAAGGAGGTGTGGAAATTGCCGTCCCCCACATGGCCCACAAGCGGCGCGTCGATGCCGGCGCGTTCAAGATCAAGCCGGGTCTCGTCAATCACTTGCGCCAAATTTGAGATCGGCACGCAGACATCCGTCACCACCGCGCGCGCGCCGGGGCGGGCGGCCTTGATGGCGTGATAGGCGTTGTGGCGCATCGCCCAAAGGGCCGTGCGGTCTTCGGTTCTTGTGGCCCATTGAAAATCTGATCCGCCATGCTCGGCGGCAATCAACCCAAAGGTTTCCGATTGCTCAGCGACGCTGGCCTCGGAGCCGTGGAATTCCAGCAAAAGATGCGGCGCTTCGGCCATGTCGCTGCCGGAATAGGCGTTGACGGCGATGATGCTGCTGGTGTCCATCAGTTCAATCCGGGCCATCGGCAGGCCCATCTGGATGGTGTCAATCACCGTCGCCACCGCGCCCGAGACATCCTTGAAGGCACAAACCGCGCTGGCGATGGCCTCAGGCTGTCCCTGCAATCGTAATGTCAGTTCGGTGATCAGGCCGAGCGTGCCCTCGGCGCCGACAAATAACCCGGTAAGATCATAGCCGGACGAGGATTTGCGGGCACGGCTGCCGGTACGGATCACTTCGCCATTTGCCATCACCACCTCAAGCGCCATTACATTGTGGCGCATACTGCCATAGCGCACCGTGGTGGTGCCGCTGGCGCGGGTCGAGGCCATGCCGCCAAGGCTGGCGTTGGCGCCGGGATCCACCGGAAAAAACAACCCCGTCGCGCGCAATTCATCATTCAGGCCTTCACGGGTCACACCGGGCTGTAGCACCACGTCCATATCTGCCTGATGAATATCAAGGATTTTGTTCATCCGGGTGAAATCAACGCAAACCCCGCCCTGCACCGCCTGCGCCTGACCTTCCAGCGAGCTGCCGATGCCCCACCCAATAATAGGACACCGGTGGCGGGCGCAAATCCGCACGATCCGAGACACCTCTTCAGTTGTCTCAGGATACACGACCACATCCGGCGGCGTCAGGGGAAAATGTGTTTCGCTGCGCCCGTGAATATCAAGATCGGACTTGGAGCGGCTTACCCGTTGGCCTAATACAGTGGTTAACTCGGTAATGACATGCTGGATGCTCATACGTGGCCTTTCTGCGTAATTGCACGGCTACATTAGGCCAAGCGGCTAGCCGGGGGAAGCATGTCTGCTTAAGTGGAATGGAATTGATTGATGGCCGAAGCGGAAAAATCAATCTGGGCCGAAAAGCGGGCCTTGGCGAGCAACAGGATTGCTGCGGGTTGGAGGGTATTGCGCACGCGCGGGCCAAGCCAGTTTCAGTTTTGGCTTATCGCGCTTATCATCGGCATCGCGGCGGGGTTTGCCGCGCTGTTTTTCCGCAAGGGCATCACCGCGCTTCAGGGGCTGGTTTATGGCAGCGATGATGCCGCCCATATTCATACCATCGCCGCGATGCTGCCGTGGTACTGGCTTTTGCTTATCCCGGTTTTTGGCGGCCTGACCGTTGGGTTGATCCTGCACTGGTTCACCGCCGACGGGCGGGTGCGGTCGGTGTCGGATGTGATCGAGGGGGCCGCCTTGAATGAGGGCCGGGTTGAATGGCGTGAGGGGCTGGCCTCGGCGGCGGCCTCGCTGATCACTCTGGGCACCGGCGGCTCAAGCGGGCGCGAGGGGCCGGTGGTGCATATCGCCGGGGTGATCTCAACCTGGATCAGCATCCGGATCAATGCCAGCGGCATCACCGGGCGGGATTTGTTGGGTTGCGCCGTGGCGGCGGCGGTTTCGGCCTCGTTCAACGCGCCCATTGCAGGCGCACTTTTTGCGCTTGAGGTGGTGCTGCGGCATTTTGCGGTGCACGCCTTTGCCCCCATCGTGATTGCCAGCGTGGCGGGCACGGTGATCAACCGGCTGGCGTTTGGCGACATCACCGAATTTACCCTGCCGCTGGCCAATGGGCTGAGTTTTTATGTGGAGTTGCCCGCCTTCCTGCTGTTGGGGCTGGTGTGCGGGCTGGTGGCCAGCGCGCTGATGTATGCGGTGTTTTTTGTCGAAGACATCGGCGATTATTTGCAGGCCCGCAGCGGCCTCCCGCGCTGGCTTAGGCCGGCATTTGCAGGCGGGCTTCTGGGGATATTGGCCATCGGGTTTCCGCATATTATCGGGGTGGGATATGAAACCACCTCGGCGGCCTTGACGGGCAAGCTGATTTGGCACGAAGCGGTTGTGTTTGCCGTGCTCAAAGTGGTGGCGGTGGCGATCACCTTTGGCGGCCGCATGGGCGGCGGGATATTTTCGCCGTCGCTGATGGTTGGCGCGCTCACCGGGCTGGCGTTTGGGCTGATTGCCACCGGGGTTTTCCCTGACTCGTCCGGCTCGCATACGCTATACGCGCTGGCCGGGATGGGGGCGGTGGCGGCGGCGGTGCTGGGCGCGCCTATATCAACAACGCTGATTGTGTTTGAGCTAACCGGCGACTGGCAAACCGGGCTGGCGGTGATGGTGGCTGTGTCAATTTCAACAGCACTTGGATCAAAGCTGGTGGATCGGTCATTTTTTCTCACTCAGCTTGAGCGCCGCAATATTCATCTGGCCGCCGGGCCGCAGGCTTATCTGTTGGCGATGTTTGGCGTTGCCAGCCTGATGCGCAAAACCGGTGACGCACATGCCGCACCCGAAGACGATTGCTGGGGGCTGATCGAGGACGGGGTTTATATTGATGGCAACGCCACATTAGAGGCCGCGATGCCGGTGTTTGACCGCTCGGGCGTGCCGTTCATCCCGGTAGTGACCCTTGGCGGCGAGGGCGAGCCGCCGGAATTATGGGGGGCGCTGTTTCATGTTGATGCACTCAAGGCCTATAATCGGGCGCTGGCGGATACAGCGGCAGAAGAGCATGGCTGAACGCACTCGGGGCCAGAAGAATTCTCATCTGGCCCCGGGGCGTCATACGGTTATTGACCTCATCACGGAATTTGAAGCACCTGACCGATTCTGATCAGGTTTTCGTTGGTGATCACCGGATTTGCATCCAGAATCTGGCGATAAGCATCCATTTCGCCATAATACCGAATGGCCAGCTTACGCAGGGTATCCCCGGCCACGACAGTGTGGGTTTGCCCAAGCACGCCGGTATTGGTTTGTGTCCCCTGAGCTTCGGCCTCTAATGCGGCGCTGTCATCTGCGGGCTGCGCCGGTTGCCCGGCAATGGCGGCGTTGACAACCGATTCCAGCAACGCGGCTGTATCAACCTCGCCTTCACTGTTGGTCATGCTGTCGGGCACGGCAATCTGGCCATTATCATGCGCCTCAAGCACCAGCGCGTTGATATAATCGGTGGTTTCCCCCCGCGCCATGGCCTCGCCAACAAGATCAAGCAGATCGCCTTCGACAACCACTTCTTCTGTTTTAACCGGCGAGGCCCCAAGGGCGGCCAGAACATTGTTGGTTGAGGCCTGGAAATCCGTACCGGATTCCTGTGCCTGCGCCGCCCCAAGTGACAATGCAACAGCGCATACTGGTGCAATTAGTTTTTTCCTGTACTGCATCTTACTCTCCTAAGAATTATAAACGTGCTGAGTAATCAGCCAGGAATATGTTTGGTCAGGCCAACAGATAGCCACGCCTGCATACCACCACGATAGTAATACAGCTTTTCGGGCGGATAGCCGGCGGCAATCAGATTGTGAATCGCCCGAGGGGATTGCCCACACCAATGACCGTTACAAAACAGAGCCAGTTCTTTGGCGTTGGTGAAATCAAGATTACCGTCACTGGTTTTTTCCGCGCCAAGCGCCAGCAGGATGGATTCAAGATATTCGTTGCCCTCATAATCAAGCACGGTGAACGGGATGTTGACGGATCCCGGAATGGTGCCTTTGTTGTAGAAATCGGGCAGGCGGGCATCAATTAACAGGCCTGTGCCATTTTGCACCTGATTTTCCAGAAACTGGATCAGTTCCAACTCACCAACCGTCGTAACGGATGGGGCAACTTCAATCGGTTGGATGCAAAACGGCGGACATTGGCGCGAGGTTTTGGTATATTCATCATTCAGCCGGTTTTCATTGTCCTGAATGCGCTCAATAACAAAGTCCTGATCGCCGATGCTGAACTCTACGGATTGAATATCTGGGGTTATGCGGACCTCACCAGCGATTGCTGTGCCTGCCGCAAACAAAGCCAACCCAAGGCTTACTATGATTTTTTTCATCTCATCTTCCTGTTCTCTACATTAACATCACGGCCCTACTGGTATGCAAAAAATAGTTTTTGAATATGGGCTGTGATTACTAGGAATGTTCTGTTTTCATCCAAATTTGGCGAAAATTTGTCCGAAATATAGATTTATTGAGAATAAAATTATTTCACAGGTGTAAATCAGTGTTTTGGGCCTATTAAGGCGCAAAAGATGCTGCGTACAGCCCTGTATGGCGTGGGCCGCTACATTCAGATTGCAATGTAATATATTGAAAATAAATTGAATAATACAATTTAACTTACCGCTAATGCGGCAATGTCAGAAATACAGCGGGGGGGGAATAAGCTGTGAAATTTCCCATGGGTAGAATCGCAACCTTAAGTAAGGCTTGGGCTATATCCGCTCAACCTTTACGTTATCATTTTCATAAAACGCCAGGTGATTCTGGATGGATTCAATACCGGCAATCGGGGTTTCATAGCTCCAGGCGGCGTTCTCTAGGGTGCGGCTTTTGGTAATGACCGAGAAATAACTGGCCTCGCCTTTATGCGGGCAATGGCTGGATTTATCGCTGCTGTCCAGAAGCGCCATGGCGATGTCATCGCGCGGGAAATAGATCACCGGCGGATAATCCCCTTCGCTCAGCTCCAGCGCGTTTTTGCTTTCCGCCAGAACCGCCCCGCCGGCGCGGACGGTCCAGATGCCTGTGGCTTTGCGTATCTTGATATGTGTCATATTTTGTCCCCTGCCGCTTCAATAGATTATTGCGCGGCATTGTTACATGATTATTTCCCAAGCGGGCAAGTTGCCTGTTCCAGCCATTTTCGGGCGTCATCCGACAGCCGCCCCGAGATTTTGGCGCGGCATGTGGCGTGGTAGTCATTGAGCCAGCCACGTTCGGCCTGGCTCAGCATCTTTGCGACAATAAGCCGGGTGTTGATCGGCACAAAATTCAACGTCTCAAAGCACAGCTTATTGCCTTGGTCGCCGCCGGGCAACAGCTCAGCGGGTTGCACCACAAGCAGGTTTTCAATCCGGATGCCAAACGCCCCTTCGCGGTAATAGCCCGGCTCATTTGAGACAATCATCCCCGGCCTGAACGGCACATCCGAGACCCGCGACAAGCGTTGCGGCCCCTCATGCACACACAGGTTAACGCCTACGCCGTGGCCGGTGCCATGGGCATAGTCCTGATCCGCCAGCCAAAGCGGATAGCGCGCCACTACATCCAGATCACGGCCCGCAAGCCCCCGGGGCCAGCGGAGGCGCGACATGGCAATCATCCCCTGAAGGACACGGGTGAAGGCCGCGCGTTCATCTTCGCCCACATCCCCCACCGGCAGGGTGCGGGTGATGTCGGTGGTGCCATCCTCATATTGCCCGCCACTATCCAGCACCAGAAGATCGCCATTTTGCAGGGGTCGGTTGCTGGCCTCAGACACCCGGTAATGCGGCAAAGCGCCATGCGGCCCGGCACCGGCGATGGCGTCAAAACTGATGTCCAGCAATTTGCCGGTATCGGCCCGGCAGGATTCCAGCCGGGTGATGACATCTATTTCAGAGATCGTGCCGGGGGCTTGGGTGTCATACCACGCCAGAAACTCGCACACCGCCGCCGCGTCGCGCAGATGCGCCGCGCGGGTGGCGGCAATCTCGGCTGTGTTTTTGCAGGCCTTGGGCAGAACGCAGGGATCATCGCCCCAGTCAAACGGCTTGTTGGACTGGCCCAGTAAATCCGGCACCCGATCCGGCACCGAGGATTTATCAAGCCGCAAGGGCGTGTCCATCTCAAGGAATTTCAGCCCCTCATGGAAGGCTTCATAAGGCAGGATTTTAACCTCGTTGCCAAGATGCGCCCGGACCTCACCCGAAAGCTTGCGCGCGTCGATGAATAGCGTCACCGTCGCGTCAGAATGCAGCACGGCAAAGGCATGCGGCACAGGATTTCGCGCAATATCCGAGCCGCGAATGTTCAAAAGCCATGCGATGGAATCAGGCAAGGTAAGCACCGCCCCGGTTTGGCCGGCCTCACGCAATTCCTTCGCCAGCCGGGCGCGTTTATCGCCGTGGGGCTCACCCGCCAGAGGGTCGGGATAGATGCGCACCGGGCCGATGGGGGCCTCAAACCGGTTGGGCCAGAGAAGATCAATCAGGTCATCCGAGCAGGTAAGTTCAAAATCATCGCCCTTCAGTTCTTTTTTCAGGGTCTCAATCTCACGCGCCGTATGCAGCCAGCCATTATAAAGCACGCGCCCGCCATTTGGCAGCGCCTGCTTCAGCCAATCCGCCAGTTTGGTTTCAGGCCAGTCAACAGGGGTGAAATGATCCAAATCCACCTGCGCGCGCACCTGAGCGCGATAGCGGCCATCGACAAACACCCCGGCAATACCCTGCAACACGGCACAAAACCCGGCGGACCCGGTAAAGCCGGTGATCCAGGCCAGACGCTCATCGGGCGGGGCGACATATTCGCCTTGATGAATGTCAGCGCGGGGGATGAGATAGGCGTCGATGTTTTCCTTGCGCATATGATCGCGCAGCTTTGCCAGCCTTGG
>CAZZKL010000097.1:0-11522 GCA_964655135.1 uncultured Roseovarius sp. | reverse complement strand
GGCCAAAAATAACTGGGCCAAAAATAACTGGGCCTTTGTGACAATGTCACTGAACATCCCTTTTAATCCCTTTATCCTCTCCTAAATAAATCATAAGGGAGACACATATCATGGTTAAAAATATTGGTTCCGCCGATCGCCTCATCCGTCTGATTGTTGGTCTGGCACTGATCGGCCTGCCCCTGCTTAGCAGCATGGCAGTGTTCGACTCGTCCACAATGAAAATTGCATCCATCGTCATTGGCGCGATCCTGGCAGGGACCGCCCTGTTCCGGTTCTGTCCGCTTTATCGAATTCTCGGGCTGAGAACTTGTAAAGTATAAGACCGGCGGCACCCGGCTCCTAACCACTCACGAAGAACCCGGAGCCGGGTGTCGATAGATTTTTTAACCAGTGGATATGTTATTGATCCTTGTAACGAGTGGCGTTTGTTAACAATTATTAGCCATAGCCGCTTATCGCCCATGTTGGTGGCTATGGCTTTCTGGTATAAACTTATTTCCGCGATCAATTAATAATACCAACATTCCAATGCTTCTTCAGGAGGGCCCCATGCCATATCCCATAAACATGTCCGTCAAGCCCGAGGTCTCCGCCCATTTTGACGAGGCCACCAACACCATCACCTATATTGTCAAGGATCCCGGCTCGAATGCCTGTGCGGTGATCGATTCAGTGATGGATATTGATTACGCCGCCGGGCGTATCACCTATGATCACGCCGATGCCTTGATAGCCGAGATCAAATCGCGCGGCCTGAAACTTGAGTGGATTATTGAAAGCCACGTCCACGCCGATCACCTGTCGGCAGCGCCTTACCTGCAACAGGAATTAGGCGGCAAAATCGGCGTCAGTGAGAAAATTATCGTGGTGCAGGAAACCTTCGGCAAGGTCTTCAATGAAGGCACCGAGTTTCAGCGCGACGGCTCGCAGTTTGATGCGCTGTTTAAAGACGGCGACACTTATATGGTTGGCACCATGCAATGCTTTGCCATCGCCACGCCCGGCCATACCCCCGCCTGCATGGTGCATGTGATGGGCGATGCCGCCTTTACGGGTGATACGTTATTCATGCCCGATGGCGGCTCAGCGCGGGCCGATTTCCCCGGTGGTGACGCGGGCGAGCTGTATGACAGCATCCAGAAAATCCTTGCCCTGCCCGATGAGATGCGCCTGTTTATCTGCCATGATTACGGCCCCAATGGCCGCCAGATCAGTTGGGAAACCACCGTGGCCGAGGAAAAAGCCAACAATATCCATGTGGGCGGTGGCAAAACCCGCGAGGAATTCATCAAATTTCGAACCGAACGTGATGCTCAGCTTGATATGCCCAAACTGATCATCCCGTCCTTGCAGGTCAATATGCGGGCGGGCGAAGTGCCCACCGATGAGGACGGCAACCAAATGTTAAAAGTGCCGGTCAACGGCATCTGACCCCCCAACACAGAGGATTATTTAATGGACCCGAAACAAATTTCCGACGCCCTGTCCGTCAGCCCGCAAATTTTGCCGTCTGACATCGCAAAGCTCAAAAAACTCGGCTTTCGCTCGATCATCTGCAACCGCCCTGATGGCGAAGGGGCGGATCAGCCGACCTTCAAAGAGATTGAAACCAAAGCCAAAGCCGCCGGGCTTGAGGCGCGCTATCTGCCCATCGTTGCCGGTAAGGTGCAAGACCAAGACGCCGATGATTTCGCCGCCGCCCTGCGTGATCTGCCCGGGCCAACTCTGGCCTATTGCCGCACCGGCACGCGCTCGGCCACTTTGTGGTCTCTCAGCAACGCTGAAAACATGAGTCTGGCAGATATATTATCCACCACCAAAGCCGCAGGTTATGACATGGCCGGCGTTGCCCGGCGCATCGCCAATGGCGGCAAAACCCCAACCGCATCCGCTGATGCCAGCCATGACATCGTGATCGTCGGCGCGGGGGCGGCGGGCATTGCTGTCGCCGCCAGCCTCAAATCGCGCAGCTCAGGCCTTGATATTGCCATCATCGACCCGGCGGACATCCATTATTACCAACCCGGTTGGACCATGGTGGGGGGCGGTATCTTCAAACCCGAGGACACCTCAAAAACCATGGGCTCGCTGATCCCGCGCGGTGTCCACTGGATCAAATCCGCCGTCGCCGCGTTTGAGCCAAAAGATAACGCCGTGATCCTCGATGGCTGCCGCGTGGTGCAGTATAAACGCCTGATCGTCTGTCCCGGGATCAAGCTGGACTGGAACAAGGTTGAAGGCTTGGTTGAGACCCTCGGCAAAAACGGCGTGACCTCAAACTACCGCTATGATCTGGCGCCTTATACTTGGGAATTGGTGCAGGGCCTCAAGCAAGGCCGGGCGATATTCACCCAGCCACCGATGCCGATCAAATGCGCCGGTGCGCCGCAAAAGGCGCTGTATCTTTCGGGGGATGCATGGTTTCGCAATGGCGCTTTGAAAAACATTGATATTCAGTTCAACAATGCCGGTGGCGTGCTGTTTGGCGTTAAGGATTACGTGCCCGCCCTGAACAAATATATTGAAAAATACGACGCCTCACTGAATTTCTTCCACAATCTTGTGGCGGTGGACGGTGACGCCAAAAAAGCGTGGTTCGATGTGGCCAAGCCCGACACTAAGGTCGAGCGGGTTGAGATGGAATTTGACATGATGCATGTCTGCCCGCCGCAAACCGCACCGGATTTCATTCGCGTCTCGCCGCTTGCCGATGCCGGTGGTTGGGTCGATGTGGATCAGGCCACTTTGCGCCACAAAACGTATGAAAATATCTGGTCCTTAGGGGACGTGATGAACGCGCCCAACGCCAAAACCGCCGCCGCCGCGCGGGTGCAGGCCCCCACCGTGGCCGAAAACGTGATTGCCGACATCGCTGGCAGATCCCCGGTGGCGATTTACAATGGCTATGGCTCCTGCCCACTAACGGTGGAGCGCGGCAAGATCGTGCTGGCCGAATTTGGCTATGGTGGCACGCTTCTGCCCAGCTTCCCCAAATTCCTGCTCGACGGCACCAAGCCCACAAGGGCGGCGTGGTTCCTCAAGGAACGGATGCTGCCACCGATCTATTGGAAAGCCATGCTGCGCGGTCGTGAATGGATGGCCACCCCTGAGAAAGTCAGCGCCGGGTAAAATATTGCCCTCAGGGTCAAGCCCCCTCTGCCGAACTGGTAAGCCGGGCTTAAGCCCGGCCTACCTCTGAGAATATCTGCTCAGCCAGGCATGATCCTTGGTCAAAAAAGCCATGTTTCCGAGGCTTCATTGAATTTTGCTGAAGTCTTTTAAATTATCGGTGCGACGATTAAAATTAACCTTTCCGTCGCGCCCTAAAACAATCTATGGTCCGATTCTGCGGGTATTTGCCCGCCAAAGGTGATTTTTTCAGCCGGGATTAGGGGCCTGATCATGGACCGCGCAGACATCGTTCACCAAGCCTTCCGCGAGCGGGTGACCGCTGGGGATTTCCCCACCGGGGCCGCCCCGAGTGGCCCTTTAAGCAAGGATACCGCCACCGCCATCTTTCGCGCGCAGTGTCTTAGCCGCAATCTTGACCGCACCTCGCGCAAGATGCAGGCAAAGGGGCAAGGCTTCTATACCATCGGCTCGTCCGGGCATGAGGGCATGGCCGCCATCGCTGCCGCCCTGCGCCCCACCGACATGGCCTTCCTGCATTACCGCGACGGCGCGTTTCAGACCATGCGCTCGGATCAGGTGCCGGGCACCGATGCCGCCCTTGATATGCTGCTCAGCTTTGCCACCGCCAAATCCGATCCCCTTTCAGGCGGGCGCCACAAGGTGCTTGGCTCCAAGGCGCTGAATATTCCGCCGCAAACCTCGACCATCGCCAGCCACCTGCCCAAGGCCGTGGGGGCCGCCTATTCCATCGGCCTTGCCAAACGCTGCGCGCCCGAACATCAATGCCTTGCCGAGGACGGCCTTGTCATGTGTTCCTTCGGCGATGCCTCAACCAATCACTCCACCGCTCAGGGCGCGATTAACGCCGCCTGCTGGGCCTCATTCCAAAACTCCCCCCTGCCGCTTTTGCTGGTGTGCGAGGATAACGGCATCGGCATTTCCACCCGCACGCCGTCGGGCTGGATTGCCGCCAATTTCCAAAACCGTCCGGGGCTGAAATATTTCCACGCCAACGGTCTTGATATTTACGACGTGTTCGCCACCGCAACCCAAGCCGCCACCTATGCCCGCCGCCACAAAAAGCCGGTATTCCTGCACCTCTCACTGGTGCGGCTTTACGGCCATGCCGGATCAGACATGCAGGCAAGCTATCTGGCCAAAGACATCTTTGAAGCGTGGGAGGCCGATGACCCCCTGCTGCATTCCGTCCGGGCTTTGGCCGAGGCAGACGCGCTCAGCCCAGAAGTGGCGCTTGATATTTATGACCGCGCCGAGATCACCTGCACCCGCATTGCCGATGAAATAGCCAATCAGCCGCGCCTTGCCACCGCGCCTGAGGTCATGGCCAGCATTATCCCACCGGCGCGGGCCTGCAAGCCCACCAATGGCCCCTCGGCCAAGGCCCGCAAAGCCGCTTTTGGTTCGGACCTTAAACAGATGGATCAGCCGCAACCGATGTCGCGCCTGATCAACTGGGCGCTGACCGACCTCATGCTTGAGCATTCCGAGCTGGTGATGATGGGCGAAGACATCGGCCGCAAGGGCGGGGTTTACGGCGTCACCCAAAAGCTGCAACAGCGCTTTGGCAGCCCGCGTGTAATTGACACCCTGCTGGACGAACAATCCATCCTCGGGCTGGCCCTTGGCATGGCCCATAATGGCCTGATCCCGATCCCTGAAATTCAGTTCCTTGCTTACCTGCACAACGCCGAGGACCAACTGCGCGGCGAGGCCGCCACCCTGCCGTTTTTCTCGAACGGCCAGTTCACCAATCCGATGGTTCTGCGCATCGCCGGGCTTGGCTATCAAAAGGGCTTTGGCGGGCATTTCCATAATGACAATTCGCTGGCCGTGCTGCGCGACATCCCAGGGCTGATCATCGCCTGCCCGTCCAATGGCGCGGATGCTGCGATGATGCTACGCGAATGCGTGCGCCTCGCCCGCGAGCAGCAGCGCGTCGTGGTCTTTATTGAACCCATCGCGCTTTATCCCATGCGCGATCTTTTCACCGAAGATGACGGCCTCTGGATGCAGACCTACCCCGCCCCCGATACACGCATTCCGCTGGGTGAGGTCGGCGTCTCGGGCACTGGCCCGCTGGCAATCGTGACCTATGGCAACGGCGCTTACCTCAGCCAACAGGCCGCCAATACCCTCAGATTACTTGGCATCGAAAACCGGGTGATTGATATTAGATGGCTGGCCCCCTTACCGGAACAGGGCATTCTTGACGCCCTTAAGGGCGCTGAAAAAGTGCTGGTGGTGGATGAATGCCGCCGCTCGGGCAACCTCTCGGAGGGGCTGATGACATGGCTGCAAGAGCACACCACCCTGCCCGCCGCGCGGCTGGCGGCTGAGGATAGCTTTATCGCCACCGGCCCGGCTTATGCCGCCACCATGCCCTCGCATGAAAGCATCGTTGCCGCCGCAAGGCAGCTTTGGAATGGCGGCTGATCAAAGCGCCTTATCATCAATCAACGGCGTCGGCTTGGCCAGCTTTTCAAGCGCCAGCAAATCGGTGATCCGCACGCGCGTGGCCTCAACCTCAACCCCGTAGGGCCTGAGCGCCTTGAACGCCCGTGACAGGTTTTCCGGCGTCATCCCCAGATAAGACGCCAGCCTGCGCTTTTCCACATTCAGCTCAAACTCATCCGCACCGCCGTTCTTGGCCCGACACCTGAGCAGATAATTCGCCAGCCGCTCCAGCGATGTCCGCAGCTTCAGATCCTTGGTGTTTTTCACCACCGCGCGATAGCATTGCGCCAGTTCCGCCACCACGGCACGGGCGAAATTGTTGTCATTGTCAAACACCTCGCGCACATCATCCGACGGCAGCATGACCACCCGTGATTTCTCAATCGTGCGCGCCGACATAAGATACGGCGCGTCGCGGATGGTCGCCGCCAGAATGAAAGTCGAGATTGGCCTGAGCGTCGCCATGGATGTTTCACGCCCGTTCCACCCGGCAAAAAGCTCAACCGCGCCCGCCACCACAATATGCAAAAAATCCGCCGTGTCGCCCTCGGTGATCAATTCCACCTGCGGCGGAAACGTCTGAACATAAGCCCCGCGCGTCAGAATGCTGAAGTTTTCCTCCGACATATCGCTGAACAATTCCAGTGTGCGAATCTCTGATGTATGGTCTGGGCGCATGAGGTCTCCGGCGTAATTGACTTTTATTTGGCGGGCAGTTGATATTTATCAAGCATATGTTTGATCTTCATTGATTTACCCATAACAGCTTTGCCAGCGGCACCCAATAACTTTGGCATCGGCGGTTATTTCGCCGCCCAATTCCGGATTTTTTGATCTGTGTCAATCCGCAGGCTTCCGTTTATGCGATTTGTAGCGGCAAATGCTTATATATGAGGGGCAATACCATGCATAATCTCGACGGCGTCACCCGCAACGATCAAGTCAGGGCTTTGGGGCTAAGTACCCTTGCCTTCACGGTCTGCTTTGCGGTCTGGACCATATTTTCCATCATCGGTGTTAAAATCAAAGGCGAATTGGGGCTTTCAGAAACCCAGTTTGGCCTTCTGGTGGCCACCCCGGTCCTTACCGGCTCGCTTAGCCGGATTTTCCTTGGCGTCTGGACCGATCAGTTTGGCGGGCGCATCATGTTGCCCTTGCAAATGCTGATCACAGCCGTATCCGTTTGGCTGCTGGCCTCGGTGCAAACCTACGCCATATTCCTGATGATCGCCCTCGGCCTTGGCCTTGCGGGCGGCTCTTTCATCATCGGCATCGCTTATGTCTCGCGCTGGTTTGAGGCCAATCGTCAGGGCACAGCCCTTGGCATTTTTGGCGCGGGTAACGTCGGTGCTGCGGTCACCAACTTTGCGGCACCGTTTCTGGTGGTCGCAGTCGGGTGGGAGCAAACCGCACGCATCTATGCCGTCGTTCTGGTGATCATGGCCGTGGCGTTCTATGTCTTCGCCAAAGAAGACCCGGTGCGTGTAGCACAGCGCAAATCCGGCGCAAAACCGATGTCAGCGGCCAAACAACTTGAGCCGTTAAAAGACATTCAGGTCTGGCGCTTTGCCACCTATTATTTCTTTGTGTTCGGCGGGTTTGTTGCCTTCGCTTCGTTCCTGCCGCGCTATTATGTTGGCGCTTACGGCGTGGCGCTGACATCTGCGGGCGTGTTTGCCGGGATGTACTCCCTGCCCGGCTCAATCTTTCGTGCCCTTGGCGGCTGGATGGCCGATGTCTGGGGCGCGCGGATAGTGATGTACCTGACCTTTGGCATCTCTTTGGTGGTGCTCTTTATCATGAGCTACCCCGAAACCAGCTATGTGGTGCAGGGCATCCCTTACGCCGACGGATCAGAGCGGCTAATTGAATTCAGCTTTGGCATCCCGCTTTACCTGTTTGTCTTCCTCACCGTGATCCTTGGCTTTGTGATGAGCTTGGGCAAGGCGGCGGTCTATAAACACATCCCGGTCTATTTCCCCGGCAATGTCGGCGCGGTCGGCGGCCTTGTGGGCATGATCGGCGGGCTTGGGGGTTTCGTGCTGCCCATTTCGTTCGGGATTTTGCTGGATGTATTCCATGTCTGGTCGGTGGTGTTCATGCTGATGTTCGTGCTTGTCGCCGTCTCGATGATCTGGATGCATCTCGCGATCCGCAAAATGGACCGCGAACGCCATCCCGAATTGCGCAAAGACACCCATCTTTCAGACGTGCCACACGCACAAAGCTGATTACAAAAACACTGGCGGGCCGCTGATGGCCCGCCGCCTGTAAACCCTCAAACAGGAGGATCCTGACGTGGGACAAGATTTACGAAACTGGAATGTCGAGGACGAGGCCTATTGGGCCTCAACCGGCAAAGCCATCGCCACCCGCAACCTGTGGATTTCAATCCCCGCCCTGCTCTGCGGCTTTGCCGTCTGGCTTTACTGGGGCATCATCGCGGTGCAAATGATCAACCTCGGCTTTACCTTTGAAAAATCCGAGCTGTTCACCCTCGCGGCCATCGCAGGCCTTACCGGGGCCACGCTTCGTATCCCCTCAACCTTCTTCATCCGCATCGCCGGCGGCCGTAATACCATCTTCTGGACAACATCATTGTTGATGATCCCGGCGGCGGGCACCGGCATCGCGTTGCAAAACCCCGACACCCCGCTTTGGGTGTTTCAGGGGCTGGCGCTTTTGTCAGGCATTGGCGGCGGTAACTTTGCTTCTTCCATGTCCAACATCTCGTTCTTTTTCCCCAAGAAAATGCAGGGCTATGCCCTTGGCATGAACGCGGGCCTTGGCAATTTCGGCGTTACCACCATGCAGGTGGTGATTCCGGCGGTGATGACCGTGGCGATGTTTGGCGGCGTGGGCCGGGCCTTGGTCAACACCTCAGGCACATTGATCGGCAAAATCCCGGCGGGCACCCTGACCTATATCCCCAATGCCGGGTTTATCTGGCTGATCCCGCTGATCCCGCTGGCCTTCCTCACATGGTTCGGGATGAACAACATCCGTGATGAGCACGTCTCGCCGAACATCCCCAACCCATTGGGCGCGTTTGGCATCATGACTTTCATGCTGCTGATCGGCTTTGCCGTGGCCACCTTCGGCCTGTGGCTGATGCTGCCTGCCAAAGTGGGCGGCTCGGGCTTCAATATTGACAAGATCATTGTGATCCCGCTGGTCATCGGCACAACCGTGGGCCTGCTTTATCTGATCCCCGGGGCGGTGGGCCGCAACCTGTCGCGCCAATATAAGATATTCGAGAATAAACACACCTGGGCCATGACCATTATCTATACCATGACCTTTGGCTCTTTCATCGGCTATTCGGCGGCCTTCGCACTGGCGATCAAAGTTGTGTTTGGCTTCCAACACCTGATGGTGAATGGCGTCATGACCCATGACACGGTGAATGCGGCGGGGCCATCTGCCCTGATGTACGCCTGGATGGGGCCATTTATCGGCGCTCTGATCCGGCCCGTGGGCGGCATGATTGCCGATAAGATGGGCGGCGCCAAGGTGACGCATATCATCTCGTTCGTCATGGTGTTCTCGTCGCTCGGTGTCGCATGGATCCTGCACAGGGCCTATGTCTCGGCCACACCGCAGGATTACTTCCTGCCGTTCATGATCCTGTTTTTGATCCTGTTCACCGCCACCGGCATCGGCAACGGCTCGACCTTCCGCACCATTGCCGTGGTGTTCAACAAAGAGCAAACCGGCCCGGTACTGGGCTGGACCTCTGCCGTCGCCGCTTATGGCGCTTTCTTCATCCCCAAAGTGTTCGGCGAACAGATGAAGCTCGGCACACCCGAAAACGCGCTTTATGGCTTTGCCGTGTTCTATGCGGTCTGCATCGTCATCAACTGGTGGTTCTACCTGCGCCCCGGCGCGTATGTGAAAAACCCCTGATCCTCTGAATACCGCCGCGCTCCGGCATCCACGCCGGGGCGCGACCATCCAAAACTTAGGAGACAAAACCCATGAGCCATCTGCTCGACCGTCTGAACTTCTTTCAGTCCAAGGAACTTGGGCAATTCGCTAATGGCCACGGCCAGCTCACCCGCGAAAACCGCGACTGGGAAGACACTTACCGCAATCGCTGGCGGCATGACAAAATCGTGCGCTCGACCCACGGGGTGAACTGCACCGGCTCATGCAGCTGGAAAATCTATGTGAAATCCGGGATTGTCACCTGGGAAACCCAACAAACCGATTACCCCCGCACCCGCGCCGGTCTGCCCAATCACGAGCCGCGCGGCTGTGCCCGGGGGGCCTCCTATAGCTGGTACTTATATTCCGCCAATCGGGTGAAAAACCCGCTGATCCGGGGCCGCCTGATGCGGGTCTGGCGCAAGATGCGTCAAACCATGTCGCCGGTTGAGGCCTGGACCAAATTGCAAGCCGATCCCATCTTGCGCGCTGAATACGTCAGCAAACGCGGCAAAGGCGGCTTGGTGCGCGCCTCATGGGACGAAGCAACCGAAATTATCGCCGCCGCCAACGCCTATACCATCAAAACTTACGGGCCTGACCGGGTGTTCGGCTTCTCGCCCATCCCCGCAATGTCGATGGTCAGCTACGCCGCTGGCTCACGCTACCTCAGCCTTCTGGGCGGCACCGTGATGTCGTTCTATGACTGGTATTGCGATCTGCCCCCGGCCTCGCCGATGACGTGGGGCGAGCAAACCGACGTGCCCGAAAGCGCCGATTGGTACAACGCGGGCTTCCTGTTGCTTTGGGGCTCAAACGTGCCGCAAACCCGCACGCCTGATGCGCATTTCTATACCGAGGCACGCTATCGCGGCACCAAATCCGCCGTCATCTGCCCGGATTATTCCGAAGCCGCCAAATTTGGCGACATCTGGCTGGCGCCACAAGCGGGCACCGATGCAGCACTTTCTTTGGCCATGGGCCACGTCATCCTGCGCGAGTTTCACCTTGACCGCCAAGCGGATTATTTTGAGGAATATTGCCGCAAATATTCCGATTTCCCGATGCTGGTGAAGCTGGACGAAAAAGACGGCAAACTGATCCCCGGCCGCTTCCTGCGCGCCGATGATTTCAAGGGCAAACTTGGCGCCAAAAACAACCCCGAATGGAAGGTTGTCGCCTATGACGGCAAATCCGGCAAATACGTCATGCCCAATGGCACGGTTGGTTTCCGCTGGGGCGAAGACGGCGAATGGAACCTTGAGGAACGCGCCTCCAAGACCGATACGGAATTAAAACTGTCGCTCATCCAAGACGAAGATCACGACGCCGTTGTTGGCGTTGATTTCCCCTATTTCGGCGGGGCTGCGTCCGAGAATTTCGTCAAATGTGACCACCCTGAGGTGCTCACGCATAATATCCCGGTGAAAACCGTGAAACTTGCGGGTGGTGAGGCACAAGTTGCCACCGTATTTGATCTTTTCTGCGCCAATTACGGCCTTGATCGTGGCTTGGGCGGCGACTACGTCACCAATGATTACACCGTCGATGTCCCCGGCACCCCCGCATGGGCGGAAAAAATCACCGGCGTTTCAGCCGATAAAATCATCACCGTGGCGCGTGAATTTGCCCTCAATGCAGAAAAAACCAACGGCAAATCCATGGTCATTCTGGGGGCTGGTCTGAACCACTGGTATCACATGGACATGAACTATCGCGGCATCATCAACATGCTGGTGATGTGCGGTTGCGTCGGTCAATCCGGCGGCGGTTGGAGCCACTATGTAGGGCAGGAAAAACTGCGCCCGCAAACCGGCTGGCAGCCGCTCGCATTTGGCCTCGACTGGTCACGCCCGCCGCGCCACATGAACGCCACTTCCGCGTGGTACGCCCACACCGATCAGTGGCGTTACGAGACGCTGAAAGCCGATGAGCTCCTCTCGCCCACCGCCCCCGCTGGCGATGGGGAGGCGCCGCGCAGTGAT
>CAZZKL010000096.1:9406-11551 GCA_964655135.1 uncultured Roseovarius sp. | reverse complement strand
GGTCGTGGCGCTGCCTTTGGCTGGCCAATGTGCCGCTATAGCGGTCAATGATCATGGCAAAGCCAACAATCGCCAGACCGGCCATCATCGAGGGGCCAAACCACGCCTTGCGCATGGTCAACAGCACCTCCCATCCCAGATCCTTGAAACCACCAATCACGGCCGCGATGATCACCATCGAAAGGGCGGCCATCAGGCATTGATTGACGCCCACCATGATCTGGGTTTTGGCCGAGGGGATCTCAACCAGGAAAAGCTGTTGCAACCGGGTGCCGCCGCTCATGATCGCGGCTTCTTTGATGTCGCTGTCAACCCGGTCAAGCCCCAGCATCAGGTTGCGCGCCATCGGCGGCGCGGCGTAGATAATACTGGCAATCAGCCCCACCACCGGGCCAAAGCCAAAGAGAAACAACAGCGGCGTGAGATAGGCAAATGTCGGCACCGTCTGCATCACATCCATCATCGTTTGAATGGCATTACGCAGCCGGGGCACTTCATTGGCCAGAATGCCAATACCCGCGCCGGTGATCAGCGCCAAAGGCACCGAAACCGCCACCAGCGACAGCGTGCTCATGCTTTCAAGCCAAAGCCCCGTAGCGACCACAAAACTCAGCCCGAAAAAGCCCAGAGCGGCCAAGGACGCGCCGCCGATATACCAGCCGAGCGCAGTGATCAGCCCCACGCTCAGCGGCCAGGGCGTTGCGGCAAACAGCGCGTGCGCCCAAGACATGGGATAGGCAATCAGCGTCGAAAAAACCCGCATGGCCGGCTTGATCGTGCCAAAAAACGATGTGAGGGATGTATCAATCCACTCGGCCATTGGCAAAGACCACCCGGCGGGCCATTTCACCAGCCAGGGCAGCACCGGCTCAAACACCATGCAAAGCCCACCAACAATCACCGCGACAAGGGCGGCAAGGGCGGCGGTATTCATCCGGTCAAACGCGGCTTTCATGCCTCTTCCGCCTGCAAGGCGGCAGCCAGATCAGCGGGATCAACCACGCCGATAATCTGGTCATCATCCCCATGCACCGGCACCGGATCATACAGCGATATGCAGCGCGCCAACGCCGCCTCAAGCGTCATGCCCGGGCGCAATCCGGGGTCATCGGGGGTTTTATCGGCAGGGGTTAGCGCGCGCATGACCGAGGCCACGCGGGCGTGCCGCCCCTTGGCCACATCCTTGGAAAATTCGCGCACATAATCATCCACCGGGTTGAGCACGATCTCAGTTGGGGTGCCGATTTGCACGATCTTGCCATCGCGCATGATGGCAATGCGATCAGCGATTTTAAGCGCCTCGGTGATGTCATGGGTGATGAACACAATGGATTTTTTCAACGTTGCCTGAATGTTGATAAACTCATCTTGCAACTGACGTCTGATCAGCGGATCAAGCGCCGAAAACGGCTCGTCCAGAAACCAAATGTCTGGGTTCACAGCAAGGCTTCGGGCGATACCGACACGCTGGCGCTGGCCGCCAGATAGCTCACGGGGGTATGAATTTTCGCGGCCCTCAAGGCCCACAAGATTGATCACTTCCATCGCCCGCTTAAGGCGGTCGGGTTTGGTCTGGCCCTGCATTTTCAGCGGAAAGGCGACATTTTCAAGCGCTGTCATATGCGGGAACAGGCCAAAATGCTGGAACACCATGCCAAGCTTGTGACGCCTCAGCTCAATCAAGCGGGATTTGCTGGCCTCGACAAGGTTTTCGCCCTCGATCCTGATCTCGCCCGCCGTGGCTTGCAAAAGCTGCGAGATGCAGCGCACGATGGTGGATTTGCCCGACCCCGAAAGCCCCATGATGACGAATAATTCGCCGGGCATCACGTCAAACGAGGCGTCCTGCACGGCGGGGATCAGCCCGGCTTCACGCAAAGTTTTGGCGGCGGCATCGCTGTCACCGCCCGATTTGGCCCCCGAATTAGCCAGAGCATCGGCCAGCTTTTGTTTTGCATCCGCGCCAAACACCTGCCAGACACCCCGGCAACTGATGGCGGGCTGCGCCGTCGCATTTTGGTTGGTCATGTGCATCCCCCCGGATTTTGCATGTGGCCTGAAAGCAGACCCTGCCGCGCCCCGGCCCCCACGCCGGGGCCTCTAACTTGCCCGAGAGGTCCCGAGAGGTCCCGGCGAGGTCCCGGC
>CAZZKL010000096.1:4722-9306 GCA_964655135.1 uncultured Roseovarius sp. | reverse complement strand
GAGGTCCCGGCGAGGTCCCGGCACAAAGGCCGGGACGCGGGGTTTATTCAGCTAGCAGGCGTTACTTGATTGCCGCGTCGACAACCGGCTTCCACGCGGCTTCGTTCTCGGCCATCCAGGCGGCAACAACCTCTTCCACGGATTTGCCATCAACATCCACAGCCCCCATCATCGGCTGCTGCGCTTCGACAGAAAGCTGATAATTGCTGAGGATTTCAAACGCGGCGGGCCATTTATCTTCCATGCCTGACCAGCTTGCCTTGAACACCCGCGACGGGGCAAACCCACAATCATTGACCGCATTGGGGTTTGGTCCCCAAGATGGATCCTCAAAACAGGCGGCTTCGCCCTCGGGCATCTCAACAAATTTCACATCATAGGCCGACATCGCCCAATGCGGCTGCCAGAAGGTGATCAGCAATGGCGTGCCCTTCTCAGTCGAGGCCCGAAGCTCGGCAATCAACGCCCCTTCAGAGCCCGCAGGCACGGCCTTGAACGGCAGATCAAAACCAACCAGCCGGTCGGCACCCGGCGTGCCCCAATCGGCGGGGTAATCCACCAGACGGCCCATCGGCAGGGTTTCAGCGGTGGTAAACACGGCGGCGCAATCCTTCAGCGCCTCCCATGCGGGCAGGCCCGGGCACAGCTTGGCCACATGCGCCGGATAGGCAATGCCCTCTTTGGCATCAAGCCCCAGATCACCCAGCTCAACCACCGTGCCTTCCAGCACTTTCTTGGCGTATTCATCCGACACATTCGACGACCAAATCTCAAGCGTGGCATCAATATCGCCGTCGGCAATCGCCTGAAACTGATTCATCATGCCCGCCGTCACATACTCAACCTTATACCCCGCAGCCTTGAGCATCTCGCCCGCCACACGGGTCGTGACATGCTGCCCCGTCCATTCATTCAGCGCCAGCTTGATCGGCTCGTCCGTGGCCCCAAGATCAGCCGCGTTAACCGATCCGGCAAGGGCCACTATGGCAAAGCCCATAAATGTTGATTTCATTGTAATTCTCCCATGTTTTTATTGACTGATCAGTCAATATAATATTAATCCTAATTGAGCAACAATAATTGCTTATATCTTCATCGCATATTGTGGATTATTCCACCTCATCAAAGCGTGTCGTATTTAAACTGAGACACGGGCCTAAACTCGATACTTATAAACAGTCACTTGCCTTGGCCGTTTCGGCATATTGTAGTGTCCGGGCAATATTTTAATATGTTCCAATAGGCACCTTCCCCTGCACAGTCGCAGAAGACATGCAGCCATAGCCTGACAATCAACAATGGATTTGTCGAGAATTTTATTTTACCAGATTGAGGCCATCCATGGCCTCAGCCGGACAACCCCGAAACCAGATCATTCAGCCAAAGCCGGCCCGAGTTGATCGCATTGACATAAATCGTCAACGGCTCGCGCAGGTTGGGGAATTTTTGTGCCAGTTCCGGCGCAAACACATAAAGCATCAGCGCCATCCCAATAAGCAGCAAAATCAACGAAAATCCGCGCTTGAAGCCTGTTTTACGCACAACCTCCGGCAGGTCCGTATCGACATCAAACACCACATCAGCCGCAGCCACGGGCGCAGGGCGGGGATTGAGGCGGGGATTGAGGCGGGGATTACTGACATCAATATCAGGAATTTCCGGCAGCCGCTCACGGCCCGGGCGCGTATCTGCGAGCGAGGGTTTAGCGCCGGCCTCAGGTAGTTTGGCTTTTGCCGAACGTGCGTCTTTTTCGCGGGCGGCTTCCTGGCGCAATATATCGCTGACAGCTGGCGACAGCTCCCGTCGTGGGGCTGCGGGTTCAGTTACCTGTGCAGCTATTGGAGCAGGGGGCACAGCGGGTTTTGCATCATCACTGGGTTTTACGTCACTGGATTTTACGTCACTGGATTTTACGTCACTGGGCTTTACGTCACTGGGCTTTACTTCTGCAGCCGCGGCACCCGGGCCGGAAGGGGCTTTTGCATCGGGATGCGCCTGAAACCATGTTTCATTACAATTCGCGCATTGAACGTCGCGCCCCGTATCGGGTATCGCCACGTCGGGTATTTCATATTGCGCCTGGCATTTTGGGCATATCAGCTTCATGTAGTTACCTGTTGTCGGCTGTTTTGTTACTTGTGTTAACTGCTCTCACATTAATGTGTACTGAGTTACAGGTAAATGCGCAAAGAAAATCGAGATAGTAAAGATTGCACATATGCCGCTTGTGGGGCATTCAAAGACTGAAAATGTTGTATTTGGGGAACGGCCCGTGATCAATTTGGAAAATGTGGCCTATAATTACGGCGGTGGCGAGCTTCTGAGTGACATCACGCTCAAACTGCAGCCCGGCTCGTTTCACTTCCTGACCGGGCCGTCCGGATCGGGTAAAACCACCTTGATGAAGCTGTGTTATGGCGCTCTGACGGCAACGTCCGGGCAGGTCACGCTGTTTGAGGAAGATGTGCGCCAAATGAGCCGCGATGATCTGGCGATGATCCGGCGCAGAATTGGCGTTGTGCATCAGGATTGCCAGTTTTTGGATCATTTATCAGTGGCTGAAAATATCTCATTGCCGCTGTTGGTCTCAGGCCGTGATGATCTGACGCAATCGGCCAACCTCAAGGAACTGATCAACTGGGTCGGCCTCAGCCCGCGCGCGGCGGCCTTGCCCCCCGAACTTTCTGGCGGCGAACGGCAGCGCGCGGCGCTGGCACGGGCGGTGATCATGTCGCCCGAGGTGGTGCTGGCGGATGAACCCACCGGCAATATCGACTGGGAGATGTCGCAGCGCCTGCTCAGGCTGTTGATCGAACTGAACCAGATGGGGCGGACGATTTTGATCGCCACCCATGATCTGGCGCTGATCAGGGCGGTAAAAACCCAGGTGCAGGCGCGGGTCTTGCGCATCTCAAAACGGCGGTTGCATCTTGCGGGGGCGGATTTATGAGCATTCGCACGAGCCTCGCACATTTCATCACCGGTGATCCTCAGGCGGCGCGGGTTGTGCCGCCCACCGGGTTTACCGCTTGGCTAACCTTGTTCAGTGCCGCGGCCATGGCGTTTTTGGCGGTGTTTGCGCTGGCTTTATCACTGGCCACCGGGCGCTTGGCACAGCGCTGGGGTAATGAGCTGGCGCGCAGCTCAACCGTGCGGATTTCCGCCCCCGCAGGGCAGATGGCGGCGCAGACCGAGGCGGCGCTGAACCTGCTCAACACCACCAAAGGCGTGGCCAGCGCCCGCGCCCTTGATGCCGATGAACAGCGCGCTTTGCTGGAGCCGTGGTTTGGCCCCGATCTGGCGATTGACACGCTGCCGATCCCGCAACTGATCGAGGTGATCGAAGAGGGCGACGGGTTTGACACCATGGGCCTGCGCCTGCGGCTGGTGGCCGAAGTGCCCGGTGCGGTGCTGGATGATCACACCCGCTGGCGGCGGCCTTTGGTGCGGGCGGCGGCGCGGCTGCGGCTGTTGGGCTGGCTGTCATTATTGCTGATCGGCACGGCCACGGCGGCGATGATCACCCTTGCCGCCAAAGCCGCCCTTGCCGCCAATGCGCAGGTGATTTCCGTGTTGCGCATGGTGGGGGCGCGCGACAGCTATATCGCCCTGGCCTTTGTGCGCCGGTTTACATGGCGCTCATTCATCGGCGCGTTGCTTGGGGTGGCTTTGGGATGCGCCGCCATTGCGATGTTGCCTGCGGCTGATCCCGGCGGAGGTTTTCTGACCGGGCTTGGCTTTCAGGGGCTGCATTGGCTTATCCCCCTGATTATCCCGCCGCTTGCCGCTTTGGCGGGCTTTACCGCCACAAGCGCCGCCGCGCGCAAAACATTAAAGGAGATGCCATGAGATACGCCCTGCAATGGCTGCGCTCGCTGATCTTCATCGGGCAGATGTATCTGATGATGCCACTGATCGGCATTGTGTTTTTCCCCTGGGCCATCTTCAGCCGCCGGGGCGCATTACTGGCGTGCAAAACCTATTGCCGCTGGGTTCGCTGGACGGCGGCCTGGATGATCGGGCTGCGCACTGAAATACGCGGCACGCCGCCCACAGACGCGGTGATGATTGCCGCAAAACACCAGAGCTTCCTTGATATTCTGTTGATATTCGGCGCCATCCCGGCGGGCAAATTCATCATGAAACGCGAGCTGATGTGGGCGCCGGTGATTGGGCAGTATGCGCTCAAAATCGGCTGCATCCCGGTCAATCGCGGCAAACGCGGCAAGGCAATCAAAAAGATGGTCGCCGATGTGGCGCATGGCGCGGCCAAGCCCGGTCAGTTGATCATCTTTCCCCAAGGCACCCGCATCGCCCCGGGGGTCAAATCCCAATACAAGGTGGGCGTCGGGGTGCTTTATGAACAACTGAGCCAGGATTGCGTACCTGCCGCCACCAATGTCGGGGTTTTCTGGCCGCGCCACGGGATTTACCGCAAGCCCGGGCTGGCGGTGGTTGAGTTCCTGCCCCGGATCAAGGCGGGACTGGCCAAAGACGCCTTCATGGCCCAGCTTGAAACCGATATTGAGACCGCCTCAAACGCTTTGATGGCCGAAGCAGGATTTGACGTTGATGCAGTGGATT
>CAZZKL010000096.1:0-4622 GCA_964655135.1 uncultured Roseovarius sp. | reverse complement strand
AAATATCCCCGCCGGAGGCATAAATACTCTGACAACACAGCCCTTTCTTCAGGCGTGAATTGCCCCATCCCCGCAGGCCAACGCCGCCTCACGCACCGCTTCGGAATAAGTTGGATGGGCGTGACAGGTCAGCGCCAAATCCTGCGCCGAGGCACCAAATTCCATCGCCACGCAGACCTCATGAATAAGGTCCCCCGCCGCCGGGCCAATGATATGCGCGCCTAAAATCCGGTCGGTCTCAGCATCCGCCAGAATTTTGACAAAGCCCTCACCGGCAAACACCGCCTTGGCGCGGGCGTTACCCATGAAGGAAAACTTGCCCACCTTGTATGCGCGCCCTTCTTCTTTCAGAGCCTGCTCGGTCGCCCCCACACTGGCCACTTCCGGGTGGGTATAGATCACGCCCGGAATGACGCCGTAATTGACATGGCCATGATGGCCCGCAATCACCTCGGCCACCGCCATGCCCTCATCCTCGGCCTTATGGGCCAGCATCGGGCCGTCGATCGCATCGCCAATGGCGTAAATCCCTTTGACATTGGTCTGCCAGTGCTCATCGGTTTCAATCTGTCCGCGCTTGCTCAGGTTAACACCAAGCGCCTGCAATCCCAGCCCGTCGGTAAAGGGCGCCCGCCCCGTGGCCAGCAGCACAATATCGGCATCAATCTGGGCCTCGCTGTCATTCTTGCGCAGTTTATACGTCACTTTGGCCTTGGTTTTATTGGCCTCAACTTTTTGCACCACCGCCCCCATGATAAACTTAAGGCCTTGTTTTTTAAGCATTCTCTGAACGGTTTTCTGCACCTCGGCATCCATGCCCGGGGTCACGGCATCCAAAAACTCCACCACCGTCACCTCAGCCCCCAGCCGGGCATAGACACTGCCCAGCTCAAGCCCGATCACACCGGCACCGATCACAACCATTTTCCGTGGCACTTTCGACAAAGCCAGCGCGCCGGTGGAGGACACAACGATTTTCTCATCGACCTCAACCCCCGGCAGCTTGGCCACTTCGGAACCCGACGCGATGATAATATTTTTCGCCTGATGGACCTCATCACCAACCTTGACCTGCCCCGGCGCGGGAATAGCCCCCCAACCTTTGAGCCAGTCCACCTTGTTCTTTTTAAACAGAAATTCGATGCCTTTGGTGTTCTGACCGATGACATCATCCTTATAGGCCTGCATCGCCTTCCAATCGACCGACGGCGTCTTGCCCTTAAGGCCCATCTTGACGAAATTATGCTCGGCCTCATGCAGCATATGGCTGGCGTGCAACAAGGCTTTGGACGGGATACAGCCGACATTAAGACAGGTGCCGCCAAGGGTTTCACGGCCCTCAACCACTGCGGTTTTCAGGCCCAGTTGCGCGCAACGAATAGCGCAAACATAGCCGCCGGGGCCAGCGCCGATGATGATGACGTCATAATTTGCCATGATATTTGTCCTTTATACCGCATGGTGGGTTGCACCCACCCTACATTGGGTTAGCAACAATTTGTAGGGTGGGTGAAACCCACCTTTGCCCGATCACAAATCCATCAACAACCGGCGCGGATCTTCCAGCGCATCCTTGACCCGCACCAGAAACGTAACTGCCCCTTTGCCGTCGACAATCCGGTGATCATAGGAAAGCGCCAGATACATCATCGGGCGGATCACCACCTCGCCGTTGAGCGCGATTGGGCGGTCCATGATCTTGGCCATGCCCAGAATGCCCGATTGCGGTGGGTTCAGAATCGGCGCCGTCATCAATGAGCCGTAAACCCCACCGTTTGAGATGGTGAACGTCCCGCCTTGCATATCGGCCATGGTCAGCTTGCCATCGCGGGCGCGTTTGCCCTTTTCCGTGATGGCTTTTTCAATCTCGGCAAATGACATCTGATCGACATCCCGGATCACCGGCACCACAAGCCCGGTGGGCGTGCCAGCGGCCACCCCCATATGCACATAGTTTTTGTAAATCACATCGGTGCCGTCAATCTCGGCGTTGACCTCAGGGATTTCCTTCAATGCGTGGCAACACGCCTTGGTGAAAAACGACATGAAGCCCATGCGAACGCCGTGTTTCTTTTCAAACTCGGCCTTGTAGGTGCTTCTGAGCGACATGATCTCGGTCATGTCAACCTCGTTAAATGTCGTCAATATGGCGGCTGTATTCTGGGCTTCTTTCAACCGACGCGCCATGGTTTGCTTCAGCCGGGTCATGCGCACGCGCTCTTCTCGCGAGGCGTCATCGGCGGAAACCGGGGCACGCGGGGCGGGCGTGGTCGCCGCAGGCGCCGGGGCTGCCGCCGCAGGTGCGGGTGCGGGTGCCGTGGCTGCTGTGGCTTTGGCCACGTCTTCTTTCATCACCCTGCCATCGCGGCCCGTGCCGGTGATCTGATCAGACGTCAGGCCCTTCTCGGCCATGGCTTTCTTGGCCGAGGGCGCATCTTCCACGTCTTTGCCGGTGGTGGCAGGCGGGGCCGAGGCGGTCCCGGCAGGGGCCGATGAGGCGACCGCACCTGAGGCAGAAAGCACCGCCAGTTTGCCGTTGGCTTGCACCGTCGCGCCTTCGGCGGCGGTGATCTCAGAGAGAACACCAGCGGCGGGCGCGGGAACCTCGACGGAAACCTTATCGGTTTCCAACTCGCATAGCATTTCATCAGCGGCGACCGTGTCGCCCACCTTTTTGAACCAGGTTGAGACCGTGGCCTCGGTCACGGATTCGCCTAATGTGGGCACCATCACATCGACGCTGCCGCCCGAGGCGGGAGCGGCGGCGGGGGCCTTATCGCCCCCTTGCGGGACCGCCTCGGCGGGTTTGGCGGCTGGGGCTGCGGCGGTACCTTCGTTGATGGTGGCCAGCAGCGCGTTGACGCCAACGGTTTCGCCCTCGGCGGCGATGATATCGCCCATGGTGCCAGCGCTGGGCGCGGGCACTTCGACCGTCACCTTGTCGGTTTCCAGCTCACACAGCATTTCATCGGCGGCGACCGGATCACCGGGTTTCTTGAACCAGGTGGCCACGGTGGCCTCGGTCACGGATTCGCCAAGCGTGGGGACGCGAACTTCGGTTGTCATGGCTTATTTCCCTTCGGTATTAAGCGCGGCATCCACCAGCGCTTGTTGTTGTGCTTTATGTTGGCTGGCCAGCCCGGTGGCGGGCGAGGCCGAGGCCGGACGCCCGGCATAGGTGGGGCGGCTGTGTTTGGCCTTGATCCGGGTCAGCACCCATTCGATATTTGGTTCAATGAAATTCCAAGCGCCCTGGTTTTTCGGCTCTTCCTGGCACCAGACCATTTCGGCCGATTTGAAGCGCGACAGTTCTTTGACCATCGAGATCGCCGGGAACGGATAAAACTGTTCAACCCGCGTGAGATAGACATCCTTCAGCCCGCGCGCGTCGCGCTCTGCCAGCAGATCGTAATAAACCTTGCCCGAGCACATCACCACACGTTTGATCTTGCTGTCAGCCACCAGTTTGGTATCCGAGTTACCATGCTGGGCATCATCCCAAAGCACCCGGTGGAAGCTTGAGCCGGTGGTAAACTCTTCGGCGCGACTCACGGCCATTTTATGCCTGAGCAGCGATTTCGGCGTCATCATGATCAGCGGCTTGCGATATGTCCGGTGCATCTGACGCCGCAGGATATGGAAATAATTCGCCGGGGTGGTGCAGTTGGCCACAATCCAGTTATCGCCGCCGCACATGGTCAGAAACCGCTCCAGCCGGGCGCTGGAATGCTCAGGCCCCTGCCCTTCAAAGCCGTGCGGCAACAGGCAAACCAGGCCGGACATGCGCAGCCATTTGCTTTCGCCCGACGAGATGAACTGATCAAACATGATCTGCGCGCCATTGGCAAAATCGCCAAACTGCGCCTCCCACAGCGTCAGGGCATTGGGCTCGGCCAGGGTATAGCCATATTCAAAGCCCAGAACCGCATACTCAGACAGCATCGAATCGATCACCTCATAGCGCGCCTGCCCCGAGCGGATATTATTGAGCGGATAATACCGCTCTTCGGTGTTCTGATTGATCAGCGCGGAGTGGCGTTGGCTGAATGTGCCCCGGGTGCAATCTTGCCCGGAAAGACGCACAGGAAGGCCCTCGGTCAACAGGCTACCAAAGGCCAGAGCCTCGCCTGTGGCCCAGTCAAAACCCTCGCCGGTTTCAAACATCTTTGCCTTGGCCTCAAGCAGGCGACCCACGGTTTTGTGCAGCGGAAAACCCTCAGGGGCCGTAGACAACGCCGCGCCAATTTCCTTGAATGTCTCGGGCTTGATCGCGGTTGACCCGCGCTGATAATCCTCTTCCTTGCGGTCGAGATGCGACCACTTGCCATCCAGCCAATCAGCCTTGTTGGGTTTGTAGTTGGTGCCCGCTTCAAACTCATCCGCAAGGAAGGCCTGAAACTTGGCTTTCATATCCTCGATCTCGCCCTCGGGCAGCAGGCCATCCTTGACCAGACGCTCGGTATAAAGGCTGAGCGTGGTTTTATGCTGTTTGATCTTTTTGTACATGATCGGGTTGGTGAACATCGGCTCATCACCCTCATTATGACCAAACCGGCGGTAGCAGATGATGTCGATCACCACATCCTTGTGGAACTTCTGGCGGAATTCAATGGCCACCTTGG
>CAZZKL010000095.1:0-11605 GCA_964655135.1 uncultured Roseovarius sp. | reverse complement strand
CATCACCACAAAATGCCGGTTGCTTTCGCGGATCACTTTTGAGAACGCCTGAAACACGGCAATTTCCTCGGTGCAGGGTGAGCGTAAATCCTCATCCAGCATGGCGCGGGCCTGTGCGTCCAGCCCCTTGCCCTTGGTGGCCATGACATGCGCACGGTAGCGCGCGGTTTCCACCGCAGGATCAATCCGGCTAACGGTCAGACCGGGCAAATCACCGGCCAGCGTCTCAGTGATATGCGCCGCCGGATCGGTGGTGGTCAGCAAAACCTCATGGCCGCGCGCGGCCAGCTCACACGCCACGGCGGCGGCCATGGTTGTCTTACCAACCCCGCCTTTACCCATGAACATGATCAGCCCCTTGCCGGGGGCTTCAAGATCGTCAATCAGCCCGCCGAGTGAGGGGAAATCCGCACTGATTGCACCGGTTTCAGCCGCTGCATCGGGCGCATCAGCCGCGTCATTGGCAAAGCGTTTCAGCGCCTCAATCCCCACAAGGTTTTCTGAGCGCAGGGTAAACTCGGCCCGGGGCAGAGCGGCAACCTCGGGCGTCATGGCCTTCAGCGCATCCCTATCGCGCTTTAGCAATGCCTCGGCCAAAGGATCACCGCCGGTATCGGCGGGCATCATGCCATTGATCGCAAGCTGTTGATTTTTAATGCCAATATCGGCCAGCTCAATCGAGGTGCGCGCCACTTCCGTCAATGCCGAGTGGCGCGGACGGGCCACCAAAACCAGCCGCGTGGTGGTGGCATCTGACAGCCGGTCCACCGCCGCACCGTAACGGTCGCGCTGTTTTTCCAGACCTGCAAGCGGGCCAAGACACGAGGCATCCCCCTTGCCCTCATCCAAAAACCCCGACCACGCGCCGGGCAGTTTCAGCATACGGATGGTGTGGCCGGTGGGGGCTGTATCAAAGATCACATGATCATAGCGGTCCACCAGATCATTATCGGTTAAAAGGGCGGTAAATTCGTCAAACGCGGCAATCTCGATGGTGCAGGCGCCGGATAGTTGTTCTTCGATACTGCGCAGGGCATCCTCAGGCAGGATACCCCGCATCGGGCCAATGATGCGTTCGCGGTAATCGGCGGCGGCCTCTTCGGGGTTGATCTCAATCGCGTCAAGGCCGGGGGCTTGTGTGATTTTGGTGATTTTATTGCCAATCTCAGTTTCAAACACCTGCCCGACATTCGAGGCGGGATCGGTGCTGACAAGCAAAACTTTCTTGCCGTTTCCCGACAGGTTCAGCGATGTGGCACAGGCAAGCGAGGTTTTGCCAACGCCACCTTTGCCGGTGAAGAATACAAATTTGGGCAGGTTCTCGAACATGGGTTTGGTCACTTTCAAATTTTCATATATCAGGGGATCAGCAGCAGCCGGAGGTGGCTTTTTCGGCCTTGCTATCACCGCCGCAACAGCCGGTGCTTTTAGGGGCATCCGGCGCACAGGCCACATTCACCCAGCCCGCCAGTTCGGCGCGGACCGGATAGCGACCGGATGATTTCATATCATTGCCAATCAGGATGACCGGCAGCCCATCAACACCGGATTTTTGCAGCACCTCACTAACCAGTTTATTGGCGGCAAATTCCGCCGGTTCCTGTGACAGGCTGATGCGGGTGACGTTCACGCCCTCGCTTTTCAACCAATCAAGATCAGCGGCGAAGTTGACAAGATTTTGATCAACTTCCGCACCGCAAATTCCGGTGGAACAGCACATTGCGGGGTCATAAACGGTAAGGGTTGTCATTGGGGCTCTCCTGAGATTTTTCGTGAGTTAGGTATGTTCGGTTAGCGCGCCTGACAAGTGGTCAAGTGCGGCGTTCAATTTCGCGCGGGTGCAGGCAATATTCAGCCGGGCAAACCCCGCGCCCTCGGGGCCAAAGGCAATGCCACGGGTCACAGCCCAACCGGCCTTTTGGCGCAGGAAGGTGGTCAGATCATCGGGGGCAAATCCAAGGGCGCGAAAATCCAGCCAGACAAGAAAGGTGCCTTCGGGTTCAATCAGCGTGGCACCGGGCAGGCCCGCAAGGCGGGTGCGCAGCAGCGACAGATTGCCAGCTATGTAGGCAATAACCGCATCCAGCCAGGGCGCGCCATCGCGGTAAGCCGCCTGCATGGCCACAGAGGCAAATGCGTTGTTTTTATTGACGGTCAGGCGACTGTTTTCAGCCTGAAACGCGCGGCGGCGGGCCGCATCTGAAATGATCGTAAAAGCCGAACAGCAAGACGCGATATTAAAACTTTTGGCCGGCGATATACAGGTGATGCTATTGGCTGCCGCATCGCCACTAAGTGAGGCAAACGGCGTATAGACATGGCCATCAAAGGTGATGTCGCCATGAATTTCGTCCGAGATCACCAGCACGCCGTGGCGGCGACAAATCGCATCCAGCCGCTCCAATTCACCCCGCGTCCAGACCCGTCCCACGGGATTATGCGGATTGCACAGGTAAATCATCCGGTTGCGCGGGTCCGCCGCCAGCCGTTCAAGCCCGTCAAAATCCATCTCAAAGCGCCCGTCGCGCAGGATCAGCGGGTTGCGGGCAACCTTGCGGTGGCTTTCAAAGATGATGTCGAAAAAGTCAAAAAACACCGGCGGTTGCACGATGATCCCGTCGCCTGTCTCGGTAAATAACGACGCCGCGATGGCAAGGCTATCCAACACATTGGGCGCGCGCAGGATATGGCCCGCGTCAACCTGCCAGCCATGGCGGGCCTGCATCCAGCCGGTCAAGGCGGGCATCAGCCCGGCAGGCACGGTTTCATAGCCGAATATGCCATGATCCAGCCGTTCCTGCAGGGCGGCAATCACGGGCGGCGGCGCGCGAAAATCCATATCCGCAACGCCTGCCGGAAACAGCCCCTCGCCATCAGCCCCCAAAACCATCGGGTGCCACTTCAGCGCCGGAACCACGCGGCGATCAATTTCTTGGTCAAAGTCAAATTCCGGCGCGGTCATGCAGCCCCACTTTCGCGTATCGCCTCATCCGCCAGAAGCCATTTGAAAAACCCGGTTGCCAGTACGGCGGCGATAAGCTGAACCACGATGAAAGCCGCCACATTCGAGGGGTGAATCCCGGCAAATGTATCGGAAAACCCGCGCGCGATTGTAACCGCCGGGTTGGCAAACGATGTGGAAGAGGTGAACCAATAGGCGGCGGTGATATAAAGCCCCACGGCCATCGGCACCGCATCGGGCCGCGCCTTGAGGCAGGCCAAAATGGTGCCAACAAGGCCGAATGTGGCGACAAACTCACCCATCCATTGGCCCGGCCCGGCCCGCACTTTGGTTGAGGCTTCCAGCAGATCCAGATCAAACATGAAATGCGCGGCAAACACGCCGACAATACCGCCGATGATCTGCGCCAGCACATAAAGGCTGGCTTCACCGGGGGATATTTCGCGGCGCAGGGCAAAGCTGAGCGTGACCGCCGGGTTGAAATGCGCCCCCGAGATAGGCCCGAATATGGTGATCAGCACCACCAGAATGGTCCCGGTCGGGATGGTGTTGCCCAAAAGTGCAATCGCCACATTTCCACCGGCCAGGTTTTCGGCCATGATGCCCGACCCAACAACCGTGGCCAGCAGCGAAAAAGTTCCCAGCCATTCGGCCATCAATCTGCGCATCATTGGTTTGGTTCCTTTACATAAGCTCTGTGCGGGTGCCAGCATATTCTTCCGTCGGCATCTCATCAAATATCCTCTATTCGGGAGATACCGAATTAATTTACTAAACGACACCCAATTTGATGTCAAGCACCTCAGAAACCCGGCAATAGACGGGGTGTATTGATAAGATAGTTACGGCAATTCCGCACATGCCGAATTCAAGCTTTACAGGCCCCCCTTCCAAGCGCCATGATAGATTTGACAAGGCTTGTGTTTATCAGGGGCCATCAAAGGAAACTGTAAAATGGATCAACAACAGGCAATCGAGTGTTTTTCTGCCATGGCTCAGGAATCGCGCCTTGCGATCTTGAAACTCCTGATGCGCAAATCCCCGGATGGCATACGGGTCAGCGACATTTCTGCAAAACTTGATATCGTGCCCTCAACCCTGTCCGGCCATCTGAGTGTGCTGCGGCGGTCAGGCCTGTTGAATTCCAAACGCAACCAACGCGAAATATTCTATTCCGCAAATCTGGAAGCCATCAATGACCTGATGCTGTTCATCGTCGAAGAATGTTGCGACGGCAATTTGGGCAGTTGCGAAAAGACATTCCAGCTTTTGCTATCCAAGACCGAAAAGGCATAAGCCCGATCAGACGGCTGTTATTTCGGCCCTTGACGGCAAGATCAAACCTGTATTAATTCTGTACTTGGCGAAATATCAAACTAATAATCCTCCGGTTGCGCATTATGGCTATTGGGGTGGGGTTCGTGTCACCGGCAAGGGAGTGTGAAATTGAAAAATCATCTAAACGTTTTTGAGGGGCCTTCCTCAATCTGTGATTTTCTGGATCCGGGCAACCTGCCGTATTTACCACTGGTTGAGCTGCCGTTGGAGCTGAACCCATTCGCGGATCGCAAGGTTCGGATTTTTGCCAAACTGATGAACATGCTGCCGCTTGGCAACGTCAAGGCGGTTCCGGCGTTCAACATGATCCGCGAAAAACATCGCTCGGGTGAATTGGACGGGGTGGAACGGATTGTCGAGAATTCATCGGGAAACACTGTTTCCTCGATGGCTCTGGTGGCGCGGCAGTTTGGCGTTGAAAAAACCCAATCCTATGTGCCGCATGAAATCTCGCGCAACAAGCTCTTGATGCTACAATTCTACGGCATCGAGCCGATCGTCAATGTTGAGCCGTCAAACCCCGAGGAAAATGATCCCAGAACCGGTGTCGTCAAGGCCAGAACTGACGGCGAAAACGCCGAGGCGCTGAACCCCGGTCAGTATGACAACGAAGACAATCCAAAATCACACGAGCGTTGGACCGGGCCGCAGATATGGGAGCAGACCCAAGGCAAGATTGACATTTTCTGCGCGGGTTTGGGCACAACCGGAACGGTGATCGGAAACTCGACCTATCTCAAGCGCCAGAACCCGTCCATTCGGGTTGTTGGTGTGATGCGCGCGCCAGACAATTACGTTCCCGGTGTCCGCACCGAAAACCTGCTGAAACTGGTTGGGTTTAATTGGCGCAGTCATATCGATGAAATTGAGCGGATCGAGACCGCCAATGCCTACCGCCTGAGCCTGGAGATGAGCCGACGCGGCATCATTGTCGGGCCAAGCTCGGGCCTGGCTCTGGCGGGATTGCTGCAGCATCTGGACCGGTTGAGTTCGGATAGTATGCTTGAAAAGCTGCGCACAGAGAAAGACGCAGATATCATTTGTGTCTTCCCCTGTCCGGACGGGCCAATGCCCTATATGGATGAGTATTTCAAATATCTCGACAGCTCACATTTCCCGGCCATTCAGAATGAAGATGTGTTGGTGAACAAGCCGTAAATGGGCTTGTTGTATGGATGCGCATTCCGGAGTATCCGGTATCGCCACGCCCGGTCAGATGGTTTTGCACCAGCAGAATATTCCCGCAAGAGTCTGGAGCTCCGCCCTGTGAACAAACCTGTGAACAAAAAGTGAACGTATAATAACAAGATCACCGTTCTTCTTTGAAAAGGGGTGATTTTTGCCCCCTGCCCTACCCCCCATCAAGCGCCTTCAGCAACGCCTCAATCCCGGCCTGCAGCTTCGACTTGGGTAAGGCTGAAAAGTCACGATTGAGCCGCAACTCAATCCGCCCGTCCGACGCCAGAACCCGTGCTTCACCCTCTGGTCTGGGAATGCGCAGGGATGTTTTTGCCGATGACCGGACCACAGGCTTTGCCACGGGTTTCATTGTTCCCGACACAAAACTGCGTAAGATTTGCATCTCGGCTGCGGCATCCCGCTGAAGATCAGCCGCCAGCAAAGCGGCAAGGCCCCCTGCCCTCTCGGCATCAGTACTCAACACCTTGTAAAGGTCCAGACCCAATGCCCTTGGAATGGCTTCTATGTGACGAATTGCGCCCTTTGTTGCCTCAAGCATCGTGGCAAACTGGCGAATGTAGGTGCGCTTTTGTTTCAAGGCAGAGGCATATAATTGCCCCACGGCATCGCTGACGTCTATTCCCGCCTCATTGGCGTAGGACAAGGCCAACTGGGCCATTTCACCAAATGAAATGTCTTTACGGACAAGGTTTTCATCAACCATTTTGCGATAGAGATCAACCACCAGTTCCCCACGGGGAACCAATGCTGCCGGGATTTTCTGGTATCGCGGATCGTTGGTTTCCGCCGCCAGTTCACGAAAGGCGCTTAGCCGTCGGAAGCCCTGAATCAATTCATAACCATCTTCGGTCTGCTCAACCCTGATTGGGTTGGACAAGCCCACCGCCATAATTGACGCCTTCAGTTCTGCCAATTCAGGGTCTGGCCTGGCCAACCTGTCCCTTGTTAATTTGTTCATGGTTATTTTGGCCGTTGGCAAAAGGTCCGTAATCAGCCCCAGTTTTTTAAGCCGGACATGCTCCTGCGCTAGGCCATCATTCTCGGCACGAATTGCGGCTTCTGCTTGCGACCTCTCAACATTTGCGGCTGCTGTCTCAGAAATAGCCGAGGCCATTGGTCCCCGCCGTGCCGGTTGCTCATTTTGCAACGGGTGCCCCTGAACATTGAATGCCTTCGTTTCCAATTCTGGTGCGTTCCCCGTCGGGGCCCCCTGCCCTTCCTGTTCTGCTTCGGGATCAAAATTAATGTCGAATACGTTGCGTTTCTTAACCATCTATTAATCCTCCAACTGGTCCCAGGCACTGATCACCGTCGCCCGAAATTCATCATATGCCTGATCAAATGAGACCCGCGCCCGACGCCATGTTTCGCGGGTCATTTGCCGGTAATCCATCTCATAAATAGACGACAAAAAGCGCCCCGACTGTTCGACGGCGCGGGTCATTTCGATCGGGTGCTGTGTGACATGTGATTTAAACACCTGAACAAATGCTGATTGCATCGCGCGGTGCAATTCATTGTTTGGCTCAAACCGGGTCAGCAAAAACTTGATGTCGGCAAAGACTTTGTCGGGCGAGGCCCCCTCTGGAAGCGCGCCGCGAAAGCGCCCCAAATCTTCCAGTGCTTCGGATAACTGGCCTATAAAACTGGTAGTGCTGTCATATTCCCAATACCCGGGGCCCGACGGCACATAAAGAATATCTGCGGCGAAAACCGCGTTCATCGACTGATAACCAATCGCGGGCGGGCAATCAAAAATAATCAGATCATAGGCATCCGCCGGGATCGTATCGAGATACCGCGACACCGATGCAAAAAACGACCATTCGGGATTCAGGTGGCGGTACTGCGCGCTGGCAAATTCCACAAAGGCGGCATTGGCGCAACTGGGGATAAGATCAATAGTTGACCAGCATGTCGGTTTGATAAAATCCGTCACCCGCAATTCTGAAAGCCCCATACCCGTGACCGAGGCAGGCAGTTTTCGCAGCGGTAATGCCGCGCCGCTTTCTGCCCCGGTGACAGCGGAATTCATCCGTTCCGTTTCGCGGATAAGATCGCGGGCCATAATGCCCCAAACGGTAAATTCCTCCGGAACATCCGACAGCCCCATTGAATGGCTTAGCGTCGCCTGCGGATCAAAATCCACGGCCAGAACCCGATAACCATCAAGCGCCGCCGCATGGGCAAAATGCAACGCAACCGTTGATTTTCCAGCCCCGCCTTTGAAGTTGGCAATCGCCGCCCGGACCGCGCGTTTCTGCGCAGGGCGGGGTGGCATCAGGGGCTGGTTCTTTACCTTTAACCGGCGCCGCAATTCGTTGATCTCATCAAGCGTATACCAACGCTGGCGACCGTCTTCTTCGACAAATCCCTGGGGCAGTGTAGGGTCTGCGGCAAGACGCCCGCGCAGCGTTGACGGGTTCATCTTGAAAATCAGCTCGGCCACTTCCCAACTGCTGAACCGGCGCAGGGTCTTTTCCATCTCGGGTGAAAACGTCTGCTGCCGGATAAAGCCCTGCATCCTGAGGGACTGCGCCTGAAGCCGCGCCAGATCGGTATGATTATACATATATCCTCCTCTTATCCTCTGCCCGGTTCCCCGTGGGGAACGTTTGAAAACGCTAAACCAGCATTTTTTTTAATTTACGCCTAATTTGCTCTTTGTGAAAAGTAAAGTATTATAAACATGTGAAAAGGGCGAAAGTTGCAAAGCGCCAATAGAATATAAGCCATTGCCCTGATTCGGAGAATTCAGCGTTTCACTTGTATATGGCGCAAAATATTGGAGGACATACCCGGCCTCCCTACAGTATATTGGGGGACAAATCTGGGCGAATAGGGGACATACAGGGTGTCCCCCCCTACCAATTAATACCAATATTCATTTTAAATTTGGATAGAAGCAAAACAGGTTTGTAAAAACGGGCTTGACAGAATCGGTAATCAGGACGCAAATCAGAGGGGGATCGGGAAATACGTTGTTACCGGCTCCCAACCATGATCCGATAAGAGATCACTAATCTGAGGCAAACATCCTTTCACACATTGAGTGATAATGTGGGGGTGATAATGTGGAGCAGCTATGCTGATAGCAAAAACAGTCGGGCGCAATGCCTCGGTTGCAAAATACGACATCCTCACGGCGCTTGGCTGTTATGCCTTGGCGCGCAGCAAACATGATCAGCGTTTGATCCTGCGATTAATCACACTGATCACAGCCCGCTACAATTGGGCGCGCAATGAATTGGCGGTTGGCCAGCGCGAAATTGCCCGCCTTTGGTCGGTTGATGAACGTACAGTCAAGCGTGAGATGGCCAAGCTGCGGGCGTTGGGATGGTTGGTTGTGACCCGGCAAGGCGCGCGCGGGCATGTGACCGAATACAGAATTGATAAAGAGCAACTGCTTGCGGCCACTCAAGAGAGCTGGGCCAATGTTGGGCCGGATTTTGATATGCGGATGCAGGGGCAACCTGAAACAGATCGGGTTGTCGCGATGCCGACGCGGGGCAAAACCCCGGTGCCCGATATTGGCGATGGCCTGGAATGGTCACTTGCGCAGGCACTGTTACATGCCGAAGATCCAAACAATTATGGCAGTTGGTTACACGCCCTGACACGAGCCGATAGGGCAGGGGGCCGGCTTACCCTCAAAGCGCCCACCCGCTTTCATGGCGCATATGTGCAGACCCATTTGCTGCGGCGGATTATCGCGGCCTGTCAGGCGGTAGATGCAGATGTGACAGACGTGATCATACGAGACTGATGGGGAAATGCCGCTTTAACTTCAAATGTTGCATTGGTTTAACCGGCATTCGCCAACTGCGCTTTCGGCATATCATGATTTACGCAGATACTTCATGGATGATGTCGTGTCATCAGCGGCATTATTCACGTCATCAGAAACGGCTTGCGCTGGCGGGATGCTCCAGAGGGCTATGGACCGCACAAAACCCTATATAACAGGTTTATCAGGTGGTCGAAGATGGGTGTATTTGACCAGATTTTCACGGCCCTAGTGGCCGAAAATGGCTCACCGGGCCGTCTGATGATTGATGCGACACATCCGCTGCCCGGCAGTGGTTTGCTTGCAAACCATGAGAGGGTCAAGGCACACCGCACCGCATGCAGCCTTTTAAAAGGGGGGAGCTTCCCCGCCTTATCGGACGCACCAAGGGTGGGCTGAACAGTAAACTGCACGCCGTTTGTGATGGCGAGGGCCGCCCAGTGCGGCTTTTGCTGACCGAAGGCCAACAATCCGACCATAAAGGTGCAGCTACATTGCTGCCCGATTTGCCTGCCGCAACCGAGATGCTAGGCGACAAAGGCTATGATAGTGACGCCTATCGTATGGCCCTGATTGATCGCGGCATTACCCCGTGCATCCCACCCCGAGCTAAACGTAAAAAACCCGCAACCTACTGCAAAACCTTATATAAACAGCGCCACAAAGTCGAAAACATGTTCGCAAAACTCAAGGACTGCCGGCGCATCGCAATGCGCTATGACCGCTGCGCCCACACTTTCTTCTCAGCAATCTGCATCGCCGCCGTTGTTATCTTTTGGATCAATCAATGAGTCCTGACCCTAAGTGGTTTCCATCGGGGAAGAAAATTTTGACATTTGGCAATCTTTGCCATAAATTTTGATCAGGAGGCCAAAATGGCAACAATGAACGTATCTCTTCCTGAGCAGATGAAATCTTGGGTGGAACAACAGTCCAAGGGTGGCCGTTTTGCCAATTCCAGCGATTATGTACGGGATTTAATCCGTCGCGATCAGGAGCGGGGAGCGGTTATTGCCGAGTTGCAAGCTGCGATTGATGCGGGCTTGAACTCTGGCCCAGCTGCGCCGTTTGATCCAGTGGCCTTCAAACAGAAAATGCGCCAATCTCGTGGCTGACAGACAAAGGCACTTTGTTCATCCACTGGCCGAACGGGATATCGCTGACATCTGGATCTATGGTGCCGACAGATGGGGTGTGGATCAGGCCGATCGCTATTTCGACGCAATGGTTAAACTGTTTGACCTGTTGAGTGAGCAGCCAAAGGTCGCGCGTTTGCGGGATGAGTTCAGGCCGCCGGTTCGCATTCATCCTTATGGCTCGCATGTTGTTGTTTATGAAACGGTGGAGACCGGGATTGCCATCATACGGGTGCTGCATAACCGGCGAAACATTCTGGCACTGCTTGGTGAATAGTATTTCAAAGCGGGGCAGGGGGCCTACAACCCGGCCGCCTTGGTCAGATTCACCCTGAACCTATCGCGGTTTCGCTGATACTTGCGGGTCATTTCTGGCGAGGCGTGGCCGAGTTGTTTCTGGATGTAGCGTTCGTCAACATTGGCCGAGGTGGCCAGCCCTGCGCGCAAGCTATGGCCAGAGAATAGCTTGAGGCGTTCAGCCACGGGCAGATCCGCGCGGATACCGGCGGCCAGCACAGTCTTCTTGATCAGACGGGCCACGTGTTTGTCTGACAGACGATCACCAAGGGCTTTGCGATCATCGCGGCTGACACGCTGGAACAGTGGGCCGCCGTTTGTTTTGGTGTTGATCTTGGCATAATGCAGGTATTGCTCCAGCGCATGTATGGGGCATGTGGCGTCCGTTGACCCGCGCCCGATTTCGACCTCGCGCCAACCGGTTTTGCCCCGAAACGTCAGGATTAGCCCCTGATCTTCGATGGTGATCCAGCCCTTGCCGTCCTCGGTATCATCGCGACCATGATCAAGATTGACAATCTCGGAGCGGCGCAATCCCCCCGCATAACCGATCAGCAAAATGGCGCGGTCGCGCATATCGCGCAGGCCATAATCCAACGTGTCGATCATATCGAGGATGTCCTCGGCCAGAATGGCTTCTTTTTGCAGGGGAGGGCGCGCATGTTTGCGCTTGATGCCCGCCAGCACAGTGGCGATATGGCGGTCCTTGCGATCAAGGCTAAATCCGCGCTGCTGGTAATGCCAGGCGAGGCCGGAAAGGCGCCGCTCTATTGTGCTTACTGATAGGGCAGGGGCCCCATTGTCAGGTGCTGCGCAATTGGCAATATAAAGCCCCAGCAATTCTGGTGAAGGGGGCAAGGGTTGAGCGCCACGTCTACGGCACCA
>CAZZKL010000094.1:0-12051 GCA_964655135.1 uncultured Roseovarius sp. | reverse complement strand
TCATTCCTCGTATCCCCCAGCCCCTGTCATGCTTTTTTTGAGCAGGCGGTTATCTGTCATTAGAGATAAACGGCTGTGGCCTGATTTCTTGCTGCCATTTTGATGCAACTTGGCCCGAATTGAATGCCGTTGCAGACCAGACTATCCGTAAGCGGTGCCTTTCGATGAGGGCTGTCAGTTCCCGAACGACCCAGAACATGTCCAAGACATACAATCGAGCCAAGTTACAACTGCAATTCAGGTTTGCAGACAGTCCTGTGCAAGCCTCCGCGAAACCACGAGGCTAACGCATAACCAGGCTTTTAGAGCAGACGGCACAAATTTGAAGATGGAATGAGTGGTGGTCGGCTTACGAAAGGCAAACACTTTAGATTTGTATAGTGCTTACAATCTTCCTGATGTCTCTGGAGGCTAACACGTTGGCCAACTCTCATATCAAGCGGCTCACATCGGTTTTATCAGCCTTTTATTTAATGCGTGTCTTTGAAGATTTGGATTCATTCTGAGGTTTGACGAGTTTGATTGTTTCAAGCGCTCTGTCTGACAAGCCGAATGTTGCAACGGCGCTTGCTGCCAGAAAGTAGTCGCGTCCGAAATCATGAAACATGCCGACGCGATACCCGGCTGTGCATAGGCTGGGGATAGCTTTAGTCACTAATTTGAACGAACCGAACAATGTGGCTGTTCCGTTTTGGTCCGGAAAAGTGTAGTTTGCCTCCACCGGCACACGAGTAACGACACCGGGAATTTCTTTAGGATCTTGCTGAGGTTCACCACACGTGCAATCACCTTGGCATTTTGAATATACGGGATCGGCGTATTTACCAATTTCCTCTCCGGCTTTTGTGTCAAATGCTTGCCTTTGGGCAGGAAAAAATCCAGAGTTTGCAAATCCACTGTCCGGCGCTGGCCAGTCATATACGCGCTGCCGACCTTGTGCATCCAAATCGCCATCTATTTGATAGCGTTCAAGACGCAGGTCCGATGTATCAAAAATCGTTTTTTGGCACGGTTTGCCAATGCAGTCGGGAAGAGTCATTTTTTAAGTCCTCCATCAATTCAGCCTTTGATCGTAATATTTGGCTTCGCAAGCCAGTATATATTCTCTACCAAATTAGAGGTTCACCAGAGTGACACCATTGCAGTCCAGATCGACGTCAAATCAAATGTAATGAAAACTAAGAAACCCACTCCGCGTGACGGTAAAATAGCATATCTAGTCTTTCTTGTCGATGCACCGTAAGTTCACTTGAAAGAGTGCCCGAATGTCGTAGATATCCGGAGCGGAACTAGGCGACTGTGCAACAAAAGTCGGTTTTGTCCCGCATGGCAGACATCGCCACATCCCGCAGCGAATGGCCGCTTCCCGCATATTCCCAGTTTGTCACCCACTGGTCACCAGCATGAGAGTCCGCTTTGTTGAACTCAGTTCCACGAGATTGGACTAACACACTTGCTGTCAGCCCATATGGACGACCTTCAATTTCCTGCAATCTCCTGCGGCGAGTTCAAAAGAGGGTAAGCCAGCGAACAAAACAATTTCTCCCATGGCATGCAAGAGGTCAGGGGTTCGATCCCCCTAGGCTCCACCATATTTCTTGCGCCAGATCGAGGTTGATGCTTGTGACTTAAAGACGAGTTGCGGCTTGGATTATTGTTTGCTGACAAAGGCCCCTGAAGCGCCTAATCTCCGACAAATCAAACCTGATCATGATAACGCGGGGCCTTAGATGAATTGTTATAAGACCGGGACGACCGCCGTTTTGGCGCTGCTGTTTTCACTGGCTTTTGGTGGCGCTGCGCGCGCGCAGGAGTTTGAGACGTCCGATGACAGGCTGTTTCTGGGATGGCTCGATCTTGAGCCAGAAGCGCAAGCAGCGCAGAATTTTGGCGCGCCGGTTGAATATGGTGCCTATGCCATCGTTCAGACAGGCGGTGATAACCTGCCGGTCATCTACGTTCTTTTCAGCAATTTCAAAGGCAAACTGGCCACGCTTGGGGCCTTTCGCTGTGACAAGGAATTCCGGATTCTGCAAAGCACAACCAACGGCTTACGGGATATTCAATGCACCCGACGAGACGAATTTGACGTCTGGACAACAACCACGCTGAAACTTGGTGATAACGGGCTTTATAACGAGCATTTTTAACACATGCGGGCTTCACAGGTTTATTGAATTTTGCTGAGGTCTCTACCACATTACCCGGGCGGCGCGTTTGCGGGCTTTTACCTCTGGCGCATTTCGGCTAAAGCCCTATCGACCGCAGGCATTCACCCATTTGACGGACCCTAAGCGCATGAAATTTACACTGTCCTGGCTGCACGACCATCTTGATACCAACGCGAGCGTTGACGAGATTGCCGACACCCTCACCGATCTCGGGCTTGAGGTGGAAGGCATTGAAAACCCGGCTGAGCGCCTTGCGGCCTTTACCATCGGCAAGGTGATTAGCGCCGAAAAGCACCCCGATGCTGATCGTCTGCGGGTCTGTCAGGTGCAAACCGATGAAGGCCCGCTTCAGATCATCTGTGGCGCGCCCAATGCCCGCAAAGGCATTACCGTGGTGATCGCCAAGCCCGGCGTCTATGTGCCCGGCATTGATACCACCATCGGCGTGGGCAAAATCCGCGGCATTGAAAGCCACGGCATGATGTGCTCCGAGCGCGAGATGGAGCTATCGGATGAGCATGACGGCATTATTGAGCTTGAATCCGGTGAGGTGGGCGATAAATTCACCGATTGGCTGGCCGAGCATGACCCCTCAAAGGTGGACCCGGTGATTGAGATTGCCATCACCCCCAACCGTCCCGATGCCTTGGGCGTGCGCGGCATTGCCCTTGATCTGGCAGCGCGCGGGATTGGCACGATGAAACCGGTGCCCGAGGCGGAAATCCACGGCACTTTCCCCTCGCCCATCAACGTGACTATTGCACCGGATGCGGCCCATGATGGCTGTGAGGTTTTCGCCGGTCGCCTGATCCGGGGCGTCAAAAACGGCCCCAGCCCCGAGTGGCTGCAAACCCGGCTGCGCGCCATTGGATTGCGGCCTATTTCAACGCTGGTGGACATCACAAATTTCTTCACCTACGACCGCAACCGCCCGCTGCATGTGTTTGACGCGGGCAAAGTCGCGGGGGATATAATTGTGCATCGCTCCAAAGGCGGTGAGGCTTTTACCGGGCTGGACGAGAAGGATTATATCCTCGGCCCCGGTCAGGTGGTGATTTCCGATGATAACGGTGTTGCAAGCATCGGCGGCATTATGGGCGGGCTGACCACCGGCTGCACCTCAGACACCACAGATGTGTTTCTTGAGGCCGCCTTTTGGGACCACATCCAGATTGCCATGACCGGGCGCGCTTTGAAGATAAACTCCGACGCGCGTTACCGCAATGAGCGCGGCATTGACCCCGCGTTCAACATGCCCGCACTTGATCTGGCGACGCAAATGATTCTTGATCTGTGCGGCGGTGAGCCATCAGAACTGGTTGTTGCCGGGCAGGTGCCCGATGTGTCACGCGCCTACAAGCTTGATCCGGCGCGGGTGCAATCGCTGGTCGGCATGGACATCCCCGAGGCCGAGCAGCGCAGGACGCTCACCGCGCTGGGCTTTCGCCTTGAGGGCAATATGGCGCATGTGCCCACATGGCGGCCCGATGTCCGGGGTGAGGCTGATCTGGTTGAGGAAATAGCCCGCATCGCCTCGCTCACTAAACTCAAGGCCCGGCCCCTGCCACGGGTGCATAGCGGCGTGCCCAAACCGATCCTGTCGCCGATGCAAAAGCGCGCCCAGATCGCCCGGCGCACCACGGCGGTGCTGGGCTATAATGAATGCGTGACCTACAGCTTTATCGACCATACCAGTGCCACGCTGTTTGGCGGTGGGGGTGACGCCACCAAGCTGGCCAACCCGATCTCATCTGAGATGAGCCACATGCGCCCGGCCCTGCTGCCCGGCCTATTACAAGCCGCCGCCCGCAATCAGGCACGCGGCCTGATGGATCAGGCGTTGTTTGAGCTTGGCCCGGCCTTTCATGGCGGTGAACCCGGCGAACAGCATGTTTTGCTCAGTGGGCTTTTGATTGGCCGCACCGGCCCCAAGGACGTGCATGGCGACGCGCGCGCCGTCGATGTGTTTGACGTCAAAGCCGATGCTGAGGCCATTCTGGCCGCCATCGGCGCGCCTGCCAAATCGCAAATCCTGCGCGGCGCGCGCGACTGGTGGCACCCCGGACGCCACGGGCGCATCTGTCTGGGTCCGAAAAAGATGCTGGCGGTATTTGGTGAGCTGCACCCGCGTATTCTGACGGCGTTTGGCCTCAAAGGCCCGGCCATGGGCTTTACCATCTGGCCCGAAGAAGTGCCGATGCCGCGCAAATCCGGCGCAAATCGCGGCGCGCCCACGCTCAACGATCTGCAAGCGGTCGAACGTGATTTCGCCTTTGTGGTGGACGCCGATGTTGAGGCGCTGACACTGGTCAACGCCGCCGCCGGGGCCGATAAAACCCTGATTGAAAACGTGCGCCTATTTGACGAATTCATCGGTGGCTCGCTTGGGGAGGGCAAAAAATCCCTCGCCATCACCGTGCGGCTTCAGCCCACCGAGGCCACCCTGAAAGACGCCGACATCGAAGCCCTCAGCGCCCGTATCATCGACAAGGTAAGCAAAGCCACCGGCGGCATATTGCGAAGCTAACCCACATCCCGGCCGCAGTTTTGTTGCTGTGCCGTGACCTCTCGGGTAGCCAACTGAGTATCACAGATACTCAATCCCGTTGCGCGCCATGGCGGCAAGCTTTGGCATCCCACATTTTGTCAGGTCCAACAGAAATTCGGATGCTGTGAAGGGGGGATTGTCATACCGCTGACGTACAATACGCAGGGCTTTGGCACCCCCCATCTGAAATAAGTCAAAGGTGTTGGCAAGCATATCATCGGCACTGAGCGCTTCAATATTGTGTTCTTCCAACACGTCCTCAGGAAAATCTTTCTTGTTCTCAGTTACGATAATTTGCGCAGAACATTTTATCGCGGCGGCAAGGACATGGCGATCATCCTTATCCGGGAGCTTAAGACCGTCTATCAGCGGCTCAAAGCCCGTTACAAAACACTCTTCAAACACGTCTCTGATAATTTTTTCTTGACGGCCAATACTTGCCTTCAACCCAGGCTTGTTTTTGATTAGGCTCCGCGTCCACTCGTCTATAATCTCATCTGTGAATCGTGCCCGAAACAATCCCTGCTGAGCGAATGTGAAAAGAACATCTCGGGTCCGGAATGGATAAAGAACATTTGCGTCAAGAACGATAACAAAGGGATTTGCGACATGGCTCACGCGCGGTCAAACTCCTGACCAAGGCGCGCCAGTTCCTGCATCGCCTCTTCCTGTAGTCGCGCCTTTTTCTCCCGGTATTGCATCAATGCGGGCAGGGGCACACGGCGGTGCTTTCCGACTTTTTCAAACCTGATCTCACCTTGTTTGAGCAGTTTGGTCAGGTGCGGACGCGATACATTGAGCATATCCGCCGCCTGTTGCGTTGTCAGCATCGCGCTTACCGGCACTAATGTTACCATATCTCCCGCACTGACATGCCCCAAAAGCTCAATAATAAGGTCGCCAACTGCCGGAGCAATCTTTACCGGATCGCCATTCTCGCCGGTAATTTTTAACCCGTCATCCAGCTCCATCGCCACGGCAATGGCCGTTGCCGCATGTGCCGCGCTGTCAATTTCCGCTTCAGTTGGCAGACGATCTTTAAGCCCCTGAACTTCGTTCGCGGCGGTGTTTTTTTTCACAGATGTCATATCTTTCTCGCCTCTTTTTCCTTGTATATATGTCTGTTAGGTCTGTTTATACAAGTGAAATAACCGTAATATATGAAATAACCGTAACGCTGGTGGAGGAGGGGCATAACCGCTATCAAGGTCCACACGGCGCAAGTATCAGCGAAACAAGAGGCCCCCATGACACTCAAAATCTATCTCTCCGGCGAAATCCATACTGATTGGCGCGAACAGATCATCACCGGTGCCAAGGGCCTTGATCTGGTGTTTTCCGGGCCGGTTACCGATCACGCGGCCTCGGATGATTGCGGGGTTGCGATCCTTGGGGGTGAGCCGGATAAATACTGGCATGACCATAAGGGCGCTATGATCAACGCCATCCGCACCCGCAAGGGGATTGAGGACGCCGATGTTGTGGTGGTGCGCTTTGGTGAGAAATATAAGCAATGGAATGCGGCGTTTGACGCGGGCTATGCCGCCGCCCTTGGTAAATCCCTGATCATCCTGCAACAGCCCGAGCATGACCACCCGCTAAAAGAGGTCGATGCCGCCGCCATGGCCGTGGCCCGTGATCCCGCACAGGTGGTGCAAATCCTGCGCTATGTGCTGGAGGGCGCATTGCCAGGCTGACGGGGTTTTCCCACGCTGCCAATCACCACCCCGAGCAATAATAATCCGCCGCCAATGAAGGTGGCCGCCACCGGCACTTCCTTTAGGATCAGCCACGCCAGCAGAATGGCAAATGGTGTCTCGGTCGTGCTTAGCAATGCGGTTTGCCCCGAGGGCAGGCGCTTGGCCCCTTCCAGCATCCAGTATGACGCCAGCGCAAACACCAACCCAAACGCCGCCAGAATGGCAATCTCAATCCCCGGCACCGCAAACGGGTTGGCCATCATGCCTGACACTGGCAACAATAATACCGATGATAACGCCACCGGCCCGGCGCTTGGCGTCTCTGGCCAGGCCCGGTAGAGCACAAACAAAAGCGCCAGCGCTACCGCCATTCCAAACGCCAGCATATCGCCAAAAAGATGCGCCTGACCGGGGGTGCCGCTGACGATCACCGTGATCCCGCCAATGCCCAGCAACGCGCCGATAATTACATTTCGCCCCGGCACCTCGCGCAGGAACACCCAAGCCAGCAGCGCGGCCATCAACGGCGTGGCGGAATAAATTAATGCCACATTGGCCACGCTGGTATGCTTGAACGCGCTGAGAAACATCGCCGTGCCCGCCGCCCCGATGAGGGCCGACAAACCGCCGCGCCATCCCATGCGCAGGTATTCCGCCCCCAGCCTGCCGCGCGCGGCAATGGCACCACTGGTCAGAACGGCGCTGAACAATGCCCGCCAAAAGATCACCTGCCACGCCACGGCGCTGACGCCTTTGGTGAATATCCCCGCCGTGCTGAACAAAAAAGCCGAGCCCAGCATCAGGGCAAGGCCTGCGTTCAACACTGATTTTTTGCTGTTTGTCATGGCCCGTATGTAGCAGGTCCCTGCTGACAAAAACCATCAGCAATCCGCGCCGATGTTACGCGGCGTTTTTCTTTTCAAATATTGCCCGGCTCTCGTAGGCTCACCGAAAGGAGGGCGGATATTGAACTTTGATTATATCATCATCGGCGGTGGCTCGGCGGGCGCGGTTATGGCGTCGCGGCTCAGCGAAGACCGCAAAACATCCGTGTGTTTGCTTGAGGCCGGCGGCGGCGGGCGCGGGTTTTTGGTCCGGGCGCCCGCAATGGTGGCGGCGATGGTTTCAGGCCGGCCCAAGATCAACAACTGGGCGTTCAAAACCACGCCGCAAAAGCACCTCAACGGGCGGCGCGGGTTTCAGCCGCGCGGTAAGGCGCTGGGCGGCTCAAGTGCGATCAACGCGATGATCTATATGCGCGGGCACGCGCGCGATTATGATGAATGGGCCGATCTGGGCTGTGACGGATGGGACTGGCAAAGCGTGCTGCCGTGGTTCAAACGCTCCGAGGGCAACGCCAATGGCGCGGATGATCTGCACGGCAATACCGGCCCATTGCAGGTCAGGGATCAACCTGATCCAAGGCCGGTATCGTCGGCCTTTCTTGAGGCCACAACCGCCTGTCAAATCCCGCGCAACGATGATTTCAACGGTCCAAGGCAAGAGGGTGCGGGCCTCTATCAGGTCACGCAATTCCACCAAGGCCCGCATAAGGGCGAGCGGTGCTCGGTTGCCGCCGCTTATCTCTTTGGGGTCATGACCCGGCCTAATCTGACGGTGATCACCCGCGCGCATGTGCAGCGCATTACCTTTGACGGCAAACGCGCCACCGGGGCGATATTCAAACACCGGGACAAGCTGCAAACCGTGCGGGCCAAACATGAGGTGATCCTTTGCGGCGGCACCTTTAACTCGCCGCATCTGCTCAAGCTGTCGGGCATCGGCCCGGCCAAGGAGCTGCGCGGCCATGGCATTGATGTGGTGCATGATCTGCCGGGCGTTGGCGAAAACCTGCAGGACCATCTGGATTATACCGTTTCCTACCGCTCCAGCCGTCATGATGTGATTGGCCTCAACCCCAAAGGCCTGTGGCAACTGGCGCGGGCGGGGATGAAATGGCGGCAGGGGGGTGGCGGTATGTTTGCCTCGCCGATGGCGGAATGCGGTGTATTTTTGCGCTCTGATCCGGGGCTTGACCGGCCCGATCTGCAACTGCATCTGGTGATCGGTATTGTGGATCAGCACATGCGCAAACTGCATTTCAGATACGGGTTTTCCTGCCATGCCTGCGTGCTGCGTCCCAAAAGCCGGGGGCAGGTTACCCTGAAATCCGCCAACCCCGATGCCGCCCCCCGGATTGACCCGAATTTTCTGGCGGATAAACGCGATCTGCACAGCTTAATGCGCGGCGCGCGGATGATGCAGCAGGTGCTTGACGAGGGCGCGCTGGCCCCATGGCGGGGCAGGCGGCTTTACCCGATTGAGGGCACGGATGCCGCCCTTGAGGCCGACATCCGGGCGCGCGCCGATACCATCTATCACCCGGTTGGCACCTGCAAAATGGGGGTGGATGATCGGGCGGTGGTGGACCCATCGGCGCGGGTTCACGGGGTCACCGGCCTGCGGGTAATTGACGCCTCAATCATGCCGCGCCTGATTGGCGGCAATACCAACGCGCCCACCGTGATGATGGCCGAAAAACTGGCCGATGAGATGCGAACGCAGCAGGCTTGACCAAAACGGGAATGAGCCGCACCTTTTCCCCTTAAAATTTTAGGCAAATGCGCGGGGTTTTATGCTAATAGCCTTGCAACGCGGCCTCAAAGGGCGGTGGCAACAACCGGAGTGAGGGTAAAATGATAAAAGAATTCAAAGACTTCATCGCCAAGGGCAATGTCATGGACATGGCTGTGGGCATCATCATTGGCGCGGCATTCACCGCGATTGTCGGCTCATTGGTGGCCGATCTGATCAATCCGATCATCAGCCTGTTCATGGGCGGAGTTGATTTTTCCGGCCTCTATGTGGTGCTGGGCAGTGGTGAGTATAGCTCGATGACCGCCGCCGAAGAGGCCGGTGCCGCCGTCTTTGCTTATGGCCGTTTCATCATGGCGATCATAAACTTTCTGATCATCGCATTTGTTGTATTTATGTTGGTCAAAGCGATGAATAAAACCAAAAAGGCCAAGGAAGAAGCCCCCGCCGCCGATCCCGGCCCGTCCGAGCTTGACGTGCTGCTGGAAATTCGCGACGTGTTGGCGAAGAATAAATAAACCCAGCACCTATCGCACGGGTCAGGGCCTGCCATCTGGCGGGCCCTTTTTTATGCGTAAAATACCTCTGGCCTGCACGGGCTGCCGCCCGCAACATGAACTATTTTTAATCTGTGCTTCATCCCCCTGCCATCCAAACCTGTCATCTGCGGTGTCAGATACCACTCACGAAAGGTTACAGGATGAAAAGCGCAGTCAGATATATCACCGTACACAAAACAGTTCGCAAATTTTTGCTGGGCACCACCGCCGCTGTCATTGGCACTGTCGGTTTGATGATGCCGCTGCAAACCACGGCGCAAACCGCAACCGTGACGCCTATCGCATGGACTCAACCGGCCAACCTTGCCGATCTGATCGAGGTCGTCAGCCCGGCAGTGGTGAAAATCACCGTCACCATTGATAACTCCGGCGACAACACCGGCGATATGGCCGGAAAGATGCCTCAGAACATGTTGCCCGATAATCTGCCATCCGGCCCGATGGGCGAGATGTTCAAACACTTTTTTGAGCAACAGCAAGGTCCGCAGGGGCAATTTAGCGCCCCGCGACCGACGCAGGCGCTTGGCTCAGGTTTCATCGTTGATGACAGCGGCATTATCGTCACCAACAACCATGTGGTTGCCGATGCGGACACGCTGAACGTGACCCTCAAAGACGGGCGCGAGTTTACGGCCAAATTGCTTGGGACAGACCCGAAAACCGATCTTGCCGTGCTGAAAATCGAAGCGGATGCAAAACTGCCAACGGTCGGTTGGGGCAATTCTGACAAGCTGCGCGTGGGTGATCCGGTATTTGCCGTCGGCGCGCCTTTTGGCCTGACTGGTAGTGTGACCTCGGGCATTGTTTCGGCGCGTGGCCGTGATATTGGCGCCGGTCCCTATGATGATTTCATTCAGGTTGATGCGCCGATCAACAGGGGCAACTCAGGCGGGCCGCTGTTTGATGCCTATGGCAATGTGGTGGGTGTGAATACCGCCATCATTTCGCCTTCGGGCGGCAATATTGGTATCGGCTTTTCTATCCCTGCGGCGCTGGCCAAATCTATCGTGTCGGACATTACTGCCACCGGTCAGGTTGAACGCGGCTGGCTGGGGGTCAGCATCCAGAATATGACCAATGATATTGCCGAAAGTCTGGGGCTGGCAGACGCCAAGGGGGTGCTCGTCGACACCGTACAAGACAACAGCCCGGCCAAAGCCGCCGGGGTAAAAAGCGGCGATGTGATCCTTGGCTTTGGTGACACGGTCATCGGCGATGTTGGCGATTTGACGCTGGCGGTGGCCAATGCGGATATTGGCAAGAATACCAAGATGAAGGTCTATCGCGGCGGAACCACCGTTGTTCTGGAGCCAACGATTGCCAAGCTCGAAATGGATACAGCCCTGGCCTCGGCGCAACAGGCAAAGCCGAAGCAGAATTTTGAGGCGCTTGGCCTGGGTCTGCAATCCGATGATGGCAACGTGGTGATCACCTCGGTCGATCCCAAAAGCGGGGCGGCTCAGGCCGGTTTGCAAGAAGGCGATATCGTGGTTTCGGTCAACCAGAAACCTGTCTCAAACCTGTCCGATGTCAACGCGGCAGTGGCGCAGGCCAAAGAGGCCGGACGGCCCTCGGTTCTGGCGCAGATTGAACGCGGCGGTAACCGCCGCTTTGCCGCACTGCCACTTTCCTGAACGCAAGATAGGATTGTTGACACCCCCACGTCCCGGCCACAGTTTTTCTTCTGTGCCGGGACCTCCCGGCCAACGTAATTACTCCAGCACGAGGGCCGGGAGTAGGGGGGGCAAATCCGCCGCGCGTCACTATGCAGCGACCTTCACCAACCGCCCGTGACCATAATCAAAACCTGATATGGTTTTGCGCCTCAATCCCCCTTATATAGCCCCTCATGCGTATTTTGATCATCGAAGATGACACCAGCACCGCCCGCTTTGTGGAAAAGGGCCTGAATGAGGCGGGCCATGCCACCACCTGGATCAAAACCGGGGTTGAGGGGCTGTCGCACGCGCTGGGCGGTCCTTATGATGTGATCATCCTCGACCGGATGCTGCCCGAGCTTGACGGGATTTCGATCCTCAAAACCATGCGTTCCAACAAGGTGCAAACGCCGGTTCTGTTGCTCTCGGCGCTGGCCCAGACCGATCACCGGGTTGAGGGCCTGCGCGCCGGGGCCGATGATTACCTGACCAAACCTTTTGTGTTTTCCGAGCTGCTGGCGCGGCTTGAGGCGATCTTGCGCCGCAGCCCGTCCTCGGCCTCTGATGACAGCAGCCTGAGGGTTCAGGACCTGACCCTTGATCTGATGGCCCGCACCGCCACCCGTGGCAATCGTCAGATCAACTTGCAGCCGCGCGAATTTCAGATACTGGAATATCTGATGCGTGCGGCGGGGCGGATTGTGACCCGCACCATGCTGCTTGAAAACGTCTGGGATTATCATTTTGATCCGCAAACCAATGTGATTGACGTGCATATCAGCCGTCTGCGCAAGAAAATCGATATGCCGGGTGAGACCC
>CAZZKL010000093.1:0-12185 GCA_964655135.1 uncultured Roseovarius sp. | reverse complement strand
GATGATCACGGGCAAAGGTTTAGCGAAGCATTCCACACTGGTGATGTGTTTATTTCGGGGAACAGCCCAAAGGAAATTCAAGAAGGTATTAAGAGGTTCATCTTAGCCTTCTTCGGGAAGAATGATCATAGCCCTTCCGTTGATGAATTTGGCTCGTATATCGCAAAAGCTGCATCCTTGAGGTCTGCCGATCTTTCGCGGCAAGTCGGGTCTGCAATTATTAGTAAATCGGGTGATTTGATAACCGTAGGATTTAATGATGTTCCAAAATCGGGTGGTGGAAATTACTGGTTTGATGACGATCCAAAGCATCGGGACATAGACGATAAATTCGAACCAAATAAAGTTGAAACAAACAAAATAATTTTTGATTTCCTAAAGGTTTTAAAAACGAGTGACATGATTTCAAAAGAACCAGAAGAAATTCAAAAAGACCCCGCATTCCAAGAGAAGATAAAAGAGGCGCTTGTTACAAATATTACTGAATATGGACGAATGACGCATGCTGAAATGACGGCTTTATGCGACGCCGCACGCCTTGGCCTTAGTATTAACGGAGCAACTATTTATGTAACAACGTATCCCTGCCACAACTGCGCGAAGCACTTGATCGCGGCAGGTATTTGCCGAATTGTATTTATTGAACCGTATCCAAAGAGTAAGGCCTTAGCCTCACATAAAGATGCAATCTCGACAAATAGGGAATCTTGTAAAAAAGTAAAAATGGAACATTTTATTGGAATCTCACCAAGACGGTACCGAGATATTTTTGAGAAAGGGAAGCGGCGAGGAAAGGATGGTGAGGTTTTAGAATGGTACAAAGGCTATCCTTCGCCTCAAGTGCAAGATGCTTTCGAGGCGTATATTTCGGTCGAAGACGTGTTTATTAAATCATGTTTTCCTGAGCAAAGAGATCGTTAGGCCCGAACGCAGCGTATCCCACACCCCCTCCACGCGAACCCCTGCAACCCCAAGTATAAAAGGTCAGGTTTTCCTGACCTATCTATTTGCGCCAATATCCCCAACACTGAGGACAGGAGCATTGCGGTAAATGCTTAACAAGTTCTCCCGACGTACATTGGACGGCGGGTTGTGACCGGCGGCGGGGCGTTCACTCAAGTGCAAGGTGCCCCTCAAACAAGGCGCGCAGCTCTGAGATTTCGCGTTGCATGTGTTCGCGAAACAGCCGCACGCGCTTTGTCCGCCGTAAATCCCGGTGATAGACCAGCCACAGCCCCAGATCGTGTTGCGGCTCGGGGGGGCGGAAACGCAGCAATGACGGCTCACTATCGCCCATGAAGCACGGCAGATAGGCCAGCCCGGCACCGGATTTGAGGGCCGCAAGGGTAAGCAGCGTGTCATCAACAAAGAAATTGTGATCCTTGTCCGGGCAGGCCGCTTTGGTCCAGGACATATGGAACCCGCAACACTCAATCCCCAGCCATTTCTCCTTGGCAGTTCCGGCCTGCACCTCGGTGCAATAATCGCGCGCGCCGTAAACCGCCGAGGCAACCGTCGCCAGCTTTACGCCGATCAGAGTATCAAGCGGCGTATTGGTCAGCCGAATAGCAATATCCGCATCGCGCTCCGCCAGATTGACGAATTTGTTGCTCACCAGAACATGCAGTTCAATGTTTGGATAGGCGTCGCTGAACCGGGCAAACATCGGCATCAGGGTCGTAGACGCCATGTTGTTAATGGCCGATACCCTCAATTCGCCTGCCGTGTCGGTATCATGCCCGCTTTGCGCCCCTTCGAACCCAAGGATTTCAACCTCAATCTTGCGGGCTGAAAGCTGCAATTCCTCACCGGCTTCGGTTAGTTCATACCCCGATGTCTTGCGCTCAATCAGGCGGGTGCCCAGTTGTTCCTCTAACGACCGCAGCCTTCTGGACACGGTCGAATGTTGAACAGCAAGGCGGTTGGCGGCCCCACTGATCGAGCCTGCCCGGGCGACGGCCAGAAAAATTCTCAGATCATCCCATTGCATGTTGGCCATCCCGGTTTGTGCATTTTTGCAAATCCAACGTCGAAATACTGCGAATTGATCCAATTCTGATGGTCTGTCACGGTTTTAGCAATAAAATTTGCACAACAAGGAGAATTAAAATGAATACCGCCAACAAAGTTTTTGATCCAATCGCCTTCAAGAAAACCACCCGCAACCAATGGGACGGGGCCGCCGATGCCTGGAACCGATGGGCACCGCTGTTGGCACGGTGGCTTGGCCCGGCGACGGAAATGATGCTGGATATGACCCATGTTCAAAAAGGTAGCCGCGTGCTTGATGTCGCCGCCGGGGCAGGGGATCAAACCTTGGCCGCAGCCCGGCGGACCGGCCCGACCGGATACGTTTTGGCAACTGATCTGTCGCCCGCCATTCTTGAACATGCCGCCGCCAACGCCAAACAGGCAGGGTTTGATCATGTCGATACACTGGTCAAAGACGGCGAGGCCCTATTCGAGCTTGAAACTCAGCCATTTGATGCGGTGATTTCGCGGGTTGGCCTGATCTATTTTCCCGATCAAAATAAGGCCCTGACCGGAATGCGCGATCAACTGCGCCCCGGCGGGCGTGTCGGGGCCATCACCTATGCGGCGGCGGATTTGAACGGCTTCTTTTCCATCCCCGTTGGCATCATTCGACGCCGCGCCGCGCTTCCGGCCCCTCTGCCCGGACAGCCCGGACCGTTCAGTCTTGGTGATCCTGATGTGCTGGCGCAGCGATTTACCGACGCCGGATTTTCGGATGTTCAGGTCGAGCGGGTCTCGGCCCCGGTTCGTCTTGGCTCGGCCTTGGAATGCCTGCAATTCGAGCAGGAAAGCTTTGGCGCGCTGCATCAGATGCTGGGCGGCCTGTCGGAACACGAACAAGACGATGCCTGGGCGGAAATCGAACAGGCGCTTGGCGTATTCGAGGCGGAGGGCCGGTTTGAAGGCCAGTGCGAGATGCTTGTTGCCGCCGCAACCGCATAGCATTTTTTGCACACCAAAAGGAGGATTCCCATGATAAAATCCAGATCAGCACAATTTGAGAACACCCGGAAAGAGGCGCGTAACCTGCCGCGCACCATTCTGGCGGCCTCAGTCTTTCTTGGGCTAGTAGCTGTCAGCAGCGCGGCATTTGCAGCAACAAGAACACCAATTCCGCGAAATCAGGCAAGTGACAACATTCTGTTGTGCGAAGCGGCCGGTGGTGAAATTATCAGAACGCCCAGCGTGGTGGCCTGTTGCAACGAGAATTCCGACGGAAGCACGAGCTGTGTCGGATGCGCCTATGACGGCACCCACTGCGCCAACTATGAGGTGCGTGCAGGAAATAAAATGAGCCTTCGTCGCGCGCTGATGGGCCTGGCCCCCTCGCGTGGGAATGTCATTGCGCCCGAGCCACCCAAACCCCGATTTAAAAGACCCAATCTAATACCCAACGGGACTGTAAATATTACGCGATGATTCGTTGCCAACTGATTTCTGCCGTCAGCATATGCAAAAAAGGAAAAACGCCATGACCAAAATTGCCATAATCCAACAGCCCCCGGTCTATCTGAACCTTGAAAAATCCATGGCCAGAGCGGTTGCGCTGATCGAAGAAGCCGCGCTTGGCGGGGCCGAAATGGTGGTCTTCCCCGAGGCCTGGTTTCCCGGGTATCCAACCTTCGTCTGGCGTCTGCCACCCGGGGCAGGGATGGGAAAAACCGATGATCTGTTTTCTCTGCTGCAAGCAAATTCGATTGACCTCTCGCGCGGGCAAATGGCCCCGCTACAGGAGGCGGCAGAAACCCACGGAGTGGTCATCGTCGCGGGCTATCAGGAGGTTGACGGTGCCGTCAGCGGCAGCACGTTGTTCAACAGTTGCATCATCATCGACGCGGATGGCAAGATCCTAAACAATCACCGCAAGCTAATGCCAACCAATCCCGAGCGTATGATCTGGGGATTTGGCGATGGCTCTGGTCTCAACGTCGTTGACACCGCAGTCGGGCGTGTTGGCGCGCTGATTTGCTGGGAAAACTACATGCCGCTGGCGCGCTTTGCGCTTTATGCCCAGAACATCGACATCTATGTGGCCCCCACATGGGACAGCGGCGAAACCTGGCTGGCCACGATGCAGCATATTGCCCGCGAAGGTGGCTGTTGGGTAATCGGCTGCGCCACGGCACTTGAGGTGTCCGATATTCCAACCGACATCCCCCATTATGACGAGCTGTTTCCGAACCGGGATGAATGGGTGAACCCGGGCGATGCGGTGGTCTATAAACCCTTTGGCGGCGTGCAGGCAGGCCCAATGCATCAGGAAAAAGGCATATTGTTCACTGACATTGACGTCGAAGCCGCCCGATCCTCGCGCCGGAAATTTGACGCCAGCGGTCATTATGCACGCCCCGATGTGTTTTCGTTGAGTGTGAACCGGACAAAGCAAACGCCAGTGACCTTCACCTGATCGTATCGCATCATATCGCCGAAATAAATTTTAGGAATTGCCGTACTCAGGCATGGCAATCAAAACCCGCTACGAATCCGGGGATCCTTTGCTTTCGGGGGGCGGGGCCTGCCGGACTGCTGACCATCCAAAAAGGGCCTTGTTTCACCATAATGTTTTGCAAGGGCTGCTTTGCCTGAACAATCCCGACCGCTCAGGCATTCAACCAAACGGCCAACCAAACGGCCAACCAAACGGCCAACCAAACGGCGATATTACCCCGGCCCGGGACCATGGCGCGAAACGCAGCAGACTACGGGTTGCCCCCATACATCCTTCCACGGGAATCCATACAACCCCAAGTATAAAAGGTCAGGTTTTCCTGACCTATCTATTTGCCCATAAATCCCAGACATTGCACACAGGAGCATTCAGTTACATGCTTAACGAGTTCTCCCGACTTACATTGCTCTTGGGCGGCGGGGTTGTGATCAACGGCTGGGCGAGTCGGTGCATCACAGCCCTTAACCTCATCCGGTACACCCGTAAACACCCCCGTAAGCACCCCTAAATATCCATGATGATCAAGGCCTGCTTACCCCTCGGCCCTTGCAACATGCGCCCGCCTACGCCATGTAGTTTTGCAAAGATCATTGGATAGGCAAAAACATGTTAGAGCTAGGCGCACAGCCCCCCGCAGCGGACCTGATCAAAGACGTCTCCGAGGCCAATTTCATGGCCGACGTCATTGAGTTGAGCAATACCGTGCCCGTCATCGTGGATTTTTGGGCCGATTGGTGTGGCCCGTGCAAAACCCTCGGCCCCGCTTTGGAAGCGGCGGTGACCAAGGCCAAAGGTGCGGTGCGCATGGCCAAGGTCAATGTCGACGAAAACAAGATGCTGGCCAGTCAGCTACAGGTGCAATCCCTGCCCACGGTCATGGCCTTCTGGCAGGGTAAACCGATTGATGCCTTTCAAGGCGCACAGCCGCCCTCCGAGGTTGACGCCTTCCTCACCCGCGTCATTGCGGCCTCTGGTGGCGACGCCAGCGGCGGGCTGGATGAGGCGATTGAAGCCGCCGAAGAAATGCTCACCGAAGGGGCCGCCACCGACGCCGCCGAAACCTTCGCCGCCATCCTTCAGGAAGAGCCGGAAAATGCCCGCGCTTATGGCGGCATGATCCGCGCCCATATCGCCATGGACGACCTTGAACAGGCCGAAGCCATCCTCAACGGTGCCCCCGCCGGGATCACCGACACGCCTGAGCTTGAGGCCGCCCACGCCCAGCTTGAGCTGGCCAAACAAGCCGTGGGTGCCGGCCCCGTGGCCGAACTGACCGCAGCGGTCGAGGCCAATCCAGACGACCCCCAAGCGCGGTTTGATCTGGCGCAGGCCTTGCAGGCCAATGGCGACACCCAAGGTGCGGTTGATCACCTGCTTGAGCTTTTCCGCCGCGACCGCGACTGGAACGAGGATGCCGCCCGCAAACAGCTTTTCACCATTTTCGAGGCCCTCAAACCCGATGATCCCATCGCCCTCAATGGCCGCCGCAAGCTCAGCTCTTTGATCTTTGCCTAAAGCGCCCAAACCCCCGATCCTGACCGATAAACACCCTTCGGAACAGGCTGTCTTTCGCCCCGAAAACCTGTTGCGCGAGGGGCGGCGGCAGCTTGGCCTTGCCAAAGGGGTGGTGCCAAAGATTTGCCTGCTTGATCCCGATGGCGACACTCTGCGCTGGCTGATCGCCCAAAACCGCGCCAAACGCAGCGCCTTTTGGGCCTGCTACCACACTGAGCTTTACGTTTTTGAACATCAAAACCGGCAATACGGCATTATCGGCAACGCGGTGGGGGCCTCTTTCGCGGTGCTTCTGGCCGAGCAGCTTTTTGTCTCAGGCTGCAGCCTTTTGATCAGCATCACCTCAGCCGGGCAAATCAGTGAGACCCTGAAAACCCCGTGTTTTGTGCTGATCGACAAGGCCCTGCGCGATGAGGGCACCAGTTATCACTACCTGCCCCCGTCCGAATTCTCATCCGCCCCAAAACCCCTGCTGGCAAAGCTCAAGACCGCATTTACCGCTCTGCCCTTTGCGGTCACCCAAGGCCCCAGCTGGACCACCGACGCGCCTTACCGCGAAACCGCCACCGCCATCACCGCCAACCGCGCCCGTGGCATTCTGGCGGTTGAGATGGAGGCGGCAGCACTTTACGCCTATGCCCACGCGCGCGATAAATCGGTTGTATGTTTCGCCCATATCACCAACCAAATGGCCCAAACCGGCGATGATTTTGAAAAAGGCGAGGCCAACGGCGCGGTTGCAAGTCTTGCCCTGCTACAGGCGGTTACGGACGCTTTGAAAGCCTGAAACTCGGGCAATTTCCCCCTACATGATTTTCCCATTCAAACCGCAAATAAAACCGTCTAAGCTGGGCCAATGACCCACGCCCGTGATTTACCCTCACTCATCCTGATCTTCCCCCTGCCGGGTGCCTTATTGCTACCGCGCGCGCGCCTGCCGCTGCATTTGTTTGAACCGCGCTACCTGATGATGTTTGATGACGCCCTGAAAACCCCGGAACGCCTGATTGGCATGATCCAGCCGCGCCAGACACCCGACGACAGTGATAATACCCTGCACGACATCGGTTGCGTTGGCCGCATCACGCAATTTTCTGAAACCGACGATAACCGCTATATGATCACCCTCACCGGCATCTCGCGCTACCGCATCGTGCAGGAGGTTGACGGCTTTCAACCCTACCGCCGGGCCGAAGTGAGCTGGCAAGGGTTTGAGCGCGATCTTGGCCCCAAAGACGTGGACCCTGCCTTTGACCGCCCTGCCTTCATGCACCTGCTCGACCGGTATTTCTCAGAGAGCGAGCGGCAAACCGACTGGAATGCCCTGAAAGACGCGGATGATGAATTGCTGATCAACTCCCTGTCGATGCTGCTGAAATTCAGCCCTCAGGATCGTCAGGCCCTGCTCGAATCCCCCAGCCTCAGCAGTCGCCGCGAAACTCTGATTACCCTGATTGAATTCGCCATCCGCAGCGACCCCCGCAAGGAGATATTGCAATGACCGACAGCCCCCAAACCCCGGGTTTTGACCGCCACATGATTGAGGCCCTGATCTGTCCGCAAACCCAGACCCGGCTTGACTATGATGCCGCGCGGCAAGAGCTGATCAGCAGTGCCGCCAACCTTGCCTTCCCAATCCGGGATGGCATCCCGATCATGCTGGTGGATGAGGCCCGCACGCTTGAGTGAAATCACTGTTTTGGATCAAACCCGCAGCAAATAGATGGAGTGAGCCTTTTATGGCTGTGCGTTTCACCTTGCGACAACTGGAGTATTTCGTCGCCGTTGGCGAGGCCGGCTCGATCGCTGAGGCGGCGGGAATTGTCAATGTATCCTCGCCGTCAATCTCGGCGGCCATTGCCCAGTTGGAGGATGAGTTTGGTCTGGCGTTATTCGTGCGCAAACACGCCAGGGGCCTGGCGCTCACCCAAGCCGGGCGGCAATTCATGGCGCAGGCCATCACGCTGCTGAAAGACGCCCAGAAAATCAATCAACTGGCGCGCGATATTGCCGGAAAGGTGCAAGGCCCGCTGGCTTTGGGCTGCCTTTCAACCTTTGCCCAACTGATTGTGCCGCATCTGCGCCGTGAATTTGAATCCGCTTTCCCCGATGTTCGCATCAGCCAATCCGAGCAAAACCAAAGGGGTTTGTTTGCCCAGCTCAGGGCGGGAAAAATTGATCTGGCCTTTACCTATGATCTTGATATTCCACACGATTTAACATTTATACCCTTGGCCAATCTCCCGCCCTATGCCCTGTTCAGTGAGGATCATCCGCTGGCGCATCAGCCTGTCGTTTCAGTGCAGGAGCTTTGTGAACACCCGATGGTCTTGCTTGATCTGCCCCTCAGCACGGATTATTTCCTGTCGTTTTTTGAGCAGGCCGGGCTAAAGCCGATCATCACCGAGCGCACCCGCGACATGGCCGTAATGCGCAGCCTTGTGGCCAATGGTTTTGGCTATTCAATCCTCAATTTTCGCCCCCTGAATGACCACGCCCCGGACGGCCGCAAATTGCGCTTTGTGCCCTTAAAGGGAAATATGCGGCCAATGAAACTGGGGCTTTTGACATGTGCGGGCGCGGAAAACGTGCTTACCGTGCGCGCCTTTATTGAGCATTGCCGGGCGCATATCACAGGCAGGAATATCCCCGGCATCATGATGAATGACCCGGGTTAACGCCGCTTCAATGTCTGCCCAAAACTGATTGTCGGCTCTAATACAATCCGTTGCGGGGCGGCACTTTTGCCTTGATAATCGACAATTATCTTCGCCGCCTGTCGGCCAATATCCAACCGGCAGGCATCCATCGTGGCCAGCTCTTTTGGCAGGCCCTTGATCAGGTCAATGCCGTTGAACCCGGCAAGGCCAATCTGACCGGGCACATCAATGCCCTGCTCCAACAGATACAAAAGCCCACCCGCGCCAATCACATCATTGGAATAATATAGAAAATCCAACTCTTCATTGCGCGCCAAAATCGCCTGCGTCATCTCGCGGCCTTTCAGCAGGGCCGAGCCACCCGAATAAAATTCCTTGTCCACGATCTCAACGCCCGCCTTGGCCAGCGTATCAGTGAACCCCTCAAAGCGTTTGCGGGCGCGGTGATCGAGCGTCATCTTGGTGCCGAGAAATCCGATATTGCGGTACCCCGCCTTGATGATCGCCTGCGCCATCTGCTGTCCGGCGCGGCGATGCGAAATGCCCACCACGCTATCCACCGGCTCACCGTCCACATCCATGATCTCAACCACCGGAATGTTTGCAGCCTCAAGCATGGCGCGCGCGGTTTCTGAATGCTCAAGCCCGGCAATGATCACACCAGACGGACGCCACGACAGCATCTCATACAGCACCTTCTCTTCTTTTTCGCGGCTATAGCCGGTGATGCCCATGACCGGTTGCAAATCGGTTTCATCCAGCACCTCAGATATGCCCGTCATCACCTCGGGAAACACCATGTTGGACATCGACGGAATGATTACCGCCACCAGATTAACCCGCTGACTTGCCAGCGCGCCGGCGATTTTATTGGGCACATAGCCCAATTTCTTGGCCGCATCCTGCACCCGCTTTCGGGTGGCATCCGAGACATCGCCCCGGTTGCGCAACACCCGGCTCACGGTCATTTCAGACACGCCAGAGGCTTCTGAGACATCCCTGAGGGTCAATGAGCGGCTGTTTGGGGTGGTCACTGGATATGCTTCCTGAAAATACTTCTCTTTATTGGTATCGCAAACACCGCATCATGATCAAGCGGCCAGTGAAATCAATCGCTCAAAGGGCAATCTGGCAATGACAAATCATTTTGCAGACGCTATGGAAGGGCGCGGCGGTCCCGTGGCTCAACTGGATAGAGCAGCCCCCTCCTAAGGGGCAGGTTGGTGGTTCGAATCCACCCGGGATCACCATTTTCTGGTTTTATCCATCGTGTTTGCGGTCATCCGTGTTTGTGGTCATCACTCGCGGGGGAAATGGGGCGTTTCATGTGCTGCATCTAAAGCCTTTTGGATTTTTTCTGAATCAGGAAAAATGGGAAAGGCACGCGCCACCTCAATGTTATGGGCGTTTTCCATCCAATCTCATGCCACAGATTAAATGCAAAACGCTTTATACTAACCCTGACCCTATCACCGAAGCTCAAGATCAACCCAAACCATACGGTGACGGCTCGCGGCCTTGACCGCCGCAGACCCCGGATTGCCCTCGACAGGCCAGTAAACCCCGGATCCGACAACCTTCAAATCCGCTGAAGGCAGGACATAATCCACCCGCATCGGTCCGGGATCGGGCAATGGCCAATCCACCGTATCCAGCTTTGGGTCGCCCTTGTGGCCGCCGGTGTTTTCCACCTTTCCCGGCCGCTTTGGCGCAGGGTCTTGCAGGCGGGCATCCCCCAGCAGATCAAGGATTGCCCGCTTGCGCCCCTCGCCGTCTGTGGGATCAAGATTGGCGTCACCAATGACCACAAAATTCCGCGCCGGGACGGGGCCAAAATCTCCGTTCAGATAATGGAGCCAGAAACTTATCTCATCATGGTTGCGCCGCCCGTTCCGGTCTTCCGGCCCGTCAAATACCGGCGGCGTGGCGTGGAAGGTCAGCAGATCAAGCCTGCCGCCGCCGGGAAGCTGAACCGGCACCACCCAATGCCCGACCGAAGATAGCCGCTGCACCGCCTGCACCTGCGCCGATGGGAACGGCTTGCCCTCGCTCTCGGGCAGCAGGGCACCGGGGAAATCCTTCCATAACATCGCGCTGAAATCGCGGGCGGCGCTTGCGTCAATCGCAAAGCGTGACAGGATCGCCATGCCGCCCTCACCAGCAAACTGACCATAGCCCTGTTTGTCGCGCGCGCCGCCCTTGCGCCCGTCACCGTCCATATCCAGCCCGGTGGCCATGCCCGAATTGGGCCGCAACGCAAACATATAAGGATAGTCCGGGCCACCATCCGCAAGCGCATCGCGCAAGGCCGTAAGCGCCTCAAGGCCAAGATCATAATCGATGCCCTGAAGCACAAGTATATCCGGGGCCACGGTTGTGATCACCTGTTGAATGGCAGCAATCTGCGCATCCCCCCCCTTTAGAATATCGCGCAGCAAAAGCCCCGGACCCTTGCGGACAAGATCGGTGTTATAGGTGGCAATCCGTATGGTTTCGGCCCCTATGGGCCATGCCGAGCCGATCAGCAGACATAAAGCGACAAGTGCTGCTTTCACGCGTCGAGCGCGCCTTCGGGGGCATCGCGCGCGCGTTTTTGTTCGATCAGGTCAGCAATCCGCTCCATCGCAATGCCGCGCATCAGCATACTTGCGGGCAGGAAGGCCCACGCGCTCATCATCCAGATCAGCGTTTGCGGATTGGCGACTGAAACCGGGCTGATCATTTCCGACACCATATTCACCGCCGCCGGGATCAGGAACGGCAACAACGCCCCCAGCACAATATTAAGCCCGGCATCGCGCCTGAGCCGGAAAAGCACATCGCCGCCGCCAGAGGGATCAAACAACGGCAGGTTAAGCCACACATTGAACGAGCCTTTACGCAGCGGCCAACCAAAGAACCGGACCATGGTGATGAATATGAACAGGATCAGGATTGACACCATATAGGAAATCCCCGCCGCAGTGCGCACTGAATCAATCAGCGCCGCGTTGGCATTCGGCGGCAACATCAAAACCACCTGATGTACCGGGGAATATGGGAAATCTATTGCCTTGCCGATGCCATCCCCAAGTGTTTTCAGAAATCTGGTTACATTGGTCGGGTCGGTTTGCCCACGGGCAATCAGCGTCAGAAACAACACCGTCAACCCCAGACCAATATACCTCAGCCGGTTCATCGGCGGCGCAAAGCGAAACTCGATGATACTGGGGTATTTGCTGAAATATTCGGCAAATGTCAGGATTGAAGCGAGGATCGCCAAAACAACCACAATCTGCGCCGTATCCTCGGCGGTTGAGGGCAATAGCAACGATGGCGTGACCACAAGTAGTGCTATTAATAAAGCCCTGATCAGCGCAAAAATTAACCGAGAAAACACAATATCTTTCCTTTCAGACCAACCAGCCCTGACACAAAACCCAGCACTATAATCCAAATTTACAATGCCTAATATGGCGACCCCGTCTTATTCTTGTCTTATTTTTGCCATCTTTAGTCAAGTCTCTCCGGATTTTAGCAAAGCGTTT
>CAZZKL010000092.1:0-12255 GCA_964655135.1 uncultured Roseovarius sp. | reverse complement strand
GTCTGGAATTGGTGGGATAAACCCTGCCGTTCAGAGCTAGATGATCAAAGGCCGTGTCCCAATGGGCGCGGCCTTTTTCGGGCTCAGATGCTGGCGTAATCGGTGAAAACCGGCTTGGGCGCGGGCTTTGGTGTCTGTTGCGTCTGCGCCTGTTGTGCTTGCGCTTGAACAGGTTTTGCCGCGCCCTCTTTTTCAGAGGTTGGGGGGGATGAAACTGCCATTTCTTGTGCTCCTTTTTATAGGGCAAACCGACCGGCTCGTACCGGACCGGCACCCTTAGGATTGTAATTTGAGCTAAGCAGGCGATGCGGGCTGTGGAAAGGCTGAATTACGGCAATAAAATGAATATGTTATAAGATGATAATTTTATCACGCTCGATCTGATCGGGATAGTTGTGCGATCAGCGGCAGGAACCATTCCCAGTTGCGCGCGGCGCTATCGCGGACAATCAGGGTTTTCTTGCGGGCATAAACCGGGGCATCAGGCAGTACATAAAGTTGTCCCGCCTCAACATGCGGCTGCGCCAGAGTTTGCGGCAGATAAGCCGAGCCGCCGCGTGTTAGCAGGTGATGCAACGCCCATTCGGAGGCATCAAAACTGATCCGGGCAATGCCCGCATCGTGATAACTTTCGCCGTGTTGGCGGCGGTAATCCTCACCATGATCAACAAAGATATATTGCGCATCGCCCTTGATCGGAGTGTTGGGCCTGTTGGAATAAAGCACCAGATTTTCGGGCGGTAAGGCGTGCGCTGTTTGGTCATTATGGGTTGCGGTGCCGAAGGTCAGGATGACATCCACCATGCCGGATCTGAGCCAGTTTTCCAGCTCATCACCATTGCCGCGTTGCACCGAGACGGCCATTTCCGGGTGGCCCGAGATGACCCCCTCAAAAAACGCCTTTCCCGGCCCCGGCCACAGTTCGGGCGCGCAGCCAAAGGTGCAGACCGATTGCAGCCCGGCGGGCAGGCCGGTCTCATACCTTGCCTGCCGCCACAGGCCGGTCATGATGCGGGCATAGCGCAGTAATTTAGTGCCTGCGGGGGTCAATGTGGTGCCGGATTTTTTGCGGATAAGCAGGGTTTGGCCAAGCGCGTCTTCAAGGGTTTTGAGGCGCGCGGTGACGGTGGATTGCGTCACGTTGAGCTTTTGCGAGGCGCGCACAAGGCTGCCGGAATCAACGATGTGCAGGAATGTCTGTAGCGAGGTGATGTTCATCGGCGTACTTTCAATTCGATATACTTGCATATTTGCAGCAAAATACTTCAATATCAAGAAGTGTTGTTTTGTGTCAGATTGCCTGCCACCGTGTAAGCGCAACAAGGCGGGGAATGCAGATGATCAAATCATACAAGATGCTAATCGGCGGGGCGTGGGGCGCGGCCTCGGATGGCGGCGTATTTACCACCACAAACCCCGCAACCGGCGAAATTTGGGCTGAGGTGCCCGAAGCCACGGGCGCGGATGTCGACCGCGCGGTGCGGGCGGCGCATGAGGCGGGCACAAATGGCCCGTGGGCCGAGATGACGCCCACCAAGCGCGGGCAATGTTTGCGCCGGTTGGCGGATTTGCTGGCCGAGCGGTCCGAGGCATTGGGCGAGGTGGAAACCCGAGACACAGGTAAGTTGTTCAAGGAAACCTTGGGGCAGGCGAAATACATCTCAGAGTTTTTCCATTTCTATGCCGGGGCCGCGGATAAAATCCATGGCGAGACCCTGCCGGTGGATAAGCCCGATATGTTTGTGTTCACCAGCCGCGAGCCTTTGGGGGTCATCGCTGCCGTGGTGCCGTGGAATTCGCAACTGTTTTTGGCCGCCGTAAAGCTTGGCCCGGCGCTGGCGGCGGGCAATACGGTGGTGCTGAAGGCGTCTGAACATGCCCCCGCCGCGATGCTGGAATTCGGCGCATTATTTGCCGAGGCCGGGTTTCCGCCCGGCGTGGTCAATATCATCACCGGCCACGGCGAGCCTTGCGGCAAGGCGCTGACCAGTCATCCGCTGGTGGCGCGAATATCCTTTACCGGCGGGCCGGGGGCGGCGAAACAGGTGTTGCAGAACTCAACCAATAATTTCGCTGAGGTCAGTCTGGAACTGGGCGGTAAATCGCCATTCATCGTGTTTGCGGACGCCGATATTGAAAGTGCGGTGAATGGCTCGGTCGCGGGGATATTTGGCGCGTCGGGGCAAAGCTGTGTCGCCGGGTCTCGGTTGATTGTGCATGAGGATATAGCCGACGACTATCTGGAGCGGCTGGTGAAGATTGCGCGCGGCATTTGCATTGGCGATCCGATGGCGGATGAGACCGAGATGGGGCCGCTTTGCACCCATGCCCAGCTTGAAAATATTGAACGCGAAGTGGCGCGGGCGGTGGATCAGGGCGGTAAATTGCTGTGCGGCGGCAAACGGGCGGACGCCGGTGAGATGTTTTATCAGCCGACAATTATTGACTGCCCAAGCCCGGATTTGAGCATTGTGGATACTGAGCTTTTTGGGCCGGTTCTGTGCGTGTTGCGGTTCAAAACTGAGGCCGAGGCGCTGGCGCTGGCCAATGACACACAGCACGGCCTGGCGGCGGGGATTTTTACCCGTGATCACGCGCGGGCCTTGCGCATGTCTAGGCTCGTGCGCGCCGGGATTGTCTGGGTCAATACTTACCGGGTGATCTCGCCGGTGGCCGAATTTGGCGGTGTGAAGGGATCGGGATATGGCCGTGAAAGCGGGTTTCAGGCGGTTTATGATTATACAAGGCCCAAGACGGTTTGGATGAGCAGCTCGGATGCGCCTTTGGCCAATCCGTTTCAGATGCGGTGAGAAAAGGAAAAGACACATGAAATTTCATCTGGCGATCAATCTTGAGAGGATGCATCCGGGGACGGATATTAAAGCGGTGCGTGATCACACCTTGGAGATGGTCAAAATGGCCGATGCCGCCGGGTTTGAAATTGCCTGGGCGGCCGAGCATCACGCGATGGAGATGACGATTGCGCCCAACCCGTTTCAGATCCTGACATGGTGGGGGGATCATGCCAAAAACATCCGTCTGGGCGTGGGGGTGGTGAATGCCGCTTACTGGCACCCGATTGATCTGGCTGGCGAGGCGGCGTTTTTGGATTTGATCAGCGACGGGCGGCTGGAATTTGGCATCGGGTCAGGTGCCTATCAGCGCGAATTTGACCGAATGAAGCCGGGGTTGGATCAGCGTGATTCTTATCGCTACATGCAGGAAATGCTGCCGGTGGTGCAAAAGCTGTGGGCCGGCGATTATGCCCATGACGGCGAATTCTGGCAGTTTCCAAGTGCGACGTCCTGCCCCAAGCCGGTGCAAAAGGATGTGCCTGTCTGGGTCGCGGCGCGCGCCCCTATTACCTTTGATTACGCGGTTGAAAATGGCTGTAATATCATGAGCTGGCCGCTGACCATGCCGTTTTCAGAGGTGGAAACTTACCGCGCGCGGCTGGATGAGGCGATTGCGAAACATGGCGGCACATATGACGGCCGCTGGGCGATGATGCGGCATTCGGCGGTTTATGAAACTGCCGATGATCGCAAGGCGGCGATGGATGCGATAAGGGTTGTGCTGGGGCAGTTTGGCAACCTGATGATGAAATCGGGCGATGTGGTCAATGGCTTTCCCGATCGGGTGCCGCTGGATAGCCTTGAAGGCAACGCGCGGGTGGACCCGTCGATGCTTGAGGAAAACCTGATGTTTGGCACGCCCGGAGAAGTGATTGAAAAGCTTAGAAAATATCAGGCGGTGGGCGTGGATGGGTTTATTTATTATGCCTCGATGGGGATGGATATGGATCAGCAAAAACGCTCATTGATGCTGTTTATTGAGCAGGTGATGCCGGAATTTTCCGACGGGACCGCCTGAATATGGCGATGAGTGCGACGGGTACGGCCTATGACTTGACGGGGCCTGAGGGTGCGCCGGTGGTGGTGCTGATCCATGGGCTGGGCCTCACGCGAGGCTGCACTTGGGGGGCGATTGCGCCGGTGCTTGCGCAGGAATTTCGGGTGCTGAGCTATGATCTTTGTGGCCATGGCGAGACGGTTTTGCCGGGCGCAACCCCAAGCCTTACGTTGCTGTCTGAGCAGGTGATCGCGCTGTTGGATGAATTGGCCATAGCGCAGGCCGCATTGGTGGGGTTTTCGCTGGGCGGGATGATCAACCGGCGGGTGGTGATGGATCATCCGGCGCGGGTGACGGGGTTGGGAATTCTTAATTCACCGCACGCGCGCGGTGAAGAGGCGCAGGCGCGGGTTGAGGCTCAGGCGCGTGATGCTGGCGCGGGCGGGCCGGGGGCCACGGTGGACGCCGCACTTGAGCGTTGGTTGACGCCGGAGTTTCGCGCGGGGCAGGCCGAGCGAGTGGCGCAGATACGCGCGGTGGTCATGACCAATGAGCCGAAGAATTACGCGGCCCATCGTGTGGTGCTGGCTGAAGGCGTGACCGATCTTATTCGCCCGGTTCCGCCGATTGACAAGCCTGCTTTGATCATGACCGGCGCGCATGACAGCGGCAGTACCCCGAATATGAGCCGGGCCATGGCGGATGAAATTCCCAATGCGCAGGTCATCATTGTGCCGGGGCTGCAACATCTGGGATTGATCGAATCCCCCAAGGCCTTCACCCGCCCGTTGCTGGATTTTCTGCGGCGGATAAATGAGCGGGCCTCGGTTAATTCGAAGGCCCCATAGTGCTGTTTTTTTATGCAATGAACATTGTTTAATCAGCGATTGCGCGTTAGAACGGCGAAATTGCACAAGGATTAGGCATTTGCCCGTCACGCCCGCTGATCTAACCGTTTCACCGCCGGTTTTGCTGGCCCCGCTGGCGGGAATCACCGATTTGCCGTTTCGCAATCTGGTGTCGGGCTTTGGCGCGGGGCTGGTGGTGAGCGAGATGGTGGCCAGCGAGGAATTGATGCAGGCCAAACCGGGGGTGCGGGAGCGCGCGGAACTGGGGGTGAGCCTTGAAAATACCGCCGTGCAACTGGCCGGGCGGGAGGCCCGTTGGATGGCCGAAGCAGCCCGCAGGGTTGAGGATATGGGCGCGCGGATCATTGATATTAATATGGGTTGCCCGGCGAAGAAGGTGACAAGTGCAAGTGGCAATGGCGCGTCGGGATCGGCGTTGATGAAGGATCTCGATCATGCGCTTGGGTTGATTGAGGCGGTGATTGCGGCGGTGCGGGTGCCGGTGACGCTGAAGACAAGGCTGGGCTGGGACGCGGAGTTGATGAACGCGCCGGAACTGGCGAAACGGGCCGAGGATGCGGGCATTGCGATGATCACCATTCATGGCCGCACCCGCTGCCAGTTTTATAAAGGCCGCGCCGATTGGGCGGCGATTGCGCGGGTGAAACAGGCGGTGAAAATTCCGGTGATTGCCAATGGCGATATTGTGGATGCGGCGGCGGCGGAGCAGGCTTTGGCACAGTCCGGCGCGGATGGGGTGATGGTCGGGCGCGGGGCGCAGGGGCGGCCTTGGCTGTTGGCCGAGATTGCCCATGCGCTTTGGGGCCATCCCGCGCCGGTGATCCCGCGCGGCGCGGCTTTGGCCGATATGGTGGCGGGGCATTATCAGGCGATGCTGGGGTTTTATGGGGCCAAGCTGGGCAATCGGGTGGGGCGCAAGCATCTGGGCTGGTATCTGGATCAGGCCGGGTGCGGCGTTGAGATGCGACGCAGGGTTTTAACAAGCCGTGACCCCGACGAGGTGCTGCGGCTGATCCCTGAGGCGCTGTTGGATCGGGGGCGGGTGGCGGCATGAACGGGATTTGGGCCTCATTGCCGGTGCCGGGGATCATTCTGGCGGCGGATGATAGCATTACCGGGATCAACCCGGCGGCGGAGGAATTTTTGTTCAGCTCGGCGCGGGCGGTTTGCGGCGTGCGGGTGTGGGATGTGTTGCGGGTTGAGGCCCCGATAGAGGCGGCGATGCAGCGGATGCGCCGGGATGCGACGCCGCTTTTTGTCAATGATACAAAACTGCGCGTGGGCGCGGGGCCGGGCATTGCGTGCAATCTGCAGATTGCGCCGATGGCGGGGGCCGAAGGGCAGGTGATCATGTTGATTTCGCCGCGTGATCTGACCGGGCGGATGACCCAAAAACAAGCGGTGACACAGGCGGCGCGCTCGGCCATTGGCATGGGGGCGATGCTGGCGCATGAGATCAAGAACCCGCTGGCGGGGATCACCGGCGCGGCGCAGCTTTTGGCGATGAATCTGAACGTGGAGGATCGGGAAATGACCGATTTGATTGTCAGTGAAAGCCGCCGGATTGTGGCGCTGTTGGAGCAGGTCGAGCAGTTTGGCGATACCCGCTCGCCGGAATGCTGTGCGGTTAATCTGCATGATGTGCTGGAGCGGGCCAAGCGCTCGGCGCGGGTGGGGTTTGCCGCGAATATGACGATGCGTGAGGACTATGATCCGTCATTGCCGCTGGCCTGGGGCGATCCCGATCAGTTGTTGCAGGTGGTGCAGAACCTGTTGAAAAACGCTGCCGAAGCGGCCGGGCCAAAGGGCGGAGAGATTATCTTGCGCAGCACCTATGAGCAATCTTTGCGACGGCCCATGGCAACGGGAGAGGCGGCCATATCGGTGCCGCTGCAGATTGAGATTATCGACAATGGGCCGGGTTTACCGCCCGATATTGCGGCGGATGTTTTTGACCCGTTTGTGTCGGGGCGCGAAAATGGAACCGGTCTGGGGCTGGCATTAGCCGCAAAGATAATTGAGGAACATCAGGGGCTTATGGCCGTGTCCTCAACTCCGAGGAAAACGGTGTTTCGGTTATCCTTGCCCATGGCTCCGGCGCATATAAAGGGGGAATTTTGATGGATGGCACGGTTTTGGTGGCGGATGATGATCGCACCATTCGCACGGTATTGACGCAGGCGCTGACGCGGGCCGGGGCGCGGGTTCATGCCACCTCAAGCCTGACCACCCTGATGCGCTGGGTGGCCGAGGGGCGGGGTGATGTAGTGATTTCGGATGTGGTGATGCCCGATGGCAACGGGCTTGAGATGCTGCCGAAAATTGCCGAGGTTCGGCCGGATTTGCCGGTGATTATTATTTCGGCGCAAAACACCATTATGACGGCGATAAAGGCGTCCGAGGCCAAGGCCTATGATTACCTGCCCAAGCCATTTGATTTGCCCGATCTGATGCACCGCACCGCGCAGGCAATGAAGCGGTCGGTTGCGGCGCGTGGCGGGCTTGCGCCGGTGGCGGCAGAGCGGCCCGAGGACTTGCCGCTGGTGGGGAAAACCCCGGCGATGCAGCGCCTGTACCGGGTGATCGCGCGGGGGATGAATGCCGATATGCCAGTGCTGATTTGCGGTGAATCGGGGTCGGGGAAAACCTTGATCGCAAAGGCCATTCATGAGCTTTCCGACCGTCGGTCACAGCCGTTTGTGACGGTGGATTCGGATGATCTGGAGGGGCTGGACGGGCCTGCAAGAATAATGGCAAAGGTGGGGTCGGGCACGATTTTGTTGGAAGATATTTATAGTCTGACGTTTGAGGCACAGGGCAGGCTGGTGCGGATGATGGATGCGTCTGCTGGTGGCCCTCCGAGGTTTATTGCCACCCGCCAACACGATGCGGGGACGCTGCGGGATGACCTGTATTATCGGCTGAGCGGGCTGGTGCTGAACGTGCCGCCCTTGCGCGAGAGGGTGGCGGATATTGCCCTGCTGGCGGCGCATTTCATCGGTGGGGAAATGCGGCTAAGCCCGGCGGCCCTTGAGGCGTTGCGACAGCATAGCTGGCCCGGCAATGTGCGGCAGTTGGAGAATGTGCTGCGGCGTCTGGACCTGACGGTTCAGGGGGTTGAGATTGACGCCGGGGATATTTCGGACGCCTTGGGCGCGCCGCCTGATGGGATGGCCCAACCTGCGATGAATGAGACCTTGGGCGACAGTGTGGCGCGGCATGTGCAGCGGTATTTTGATCTGCACGGAATGATGCTGCCTCCGGCGGGGATATATGCGCGGATTATGCGCGAGGTTGAATTTCCGTTGATTGAAATTGCGCTGGAGGCGACAGGCGGAAATCAGATGAAATGCGCCGATTTGCTGGGCATTAACCGCAATACCTTACGGAAGAAAATCACTCAGTTGGATATTCGCGTGACACGGCGGCGAAAAATGATGTAAAAGCGCCACAGACCTGTGGCGAAAATGGGCCAGTGCCCGAATTCGCCGCAAGATGTAGGGGTGCGCGCTATGTGCACCACCAATGAGCGGGTGAGGCGCGTGGCAACAAAGACACGCAAAATATCGTTGGAGCAGATCAGCCGGCTGCGCAGATTGCGGCAGCTACAAAGTGTTGCGGGCTTTATGCTGGTGGTGCTGGGTCCGGTCATGGCGGGTGTTACGTTTTTGGTGATGGGACCGCTTGATCGCGGGGCGTCTTCAAAAATCCTGCGCATCGTGCTGCTTGCGGACCTTGTTTATGTGATCATGGTCGCCGCTTTGGTGCTGCAGCGGGTGGCGCGGATGGTGGCCAATCGGCGCAAGAAATCCGCCGGGTCGCGGCTGCATATGCGGCTTACGGGGGTGTTTGCCATCATGGCGATGATCCCGACCATCACCGTGGCAATTTTTGCCACCCTGACAGTGAACATGGGGCTTGAGGCGTGGTTTTCTGACCGGGTTGGCCGGGTTGTGAGCGATTCTGTCGCCGCCGCAAAATCCTATGAAGAAGAGCACCGGCGCGATTTGATTACGGATGCAAAGGTGCTGGCCTCGGTGATCAATGCCACCAAACGCGCCCGGGTGTTCATGGATGACGGCGATATTCGCAAGGTTTTGTCGGAAGGCCAACGCGGCATTCAGCGCGGCCTGCGTGAGGCCTTTGTGATTGACGGTACCGGCGATATCCGCGCGCGGGGGGAGCGCTCGTATTTGTTTGATTTTGAAAAGCCGACACAAGAACAAATCAAACAGGCCATTGATGAGGGCATCGTCATTATCCGCGACTGGGATAACAACGAGTTTCGCGCGCTGATGCCGCTGGAGACGCTGCCGGACAGGTATCTGTATGTTAGCCGCAATGTCGATGGTGATATTCTGAACCTGCTGGACCAGACCCAGGAAACCGCCAAATTTTATCGCCAGCGCGAAAGCGAGCGCGGCAAGGTGTTGTTTGAATTTGGTCTGGTTTATCTGGGCTTTGCGGTGATTTTGATCCTTGCGGCGGTTTGGCTGGGCCTGTGGTTTGCCGAGCGGCTGGCGCATCCGGTGGGGCGGCTTATGCAGGCCGCGCAACGGGTGGGCGAGGGGGATCTTGATGTCAAGGTGCCCGAGGAAAAGGGCGATGATGAGATCGCCATGCTGGGGCGCTATTTTAATCAGATGACCCGGCAGTTGAAAGGCCAACGCGAGACATTACTGAGCAACACCCAACAGGTAGAGCGCCGCAGGCGGCTGTTTGATTCGGTGCTTGGGTCGGTGTCATCGGGCGTGGTTGGGTTGGATCCCCGGGGCCGGGTGACATTTGTCAACCGCGCGGCCGAGCGTTTGCTGGGCTGGCAGGGCGGCGAGCAATCGCTTGATCTGAGCGTGGCGGTGCCGGAATTTGCCGCCTTGTTTGGCCGCTTGCAGGGATTGGTTCAGGGCTTTGTGCAGGAGGAAATCAAGGTGGTGCGCGGCAACCGGCAGGAAAATCTGCTGGTGCGGATGTCTGAACGGTTGAATGAGGAGGGTAAGCGCGAGGGCTATGTTGTGGCGTTTGATGATGTCACTGATCTGGTGGCAGCACAGCGCATGGCGGCCTGGGGCGATGTGGCGCGGCGGATTGCCCATGAGATCAAGAACCCGCTGACGCCGATTCAGCTTTCGGCCGAGCGCATCAAACGTAAATTCTCCAAGCAGCTTGAGGCCGGTGAGGCGAAAAAGCTGGAGAAACTCACCGATGTGGTGGTGCGCCAGACCAATGATTTGCGCCGCATTGTCGATGAGTTTTCAAAGTTTGCCCGGATGCCCGAGCCGCAGACAAAAGAGGACAGTCTGAGCCGGTTGCTGCGCGAGGCGGTGCTGTTGCAGGAAAGCGGCCAGCCTGATGTTAAGTTTGAAACCGAATTTTGCGGTGATGATTTATGCGCTGATATTGATGCGACGATGATTTCTCAGGCGCTGACAAACCTGCTGAAGAATGCAGGCGAAGCGATTGAAAGCCTTTATGAAAACAAAAAGGTAATTGGCCACAAACCGCGCATCAGGGTCACCAGCAGCCATGAGGGCGATGAGGCGGTGATCCGAATTTCGGATAATGGCATTGGCCTGCCGAAAGACCGCAGCCGGTTATTTGAGCCTTATGTGACGACCCGGGCAAAGGGCACCGGGCTGGGCCTGCCGATTGTGAAGAAAATCATTGAAGAACATGGCGGCACGCTGGAACTGACCGATGCGGAACCGTTTGAGGCGGGTGCGCATTCCGGCGGCTTGGTTGTGATCCGGCTGCCGCTGATCGGGATGAACAAGCAGAAAACAAAAATAAAACAGGCAGTATGAGGGGTGATATTATGCCAGATATTTTAATTGTTGATGATGAGCGCGATATTCGCGAGCTGATTGCGGATATTCTGGAGGATGAGGGATATAATACCCGGCTGGCGGGCAATTCTGATGATGCTATGTCGGCCATCAAGGATCAGCAACCGGCGCTGCTGATCCTCGATATATGGCTGAAAGACAGCAATATGGACGGGATTGATATTCTCAAGGTGGTGAAGCGCGATTACCCGGATGTGCCGGTGGTGATTATTTCAGGGCATGGCAATATTGAAATTGCCGTCGCGGCGATCAAGCAGGGGGCGTATGATTTCATTGAAAAGCCGTTCAATATTGATCAGCTAATGGTGGTGATCCGGCGCGGTATGGAAACCAGCCGGTTGCGGCGGGAAAATCAAGTGCTCAAACGGCAGGGCACGGAGCCGGCGGAAATGCATGGAGCCTCGCCCGCGTTTCGCGCTCTTCTGGGGCAGCTTGACAAGGTGACCAAATCCAACGGAAGGGTGATGCTGTCGGGGCCTGCGGGATCGGGTAAGGAGCTGGCAGCGCGCTATATTCACGCCAATTCGGACCGGGCCGAGGCGCCGTTTGTGAGCGTCGGCTGTGCCACCATCGAGGCCGACCGGATGGAAGATGTGCTGTTTGGTCGTGAGGGTGAGGACCGCGGGATTGAGCCGGGCCTTTTGGAAGAGGCCAATGGCGGGGTGATCTATTTTGACGAGGTCGCCGATATGCCGCCGGGCACGCAATCCAAGATATTGCGGGTGCTGGTGGATCAGACATTCCTTAGGGTGGGCGGATCAGAGAAAGTGCAGGTGGACCTGCGGGTGGTCTCATCAACCAACCGCGATTTGGAGGCCGAGATTGAGGCGGGGCGGTTTCGTAGTGAGCTGTTTCACCGGCTGAATGTGGTGCCGGTGGTGGTGCCCTCGTTGCAGGAGCGGCGCGAGGATATTCCGCTGTTGGCGGGGCATTTCATTGAGATGTTTAACCGCTCGCAAAGCCTGCCGCTCAGGGCATTGAGCGAGGAGGCGGCGGCGTTGTTGCAGACCATGAACTGGCCCGGCAATGTGCGGCAGTTGCGCAATGTGATTGAGCGGGTGCTGATCCTTGGCGAGGGCAGTGATGAGATTTCTGTGTCTGAATTGCCGGGTGAGACCGAGCCTGCGCGCGAGGAGGGCAAGGTTGTGCTGTCGGGGACGCTGGCCACTTTGCCATTGCGCGAGGCGCGCGAGGCGTTTGAGCGTGAATATCTGCTGACCCAGATCAACCGCTTTGGTGGCAATATCAGCCGCACCGCGTCCTTTGTCGGAATGGAACGATCCGCCTTGCACCGGAAACTGAAATCTTTGGGTGTGGTCACAGCTAACAAATCCGGGGGCCGGGTCGCCTATGTTGAGGAACCGGTTGATTGACCCAGCCGCGGGCATCTGCCAAGCGTTTCGGGCAAGAATAAAGGGATGAGCGAATGAAGGTCATCATCTGTGGCGCCGGTCAGGTCGGCTGGCAAATTGCCCGACATCTGGCTGGCGAGAAAAACGATGTCACCGTTGTCGACAACAACGCTGAACTGGTGGCGCGCGCGACCGACACTCTTGACGTGCAGGGGATTGCCGGTTTTGCCAGCTATCCTGACGTGCTGGAACGGGCCGGGGCGGCGGATGCGGATATGATCATCGCCGCCACCCATTCGGACGAGGTCAACATGGTCACCTGTCAGGTGGCCCATTCGG
>CAZZKL010000091.1:6187-12694 GCA_964655135.1 uncultured Roseovarius sp. | reverse complement strand
ATCCGGGTATAATTGCATGGTCATGGGGGCAGGTTCCAGCAATTTCATGCAACTTTAGGGAGGATATGGCAAATGAGATGTCATTGGCCGCACTTTTCGCGCCGTTGCCTTAAATCTTGCTGGCATCGCTGGCGCGGCTTGGCTAGTAAGCAGTAAGACGTGTTATATCAGGAGTGCGCAAGCATGGCGAAAATCACTTATATTGAGCATAACGGCACCAAACATGAGGTTGAGGTCGCCAATGGCTTGAGCGTCATGGAAGGTGCCCGTGACAACAATATCCCCGGCATCGAGGCCGATTGCGGCGGCGCTTGTGCCTGTTCCACCTGTCACGTCTATGTTGATCCGACTTGGGTTGAGAAAATTCCGGCCAAGGATGATATGGAAGAAGACATGCTTGATTTCGCCTATGAGCCCGATACCACCCGCTCGCGGTTAACCTGTCAGATCAAGGTGACAGACGCGCTTGACGGCCTGATCGTGCAAATGCCCGAGCGCCAGATCTGATATTAACCGGGGCACGGCGACTTCTGTTGCACTTTTCTGCCCGCGCCTGCCCGCCGTGCGTGGCCGACACCTGTTGTTTTGACGGATGTTGCAGGCGATCATCTCAGGCGGGGGCATATCCCAACAGGGCGCGCATCTCCGGCACAGTCTGAATTCGGCACTTATCTGTCCCTGCCATTCATTTTTCCATAAATACTCCGGGGGGTGTGGGGGGGGTGTGGGGGGGGTGTGGGGGGCAGCGCCCCCCGCCTCGGTCGGATCGCGAAGCGATTCGAAATTATAAAGCGCGCCAGCCAATATCGCGGCGGCAAAACCCACCGGGCCAGTTAATCTGATCCACCAGTCCATAGGCCCGGGTTGCGGCCGCCTGCAATGTCTCACCCCGCGCCGTTACATTCAAAACCCGCCCGCCAGAGGCGGTGATCTGCCCATCAATCACAGCGGTCCCCGCGTGAAATGTCATATTGAAACTGTCCTCGGGCAAGGCCTTCAACCCGCGAATTACGCTGCCCTTTTCGTAAGCGCCGGGATAGCCATCCGCCGCCATCACCACCGTCATCGCATGATCGTCTGCCCAGTTCACCTGCGCCTCATGCAGCCGCCCCTCGGCACAAGCCAGCAACAGATCCAGCACCTGCGCCCCCAGACGCATCATCAGCACCTGACATTCCGGATCGCCAAACCGCACGTTTATTTCCACCAGCCGGGGCTGCCCGACCTCAATCATCAGACCCACAAACAATACCCCCTGATAGGGCGTGCCGCGCCGCGCCATCTCGGCCAGTATCGGCCGGACGATCTCATCCAATGCCTTTGCCGTCACCGCATCCGTCATCACCGGCGCCGGCGAATACGCCCCCATGCCGCCGGTATTGGGGCCTGTATCGCCCTCGTTCAGGCGTTTGTGATCTTGCGCCGTGCCCATCGGCAGCGCGGTCTCGCCGTCGCACAGTACAAAGAATGAGGCTTCCTCGCCTTGCACGAACTCTTCAATCACCACCTCGGTCCCGGCGCCGCCAAACGCCCCGCCAAACATGTCGTCAATCGCAGCCAGCGCCTCGGCTTCACTCATCGCCACGACAACGCCCTTGCCTGCCGCCAGCCCATCCGCCTTGACCACAATCGGTGCGCCTTGCGCGCGCACATATGCCTTCGCGGCACTTGCATCTGTGAAATGGCCGTAAGCCGCCGTTGGCGCACCCGATGCGGCGCAAATTTCCTTGGTGAAGCTCTTTGATGCCTCCAGCCGGGCCGCCGCCGTGCCTGGACCAAACACCAACACCCCGGCGTCGCGCAAGCGGTCGGCAATCCCTGCGGCCAGTGGTGTCTCGGGGCCGACAATGACAAAATCTATGGTGTTTTCTTCTGCGAAGGCCACCACAGCGGGGCCATCCATGATATCCAGATCGGCACAATCGGCAATCGCGGCAATCCCCGCATTCCCGGGGGCCACGATCAGCCGGTCACATTTGGGGTTTTGCATCACCGCCCAGGCCAGTGCATGTTCACGCCCGCCGCCGCCGAGGATCAGAATATTCATTGTGGTCACACTCCCGCTTGGCCTTTGCCTGCGGGCGTTCTAAGCTGCGCAAAAGCCAGACACAAGGCGCGCATATGTCCGACCTGATTGACGATCCTGATAGCGGCGAAAACGCCCCTGAGTTTTCCATCTCTGATCTCTCCTCGGCGATCAAACGCATGATCGAGGGGGAGTTTTCGCATGTGCGTGTGCGGGGCGAGGTCGGCCGGGTGTCGCGCCCGCGTTCGGGGCATATCTATCTCGACCTCAAGGATGACCGCGCGGTGCTGGCCGGTATCATCTGGAAAGGTGTGAGCACGCGCCTTGCGGTGCAGCCCGAGGAGGGCATGGAGGTGGTCGCCACCGGGCGGCTGACCACATTTGCCGGGCAATCGCGCTATCAGATTATCATAGAAGACATCAAACCGGCAGGCGTGGGCGCGCTGATGGCGATGCTGGAAAAACGCAAGGCCGCCCTGAGTGCCGAGGGCCTGTTCGCGCCTGAACGCAAACAACCCATCCCTTACCTGCCTGAAATCATTGGGGTTATCACCTCACCATCCGGGGCGGTGATCCGTGATATTCTGCACCGGCTGCGGGATCGGTTTCCGCGCAAGGTGCTGATCTGGCCGGTAGCGGTGCAGGGGGAAAAATGCGCGCCCGAAGTGGCCCGCGCCATTGAGGGCTTCAACGCCTTCACCCCCGGCGGCGCTTTGCCCCGGCCTGATTTGCTGATCGTGGCGCGCGGCGGGGGATCAATCGAAGACCTCTGGGGCTTCAACGAAGAAGCGGTGGTGCGCGCGGCGGCGGCCTCGGATATTCCGCTGATCTCGGCGGTGGGGCATGAAACTGATACCACGCTGATTGATTACGCCTCGGACAAACGCGCGCCCACGCCTACGGCGGCGGCTGAGCTGGCGGTGCCGGTGCGGCTTGAGCTGATGGCCTGGCTTGATGGGCAAGAGGCGCGGCTGACCCATGCGCTGACCTCGGGCATAACCACGCGCGGTCAGCGTTTGCGTGATCTGACGCGGGCGTTGCCCCGGATTGACACGCTGTTGGAGTCGCCACGGCAACGGCTTGATACCTGCGCGGGGCAATTATCGGCGGCGCTGATCAGCGGGGTGCAAACCCGCCGGGTGAAGCTATCGGAAATTTCTGGCGCGCTGCGTCCCGGTCTTGTGCGTCAAAGGCTAAAGGCCGAAATCGGGCGGAAATCCGAGCGGTTAACAGACCTACGCCGCCGTCTGCGCGATGCCAGCCGCCGCCAGACAAGCTTATGGCGTGATCGCCTGTCAGCCACGGAGCGGCTGCGCGAAACCCTTGGATATAAGGCCACCTTGAAGCGCGGTTATGCGGTGGTGCGCGGCGATGGCAACGTTGTCACCACCAAAACCGCCGCGAAAAAAGCGGCGGCACTAGAGATTGAGTTTACTGACGGGCGGTTGGCGCTTGACGGCTCAAGTAAACCTGCCCGAAAACCTGCCAAAGCAAAGCCGGTGCCACCGGATCAGGGCAGTCTGTTCTGACCTTCGTGATTATCCGTAAGGCGGGCTGAAGCCCGCCTTACGGGCAAATGCAAAGGGGTGAACCAGACCCGTCTGTCACACCCCGCTCAGAATCTGATGGGTGTTTTTGACGTTGCCGATCACAACGCTTGTTTCAATGCCAAAGACGCCGGGCAGTTCGGCCAGTGTTTCACGCAGATAGCCGTTATAATCTTTCATATCCGGCAGGCGCAGCGTCAGGATATAATCATGCACCCCGGTGATCAGATCACAGCGTTGCACCTCATCCAATTCCATAATCCTCCGCTCAAATTCAGCAATGGTTTTGCGGTCGCGGCTTTGCAGTTTGACAAACACATAAATCGCCATCTCAAGCCCGCATTTTTCCGGGTCTATATCGGCGCGGTAGCCTTTGATCACACCCGCATCCTCAAGCTGTTTCACCCGTCGGCGGGTGGGCGTTGGGGAAAGGCCAACGGAATCGGCGATAACCTCGATACTTGCCCGGCCATTTTCCGCAAGCGCGTTGAGGATTTTTTTGTCCAATTTATCAAGCATGTCAGGGGTTAATCACTTTAATATTACATTTAGTCAATGAATTTGGTGAGATATTACCGAAAAATTAGTTTATATTGCCCCCCAGGAATTCTTAATTTCAGGGGTGTTATTTTGGTCATACAACACAAGCAAATGACGGCGAAAACCGGGTTTGATCCGCGCGGCGTGCCGGTTTCCTGCGCCACGCCCGGCGCGATTGAGGGTTTGGAAAAAGCCCTTGAAATGGCGCTGGCGTTTCGCGGCGATGCGGTGGCGCAGATTGACCGGGTGCTTGAAGAACACCCCAATTTCATCATGGGCTGGCTTTTCAAGGCCGGGTGGCTGACCCAATCGATGGAGACCCGGATTTACCCTGATATGGTCGCGGCGGTGACGCAGGCCGAGAAATTCCTTGCCACCGCCAATGCGCGCGAACGCGGCCATTTTGCCGCCGTGATGGCGTGGACTGAGGGCGATTTTTACGGCGCCGTGCAGAAATGGGAGGCGGTGTTGACGGCCTATCCGATGGATCTGTTTGCCCTCGCTTTGATCCATTATACCGACGTATTGCTGGGCGATGTGGTGGGTCAGCGCGATGTGGTGGCGCGGGTGTTTAACCTTTGGGATGAAAACGTGCCGGGCTTTGAATTTGTGCTGGGGTTTTACGCCTTTGGCCTGGAAGAAAACCGCGATTTTGCCGAGGCCGAGGAAATGGGTCGCCGGGCGCTCGCCATCCGGCCTGACAATCCCTATTCGGTGCACGCCGTCAGCCATGTGATGGAAATGCAAGGCCGACAGGTGGGCGGCATTCGCTTCATGCATGACAATCTGGGCTATTGGGGCACGTCCAACTTTTCCAATCATCTGTGGTGGCACACCTCGCTCTATCATCTCGACCTTGAGCAAAATGACAAGGTAATGGATATTTTTGACAGCCACCTGAATTCAGCCGGGCTTGAGGGCGACCGCTATGAAGAACTGGATGCCGCCGCCCTGCTTTGGCGGCTCAATCTGGTGGGTATTGATGTCGGCGACCGCTGGGCGCATCTGGCGGACAAGTGGGAGACATCGGCGCAAGACACGCTTTATGCCTTCAATGATGTGCACGCGATGATGTCATTTGTGGCCGATGACCGGCGCGAGGCGCAAGCCGCTTTGCTCAGCGCCAATGAGCGTTATGTTGAAAATGCCTCAGACGCCAACGCCTCGATGAGCCGCGAAATTGGTCTGCCGTTTTGCATGGCAATTCAGGATTTTAAATCCGAGCAATATTCGCAATGCGTCGATCGGTTGTTGCCGGTGCGCTATATGACGCAAAAACTTGGCGGCAGTTTTGCCCAGCGCGATATTATCGGCTGGACCTTGCTTGAGGCAGCGCTGAGGGCGAAACGCTATGATTTGGCGCTGGGGCTGGCGAATGAGCGCGCCGCCCTGAAATCAACCTCGGCACAGAACTGGCGCGCGGTGGCGCGGGCACATTATGGCCTTGGTCATCACTGCAAAGCCGATCAGGCCACGGCCCGGGCGCAGGCCTTGATCGCCGGTTGACGCGGCCTTACGCGCCAACATCCGGCCCTAGGCAGAGCAGTGGCTCGGCGCTTTGCTCAACCTCATAGAGCAAGGTTTGTTCGGGATCATTTTGGAACTGCGCCACCAGCCCGGCCCCAGAGCGGGTAAAGCCCCAGCATTGCGGATCAGGCTGCCCGTCATAGACAAAACAGATCATATCATTTTCCGGATACCAGACGCCTTCTTGGCATTTGCCATCCAGATACGACCACCGGACCCGGCGATTATCCAGATATTCCTCACCGCCGTAAGGCTGCCCCTGATTGGCATAATAAAAGGTTTTGCCACGGGTGTAGGCATCAAATTCTGCCGCCGTCATCGGGGTTTCGGCAAGGGCGGGCAGGGCAGAGATGAGCAGGCTCAGGATCAGGAGGATTTTTTGCATGATTTCATTGTGGCAGAACTCCCGGCGGCTGGCCAGCATGATATAAGGGGCTTGATGGCGTGTTTTCCGAAATATTTCCCGGCTTCTGACGCTTCCAAATTCTTGTGATCCGGATTAGGGGGGTATCAGGTATCCAATCCGGAGGGCGCATGTCGTTTTTCAATAAATTAAAGCAGCGGCTTTTCCGGTCGTCGTCAAAGATCGAGGAGGGCCTCGATGCTATTGTCGAGGATGGCGGCGAAGAGGAGGTTGTTGAAACACCTGAGGTGGCGGTCCCAGATCCGGCCCCAGATCCGGCCCCAGTTTTGGCCCCAGTTTTGGCCCCAGTTTTGGCCCCTGTGGAACCGCCTACGTCCGAGCCGGAGCCTCCCCACGTCCCGGACCCCGCTCCGGGACCTCTGGTTGAGGAGGCACAAGAGGTCCCGGAGCAAGTCCGGGACACCGCAGAGTTTGACACAAACGTAGATGCTGAAAGTCTTTCA
>CAZZKL010000091.1:0-6087 GCA_964655135.1 uncultured Roseovarius sp. | reverse complement strand
CCGGAACCGGAACCGGAACCGGAACCGGAACCGGAACCGGAACCGGAACCGGAACCGGAACTCCCCCACGCCCCGGACCTCGCGCCCACCGAACAACCCAAAAAGCCCGGCCTCATGGGCCGCCTTCTGGGGCGCAGTGAGAAGAAAACCGTTCTGCGCCGGGCGCTTGATGATGACATGGTTGAGCAACTCGAAGAGCTGCTGATCACCACCGATATGGGGGTGGATACTGCCCTGCGCGTGGCTGCCAACATGGCCGAAGGGCGCATGGGCAAACGCCTGTCCACGCATGAGATCAAACAGCTTTTGGCGGCTGAAATTACCCGCATAATGGAGCCTGCCGCCCGGCCAATGCCGCTCTATCCCAAAACCCCGCAGGTGGTGCTGGTGGTGGGGGTCAATGGCTCGGGCAAGACCACCACGATCGGCAAACTGGCCAGCCAATTCAAGGCCGCCGGTAAATCGGTGGTGATTGCTGCCGGTGATACATTCCGCGCGGCCGCCGTGGAGCAGTTGCAAATCTGGGGCGACCGCGCCGGGGTGCCGGTGCTGACCGCGCCCGAAGGCTCGGACCCGGCAAGTCTGGCTTATGACGCGATGGCGCAGGCCCGCAAGGATGGGGTCGATTTGCTGATGATTGACACGGCTGGACGGCTGCAAAACCGCGCCGACCTGATGGAAGAGCTGTCAAAAATCGTGCGTGTGATCCGCAAACAAGATGAAACCGCGCCGCATAATACGCTTTTGGTGCTGGACGCCACGACCGGGCAAAACGCGCTTTCTCAGGTGGAGATTTTCCAGAAAATCGCCGATGTCTCCGGCCTGATCATGACCAAGCTCGACGGCACCGCAAAGGGCGGCGTTCTGGTGGCGCTGGCGGATAAGTTTGGCCTGCCCATACACGCCATTGGTGTGGGTGAGCAGATTGACGATCTCGCCCCGTTTGATCCCGAAGAATACGCCGCCGCCCTCACCGGCCTTGAAGAATGAAGGCCCCCCAACCGTCAGACGTAAGGCGGGCTTCAGCCCGCCCCCCCTTTGAATGAGCGACTGGCTGATCTCTTTGGAAGGCACCGAGGCCGGGCACCGGCTGGCGGTTGGGCTGGCGTTGATGGCGGCGTTTTTGCACGCCATTTTTGGCGCTTTGCAAAAAGGCCGGCATGATCCGTGGCTGACCCGGGGGGCAATAGATTTCAGCTATGCCGCCATGGCCGCCCCATTCGCACTTTTCATCGTGCCTTGGCCCGAGCCGCATATGTGGCCGATATTCGCCACGGTGTTTGTCATCCATCTGGTCTATAAACTATTGCAGGCGCAGGCCTATACCAAAGGCGCTTATACGGTGGTCTATCCGGTGGTGCGCGGCACCGGGCCGCTATTTGCCGTGATTGGCGCCTATCTGATCTTTGATGAGGTTTTCACATTCACGCAATGGCTTGGGGTTTTGGTGCTGCTCTCAGGCATCTTTGGCTTGGCCGTCTATAATCTGCGCTATCTGGAAACCGCGCGGGACACGCTGAAAACGGCCCTGATGCTGGCGGTTCTTACCGGGCTGCTGGTGGCGCTCTATACCACCTATGACGCCTACGGCATCCGCGCCACGGCGGATCCTTTTACCTTTCTGGCGTGGTTCTTTTTTATTGATGGCTTTGCCATGCCGGTTTTTGCCGGGCTGCGCTGGCGCAATTTACCCAACCCTCCGGCGATTGGCCCGCTGGCCCTGCGCGGCGTCATCGGTGGGGTGATTGCCTTTATGTCGTTTGGCTCCATTATGCTGGCCACGCGGCTGGATAAGGTTGGCGAGGCGGCGGTGTTGCGCGAAACATCCACGGTTTTTGCCGCCCTGATTGGCTGGCTGGCGCTGCGTGAAACAGTGGGGCCACGAAGAATTGCCCTTATGGCATTGATTGCAGCGGGCGCTGTGATAGTTGAGATGGGTGGATGAGCAAGGAAAGCGCTGAGATGGCTGAGACAAAAATAAATCCGGTGCTGAAAACCGGTCTGGAAATGGGGCCGATTATTGCCTTTTTCGCTGCTTATATGTGGCTCAAAGGTCGGGTATTTACCATCGCGGGCACCGAATATGAGGGCTTTATCGTGGTCACCGCCGGGTTCATCCCGATTTTCCTGATTGCCATGGGCATTTTATGGAAGCTTACCGGGCATCTGTCTAAAATGCAGGTGATGACCGCCCTGCTAATCGTGGTTTTTGGGGGCTTAAGCATCTGGTTCAACGACCCGCGTTTTTTCAAGATGAAGCCGACGATCATCTACCTTCTGTTTGGCGGCTCGCTCGGCTTTGGCCTTTTGCGCGGGCGTTCCTATCTGCAATCAATGATGGATGGGGCGATGCCCCTGAGCGATCAGGGCTGGATGATTCTGACACGCCGCATCACGATGTTTTTCTTTGCGCTTGCGGTGCTGAATGAACTGATCTGGCGCACCCAATCCGAGGAAACCTGGGTTTATTTCAAAACTTTCGGCCTGACAGCCGCGATATTTATATTTTTCATGACTCAGGGAAAACTGTTCAGCCATCACAGCACAGATGAAAAAGACCCCAAATAGCGGCTGATCCTAGACCAGCCTTGAGTTGGCAACGGCGGCGCGCACGAAATCGGCAAAAAGCGGGTGCGGCGCGAAGGGTTTGGATTTTAATTCGGGATGAAACTGCACACCGATGAACCACGGGTGATCGGCCCATTCCACGATCTCGGGCAGGCGGCCATCCGGCGACATGCCCGAGAATATCAGCCCCTGCGCCTCAAGCGCTTTGCGGTATTTTGTGTCCACCTCATAGCGGTGGCGGTGGCGCTCATCAATCGCGGTGGTGCCGTAAATTTGTGCCACTTTTGAGCCTTTGGTCAGGCTGGCATTATAAGCCCCAAGGCGCATGGTGCCGCCTTTGTTATCGCTGACCTTACGCTTGACCTTTTCATTGCCCTGCACCCATTCCTTGAGGTGGTAAACCACCGGCGTAAAGCGTTTTTTCCCGGCCTCATGGTCAAATTCCTCAGACCCGGCATCGGGCAGACCGGCCATATTGCGCGCCGCCTCAATGACTGCCATCTGCATCCCAAGGCAAATGCCAAGATAGGGGATTTTGCGGGTCCGGGCGAATTCAGCGGCTTTAATCTTGCCCTCGGTGCCGCGCTCGCCAAAGCCGCCGGGCACAAGGATGGCGTGAAAGCCCGTCAGGTGTGAAGCCGGGTCTTCGGAATCAAACACCTCGGCGTCAACCCATTCGACATTCACCCGGACACGGTTGGCCATGCCGCCGTGAATCAACGCCTCTTTGATGGATTTATAGGCGTCTTCCAGTTGTACATATTTGCCGACAATCGCGATATTCACCTCGCCGTCGGTATTGTAAATCCGGTCGGCCACATCCTTCCAGACCGTCAGATCGGGCTTGGGCGCGGGCGAGATGTCAAACGCATCCAGCACCGCCTGATCAAGGCCCTCATGGTGGTAAGCCAGCGGTGCCTCGTAGATGGATTTAAGATCATAAGCCGCGATCACCGATTCTTTGCGCACATTGCAAAACAGCGCAATCTTTTCGCGTTCCTTGTCGGGGATCGGATGCTCAGACCGGCAGACAAGCACGTCAGGCGCGATGCCGATGGATTGCAATTCCTTGACGCTATGCTGGGTAGGTTTGGTTTTCAGCTCACCCGAGGCGGCAAGATAGGGCAGAAGTGTCAGGTGCATGAAAATGCACTGGCCACGCGGTTTGTCATGGGTGAATTGGCGGATGGCCTCAAAGAATGGCAGGCCCTCGATGTCGCCGACGGTGCCACCAATTTCACACAGCATGAAATCGACCTCCGTCTCGCCCACATGCAGGAATTCTTTGATCTGATTGGTGACATGCGGCACCACCTGAATGGTTTTGCCCAAATAATCGCCGCGCCGCTCTTTTTCCAGCACATCGGAATATATCCGGCCTGAACTGACGGAATCGCTCATCCGCGCGGGGACGCCAGTGAAACGCTCATAGTGGCCAAGGTCAAGATCGGTTTCGGCGCCGTCATCAGTGACAAACACCTCGCCATGTTCAAACGGGCTCATCGTGCCGGGATCGACGTTGAGGTAAGGATCAAGCTTGCGCAGCCGCACGGAAAAACCGCGCGCCTGCAGCAAAGCCCCCAAAGCGGCCGAGGCAAGCCCCTTGCCCAAAGAAGAAACAACACCACCTGTAATGAAAATATAACGCGCCATATATCTGGCATCCTTCCCGTGATTTTTGGCCTTTATGAGGGCGAAAACGGCCTAAAAAAACCGCAGCACCACGGGACCCGATATATAAAGGATTCGGGGCAAATGCGCAAGGCAAACGCAAGATGATGTTGTGAAAATGTTTCCCACCTCAAGTTTTAGGGGGTGGGATAAGGGGTTAGTCGGCTGCCGGGGTCTGCGGGGTTGTGTCGTCACCGGCACCGGCGGCGGGCAGGGCGGTATTATCAACCGGGGCTTCTTGTGGGGCCGCGATGGGGGCATCAACAATCCGGTCCAGCACCGAACTGCCAGCGGCGTTTTGCGCGGCAATGATGGTGAGGGTGATTGAGGTGGCAAACAGGCCAAAGCCCAAAACCCAGGTGATTTTGCCCAAGGCCGTCGCCGCCGAGCGGCCCGACATCGCGCCACCGCCACCGCCACCCATGCCCAGGCCACCGCCTTCGGAGCGCTGCAAAAGCACCACGCCGATCAGCGACAAAACCAATAAAAGGTGGATGGTGAGGATGACGTTTTCCATTATGGCGGCCTGTTTGATGAATTTACCAGCCGCTATCTATGCAATTTGCCGCCCGCCCGCAACCCGGCAATGGGTGTATTGCCCAGAATTGCGCACTCATCGGCCCTTACAGGCCGCCTCGTTTTGGGCGGGCGCGGGAAATATTGGGTATTTAGAGGTTTAAACCCGTGGCCTGCATCGCTATACGGGCGCGGGTTTGACCCGCATTCAAGAGGTATATCCATGGCTAATGTGGTTGTTGTCGGCGCGCAATGGGGCGACGAGGGAAAAGGCAAGATCGTTGACTGGCTTTCTGAGCGGGCCGATGTGATTGCGCGGTTTCAGGGCGGGCATAATGCCGGTCATACGCTGGTGATTGATGGTGAGGTTTATAAGCTGCATGCGCTGCCCTCTGGGGTGGTGCGCGGCGGTAAGCTGAGCGTCATTGGCAATGGTGTGGTGCTGGACCCGTGGCATTTGCTGGGTGAGATTGAGACAATCCGCGCCCAAGGGGTTGAGATCACGCCAGAGACGTTGATGATTGCGGAAAATACGCCGCTGATCCTGCCGATTCACAGCGAATTGGATCATGCGCGGGAGAATCAAAATGCGGTGGCTAAAATAGGCACCACCGGGCGCGGCATTGGCCCGGCTTATGAGGATAAGGTCGGGCGGCGCGCGATCCGGGTGGCGGATCTGGCGGATGCGGCCACGCTTGAGACCCGGGTGGACCGGGCCTTGGCGCATCATGATGCGCTGCGCCGGGGGCTGGGGCTTACGCCAGTGGACCGGGATGATTTACTGGCTAAATTGCGCGAGATTGCGCCTGAGATTCTGGCCTATGCCGCCCCGGTGTGGAAGGTGCTGAATGAGCAGCGCAAGGCCGGCAAGCGGATTTTGTTTGAGGGCGCGCAAGGCGCGCTCTTGGATATTGATTTTGGCACCTATCCGTTTGTGACCTCGTCGAATGTCATCGCCGGGCAAGCTGCAACTGGCACAGGCGTTGGCCCCGGCGCGATTGATTTTGTGCTGGGTATCGTCAAGGCCTATACCACGCGGGTGGGTGAGGGGCCGTTTCCGACCGAGTTGGAGGATGCCGACGGCCAGATGCTGGGCGAGCGCGGTCATGAGTTTGGCACCACCACCGGGCGCAAGCGGCGCTGTGGCTGGTTTGATGCCTGTCTGGTGCGCCAGACCTGCGCCACCAGCGGCGTCAATGGCATATCTTTGACCAAGCTGGATGTGCTGGACGGGTTTGAAACGCTGAAGATTTGCACCGGCTATGAGCTGGACGGCAAGGTTCTGGATTATCTGCCCACCGCCGCCGATCAACAGGCGCGCTGCACGCCGGT
>CAZZKL010000090.1:7835-12720 GCA_964655135.1 uncultured Roseovarius sp. | reverse complement strand
CCGGTGCCCAGCGCCTTGGAACAGGCCTCTTTCGCGGCCCAGCGTTTGGCATAGGTGCCCGCCGTATCGGCGCGGCGCTCGGCCTTGCCCTGCTCAATATCGGTGAACACCCGGTTGCGAAACCGGTCGCCAAAGCGTTCAATCGTGGCGCTGATACGCTCAATATTCGCCAGATCGGTGCCGATGCCCAGAATCATCTGGAAAACGCTGATCGGATCAGGGCACCGCCTGCCATTGCAAACAGTGCCGCACTGACCCCGTCAATCCGGCGGCGAAAGCGGCGATAGACCTGCATCATGCCACCGATTGAGAAGATCAGCGAATAGCTGATATTGTTGAGAAACGCGACAGTAACGCACACAAGGGTCGTCACGATAATGGAGGTGAGTGACCCGTTTGGATCAAGCCCCATCGAGAGGGCCGCCATCCATGCAATCACCGATTTCGGGTTTGACAGGTTCAGCACCACCCCGCGCCAGAACCACCGGCCTGATCCGATTTGCTTTATCTGCTCAATGCCCGGCCTTGCCGCAGACCTTCCCGATTGCCAGGCCAGCCACAAAAGATAGCAACCCCCGATCACCTTCATAACCGCAAGCGCCCCGGCTGTGGCCTGTAGCAACGCGCCCATGCCGGTGGCGGCCAGCACCCCCCAAAATACCAAGGTCACACTCAGGCCAAATCCATAGATCAGGCTGGGCCGGCGGCCATAGCGCATGGCAATGGCGGCATTGGAAATATTTGCCGGACCGGGCGAGACGGCGACGATCCAAAAGGCGATACCGGCGGTGATGGGTTCTATCATGATCAGGCTTTCGGGCTGGTTTAACCGGCGGAGCGCGCTTCACCGCCGCGCGCCTCATCCATCAGGCGGCGCATTTGATGTATTGCGGGCTCCAGCCCCATGAAGATGGCCTCGGCAATCAGGAAATGCCCGATATTCAGCTCGCGCACCTCGGGGAAGGCGGCGATGGGCTGCACCGTGTCAAAGGTCAGCCCGTGGCCCGCGTGCACCTCAAGCCCTAGAGAATGGGCATAGGCCGACATCTCACGCAGGGCCTGAAATTCGCGGTCGCGGTCAGTCATGCGGCCCTCGGCAAAAGCATCGCAATAGGGGCCAACATGCAGCTCGATGATGTCGGCGCCGATGCGGGCGGCGGCCTCAATCTGGCGGGTGTCGGCGGCGATGAAGATCGACACACGGCTGCCAGCGTCATGCAACGGTGCTATGAAATGCGCCAGTTTGTTTTCCTCGCGCGCCACTTCCAGGCCCCCTTCGGTGGTGCGTTCCTCGCGCTTTTCGGGCACGATACAGACGGCGTGGGGTTTGTGACGCAGCGCAATCTGCTGCATCTCAGGGGTCGCGGCCATCTCAAAATTCAGCGGCACCTCAAGAGCGCCCATCAGCCGGTCAATATCCTTGTCCGAGATATGGCGGCGGTCTTCGCGCAGATGGGCGGTGATGCCGTCCGCGCCTGCGGTCTCGGCCAGTTTGGCGGCGCGTACCGGATCGGGGTAATCGCCGCCCCGCGCGTTACGCACGGTGGCCACATGATCAATATTGACGCCAAGCCGCAATTTTCCAAAATCACCCATGATAAGTTCCCTTTGAATATCCGAGTCGCGGCCAGATTAGAGCGATAATGCCCCCGTCAACAGCGTTAGTTTTCCTCAGATGACGCTTTTTTCGCCTCGGCCTTGGCGGCTTTTTTCTCTTTACGCTCGGCCCATTTGGCTTTGATCCGGCCTTTGCGGCGGTTTTGGTAGACCTGAATCAGCGGCAGGCTGACGTAATAGCCGATCAACCCGGCAATCAAACCGGGGATGATGCCACCCACCAGATAGGGCAGGAATACCTCATTGAAAAAGATGTGCAATTCATGCCAGTTGGCCTGTGTGTCGTTGAACATGGCATAGAAATTATGCTTGAGATCGCTGCTGGCATTGACAAATTTTTCGCCCAAGGTGCTGTGGATTATTTCCGGGGCGGTTTTTGCACCAAAGCTTAGCAGGAAATGCCCGGTATTCAGCGATGACAGCGCGATGAAGAAAAATGTCAGCGGGTTACCGACAAATGTGGCCAGAATTGCCGCGATGATATTGCCCCGGATCACCTTGGCCACAATGAAGGCGAGCAGGAAATGCAGCCCAAACATCGGTGAGAATGTCACAAATATGCCGGCAAAAATACCGCGCGCAATCCGGTGTGGTGGATCGGGCAGGCGGCGCAACCGGTGCCAGACATAGTAAACCGCCCGGGTCCAGCCCCGGCGAGGCCAGAAAAACTCGGCTGTGGCCCTGAGTACAGAGCGTCTGTCCCGGCGTTTAAAGATCATTGAGCATCCTAGTGTTCAGTTACTGAGCGTTCATTCCCCGGCAACGCTCAATCGCGGCAACATCGCTTTCAGCTTCAAGCGCGGAAATGACGCTATGCAGGTGTTCTGCATCGCGCAATTCCACGTTTATCAGCAGACGGTAAAAATCTGGTTTGCGGTCAACGAATGTCAGGTCCGAGATATTGGCCTTTTGTTCGCCAATCAAGGTGCAAATGCGCCCTAAAACGCCCGCATCATTGCCAATCGTCACATTTAGCGTGACGCCGTAAACCGCAGGGTGTGGCCCCTCGTGCCAATGCAGGTCAAGCCAGCGCTCGGGCTGATCATCATAATCAGATAAGGTATCGCAATCAATCGCATGAACCACCACGCCGCGCCCCCGGTAAGTGATGCCGACGATGCGCTCGCCCGGCAGCGGCTGACAGCAGGCGGCGCGATCAAAACTTTGGTCCGCCTCAAGGCCGATGACGGCGATGTCATGGGGGATCACACTGCCCTCGCCGGGTGCCAGATCAGGATAGACGGCGTGCAGCACCTGCCGCACAGTTAGTTCGGCACTGCCAAGACGCGCCAGCAGCGCGTCGCGGTCGGGCAGGCGCAGGGTGCGCGCGGCGGCCTCCAGTGCTTTGTCGGTGGCTTTTTTGCCCACATGCTCAAACGCCGAACGCGCCAGTTCACGGCCCAGTTTGACATAGCGCTCGCGGTCAAGGCTGCGCAACGCCCGGCGAATGGCGGCGCGCGCCTTGCCGGTGGTGGCAATATCCAGCCATGTAGCCTGCGGCGTTTGGCCGTCGGCGGTGATCACCTCAACTGATTGACCGTTTTTGACCCGCGTCCACAAAGGCACCCGCATTCCGTCGATCTTGGCACCGACACAGGCATGACCAATGCGGGTGTGGATGGCATAGGCAAAATCAATTGGCGTGGCCCCGCGCGGCAGTTTGACCACCTCGCCCTTGGGGGTGAAGCAAAATACCTTATCGGCGTACATCTCAAGCTTGACCGCCTCCAGAAATTCGGCGTGGTCCTCTTCGGAATCAAACTGTTCGGTCAGCGAGGAAATCCATTTCACCGGGTCCACCGCAAAGGGGTTCTCGGCGCGCTCGCCATCGCGGTAGGACCAATGCGCCGCCACCCCGGTTTCGGCCACGTCATGCATTTGCGTGGTTCTGATCTGAACCTCGACCCGCTTGCCATCGCGGCCCGATACGGTGGTGTGCAGGGAACGGTAACCGTTTGATTTTGGCTGTGAAATATAATCCTTGAACCGCCCCGGAACCGCGCGCCAGCGGTGGTGGATGGCCCCCAGAACCGCGTAGCAATCGCGCTCGTTATGGGTGATGATGCGAAAGCCGTAGATGTCGGAGAGGCGGGAGAAACCCATCTCTTTTTCTTCCATCTTGCGCCAGATTGAATAGGGTTTTTTGGCCCGCCCCAAAACATCGGCGTCAATCCCGGCCTTATCCAGCACCTCGCGCATGTCGCTGGTGATCTTTTCAACCACATCGCCGGTTTCTTTTTGCAGCTTGATAAAGCGGCGAATAATAGACGCGCGGGCATCGGGGTTGAGCACGCGAAACGCCAGATCCTCCAGCTCCTCTCGCATCCACTGCATCCCCATGCGGCCCGCCAGAGGCGCAAATATATCCATCGTCTCATGGGCTTTTTTGATCTGCTTTTCCGGCCGCATCGCCTTGATCGTGCGCATATTGTGCAGCCGGTCAGCGAGCTTGACCAGAATCACCCGCAAATCCTTGGACATCGCCATAAACAGCTTGCGAAAGTTTTCGGCCTGTTGGGTCTCAGTGCTGGACAGTTGCAGATTGGTCAGCTTGGTCACACCGTCCACCAGATCGGCAATCTCAGGCCCGAAGCGCTCGGATACCGTGGCGTAGGAGGCTTTGGTATCCTCAATCGTGTCGTGCAAAAGGGCGGTGACGATGGTGGCATCATCCAGCCGCTGCTCGGCCAGAACGGCGGCGACGGCGATGGGGTGGGAAAAATACGGCTCGCCGGAATGGCGATATTGGCCCTCATGCATCTCGCGGCCATAGATATAGGCCGCGCGCAGCAGTTTTTCATCCGTTTTGGGGTTATAGAGGCGGACCAGTTCGATCAGGTCTTCAACCGCGATCATCGGTTCCGCTTTCTTTTCAGGGTCGGGTTACCCCTGACCCTGCGCTTCCATCAAAGCCCGCAGAAGTTTTTCTTCGGACATGTCATCCTCGGCGGGTTTGTCGGCTTCGCCGCCCATCAGAAGGGCCATCGAATCTTCTTCCGGCTCATCCACTTCGATCTGAGTTTGATTCGATTCGATCAGACGCTCGCGCAGGTCATCCGCCGATTGGGTTTCTTCGGCAATTTCACGCAGGGCGACAACCGGGTTTTTATCGTTATCCCGGTCCACGGTGATCGGCGCACCCATGGCAATTTCGCGGGCACGGTGGGCCGCAAGCATCACCAGATCAAACCGGTTAGGAACCTTATCAACGCAATCTTCGGTGGTAACGCGGGCCATTGGTAAACTCCGATCAGCCAGGAATTTCTAA
>CAZZKL010000090.1:0-7735 GCA_964655135.1 uncultured Roseovarius sp. | reverse complement strand
CGGGATTTACAAGCGAAGAATCACATGGGGAAAAATGCGGGAAAAATGCGGGAAACACGCGGGAAACACGCGGATTTTTATAGCGCAACAATGTCGCTGAGTTGCGCTTTTGGAATTTCATCCAGCATTTGGGAAACCGTCTTGTTCAGCACCGGATGACGCCAATCCGGGGCCACGTCGGCCAGTGGCACCAGAACAAAACCGCGATCTTGCAGGCGCGGGTGCGGCACGATCAACTGATCCGGGGTTGATTGGGTTTGCGCGCCGGGGGGCAGGGCCTGCCAATGCTGAAATCCGGCCCGGTCGGGCAGCACCTGATCCCCTGCCGCAATCAGATCAAGATCAAGCGTGCGCCGCCCCCAGCGCTGGCTGCGTTCGCGGCCAAATTCATCCTCAATGCGGTGCAAGACAGCCAGAAACTCATGCGCATCACCGGCAAATCTGAGCATGGCAGCAGCATTGACATAATCCGGCCCCGCCCCTGCGGGAAAACACGGCGTGCTGTAAAACCGGCTGACCGACAGGTCTTTCCCGCCTGCCTGACGCAAATATTTCAATGCCAAGCGCAATGTTTTCTCAGGCTTTCCTGCCTTTGACGGCAGATTCCCGCCCAAAGCTATCAAGAATACTTGATCAGAGTTCATTGGACAATTACCTTTGTAATTAGTGATCTGACCTTGTGTTGTTCGCTATTTATATTTAATTCATTCTGTCAGTTCTGTTTCGTTCCCTAAACCACTCACTAACGAACAGCGCGTCGAGAGCAAGATTATTCTGGAGAGGACATTTAATGTTTTACAAAGACGAACGGCTTGCGCTGTTCATCGATGGCTCAAATCTGTATGCAGCGGCAAAATCGCTTGGCTTTGACATCGACTATAAGCTGTTACGCACCGAATTCATGCGACGCGGTAAGATGCTGCGGGCATTTTACTATACTGCGTTACTGGAGAATGAGGAATATTCGCCGATCCGGCCTTTGGTGGATTGGCTGAATTACAACGGCTATACCATGGTGACCAAACCGGCCAAGGAATATACCGACAGCCAAGGCCGTCGTAAGGTCAAGGGCAATATGGATATAGAGCTGGCGGTTGACGCGCTGGAGCTGGCCCCGAGGGTTGATCATATCGTGCTGTTTTCCGGCGACGGTGATTTCCGCCCGCTGGTGGCAAGCCTGCAACGCCAAGGTGTGCGGGTGTCGGTTGTGTCAACAATCCGCAGTCAGCCGCCGATGATCTCGGACGATCTGCGGCGTCAGGCCGATAGCTTTATTGAGCTGGAAAACCTGCGCGATGTGATTGGCCGCCCGGCGCGCGAATATGCGCCTGAACCTGCGCAAGAAGAGATACTGGAAAAGCAGGCCTCTTAATTTGGTCTGAGACTGCAAAACCCGGTGGCCGCAAAGCCGCCGGGTTTTTTGTGCGATACCGCTTTAAGCCCCGTCAGATCCCGCCGACAGACGTTCCAGATGGCCGCGCAGGTCTTCGGTTTCGCGGCGGGCTTCGCGCAGCCCGTCCATGGTGGCGGTCAGCTCGGCCTCGGATTGGCTAAGCTGATTGGTCAGCTCGGCCTCGCGCTGTTGCAGATAGGTGATCGCCTGATCGCGGGTTTCCTCGGCCTCGTGCAGCTCTTGCGCCAGACGCTCCAGCTCGCCCACATCCGCCCCCGAAACCCGGATAAACCGGTGCACCAGCCAGTTGGCAAACCAGCCCATGCAAAACGCCACAAACAGCACAATCGCCGTGGCAATGATAAACTCAGTTCTGTTCATCGTGTGACTCTTCCTGATTATGATCCCCGGATGCAGGGGGCTGATCTGGGGTTGCATCTGTGGCCTCTGCCGCAGTTGCCGCCTGTTCTGCAACAGGTTGCTCCAGGCTTTCAAGCCCGGTCTGCCGATCTTTCACCGGCTCAGGCCGGATCAGTTTAAACTCAATCCGGCGATTGGCTTCGCGGCCCGCCCCGGTATTATTGTCTGCAATCGGCTTATCCTCGCCATAGCCGATGGCGGTGATGCCCGAGGTCAGAACCCGGCGTTTGCGCAATTCATCAAGCACTGCAAAAGCGCGGGCCTGACTAAGCTGTTGATTCATCACCTCGCGGCCCTGACTATCGGTGTGGCCGCTAATCTCCATCCGGATTTCACCGCATTGCTTGAGGATTTCGGCAATGTCATCCATGATCGGCGCGGCAGTGGCATCAATCGTGGCTGAGCCCGGCTCGAATATAATTTTACGACCGACCAAAATCTTGGCAATCATCGCCTCACATTCATCCGGGGTGGGGATGCTGGCCACCGGATCAAGCGTCTTTTGATAGCTCACATTGATTGAAAACTGGCTGGCATCCCCCAGTTTTTCAGTCAGAAAACTTGAGACCTTCGCCCCCGCCTCTTTGCTGCCGGTGGTGCCGGTAATTTCCAGACTGTCGGGGGTCACGGTGACCACCCCGTTTGACAGGTATGACAGCGCTTCCAGCCCGGTCAGAATACGCAACGGCCAGCTATCGGGCAGATCATCAGTGATGCGGGTGCTGATATAGACCTGATCCGAGGTAAACCGGGCACGGGCAAAGCTGCCAACCGTGGTGCGGGTCAGATCGCTGTTCACCCGCCCGCGGATTTGCACCAGCCCTTCGGGCGATAATGTGGCGACAAATTCGGGTATAACCGGCGTGCTGTTGTCCACCGGCGGTGTCAGAACCGCGTGCAGGGAAAATACCATGGGCAATGCCCCGTCGAGCCGGCCAATGACGGTATCAAAAACCTCTTCCGATACGCCCGGCGCCGTGACCAGCGATATATCCGCGTCCGAGATGGTGAGGCTGCCATCGCCAAGCTCATCCAAGGCCTCAATCGCCAGCACCGCCGCCTGCCCCCATTGCTGCGAGGGCACGCCAAGGCCGATGGTGCAGTTGGCATTGCCCTGCAACCCGGCCTTCTGGGCGGCTTTGAGGATGTCATCGCGGGCTTTTTCAGTATCGGCCGAGCAGGCATCAAACCGGGCGACATCATTTTCGATCAAGAACCGCAGGGAAAACGGCGTGATCACCGGCCTTGGCGCGGAAATATCCAATGATAAGGATACATTTTCGGGTGCGGTGCGGGTCAGTCTGGTTTCAACCTGCTGCTTGGCGCGCAGGCTTTCGGTCATCGCGGTAATCTCAACCCGGTCGGCACTGACCGAGATTTTGGTGCGCGGCAGCATCTTCAGCGAGCGTATCGCATAATGCAGCGCATCATCCCAGGTGTCCGGTTGCGGATAATTCGCGGAACTCAGGAAATCGGCAATTTCGACCCCGTTGGTGGCTTTGGCCACATCCGCCAGAAGCTCCTCGCGGTTCGTGGTGGCGGGGATCAGACCAATCAGGGTGATGCCGTTTTCATGGCGTAATATCTCAACCGAAAACCGGGGCGGGGCAATTTTGGCGGTGTCCGCCACCTGCATCTGATCAATCACCCGTGCCGCATCCACCACCGTACCAGCCAGCGATATAGCCTTGAACCTTTTGGCCTCGGACGGGGCGGTGCCGGCCAAAAACACCTGAAGCCCGTCGGCATCGACCTCGGCCCAGGTCATGCCGCTGAGGTCGAGCGTGTCGCGCACAGTTATGCGAGAATTATCCTCAATCATCGTTACCGCATAGCCGGCGGCAATGAAACTCAAAACACCTGCCGCAAGAAAGGTGGCTGCTATGGTAAAGATGATCGACAGACGCATGAATGGCAGACCGGTTATTGTAATTCCAGACCAAGTATTTAGGCGGGCTTGGGGCTAAGATCAATCACACGATTAAAGCAGCGGCGAAAAACAGCACAGGCAGCAGGCCGGCATTGCGGTTTGAGCGGAAAAGTTTCAGCAGTTTTGCGTTGTCCTCGTGGTCAAACTGGCGCAACTGCCAATGCAGATGCCAGCCCAGCGCCCAAGGCCCGGCAAGGGCAATCATCAGCGCCAGTTGATTGCCGTCAATCGCAACCATGGTGACTGCCACTGCCATCAGCAAAACCGTCACCACCAAAAACCGCCGCAGCCAAAGCGCGGTTTGCGCCCCAAACAGCCGGGCGGTGGATTTCACCCCAATAAGGGCGTCATCCTCGGTATCTTGATGGGCATAGATCGTATCGTAAAACAGCGTCCAACCGATGCCCGCCAGATAAAGCATCACCGCAGGCCATTGCAGCGCGCCGCTATGGGCCGTCCAGGCCAGCAACGCGCCCCAGTTGAAGGCAAGCCCCAAAAACACCTGTGGCCACCAGGTAAACCGCTTGGCAAAGGGGTAAATTACCACCGGCAACAGCGACAGCACCCCAAGGCCGATGGCCCAGTTGTTGAAGGTCAGCAAGATGGCGAACGAGACCAGCGCTTGCACCAGCAGCCACAGTAATGCGCGCTTCACACTGACCTGACCCGAGGGGATGGGCCGGGACGCGGTGCGCGCCACGCGGCCATCAATATGCCGGTCGGTGATGTCATTCCAAGTGCACCCCGCGCCGCGCATCAGGAAGGCGCCGATACCGCAGCTGGTGAATATCCACAGATCAAACCAGCCCGCCTGCCCATCATAGAGCATCGCGAGCAATAACCCCCACCAGCACGGCAGCAGCAAAAGCCATGTGCCGATGGGCCGGTCGGCACGCGATAGCCGCAGATAGGGGCGCGCGGGCGCGGGTGCGTAACGGTCCACCCAATTGCCTGCCACCGCATCGGCCACTTGTCCTTTGGCCTCTGGTGTCTTGTCATTCCCGGTCATATGTTGGCCCCATGGCGACTGCAAATATCAGGCTTTATGTAGAGCACCCGCTGGGGCAAGGGCAAACGGTTCCTTTGGGCCGCGATCAGGCGCATTATCTTTTTGCGGTGATGCGGCTTGGGGTGGGCGATGCGGTGATGCTGTTCAACGGGCGCAACGGCGAATGGCGCAGCACGGTGGTTGAGGTGGGTAAGCGCGGCGGCCTGCTCAGGGCCAATGAGCCGACGGGTGAGCAGCAGATGCCGCCGGATTTATGGCTGTTATTTGCGCCAACCAAGAAAGTGCGCACGGATTTTATCGTGGAAAAGGCCGCCGAGATGGGGGCGCGAATGATTTGCCCGGTGCAGACCGATTTCACCAACTTCGACCGTATCCACCAAGCCCGCCTGCAAGACCACCTGCAAGCCCACCTGCAAGACCGTGCGGTGGAAGCCGCCGAGCAATGCGGCGGCACTTTCGTGCCCGAGGTCTGCGGCTTGCAAAAGCTGGATCAGGTGCTGGATAACTGGCCCGAAGACCGGCAGCTTATGTTTTGCGATGAGGCCCTCGCGGGCCGCGCGTCCACCCTGAGAGGCGGCCTCGCTAAAGGCGCGTGGGCTATTTTGATCGGGCCTGAGGACGGCTTTTCAAAGGCGGAGCGGGACAGGGTGCAGGCGCTTGCCTTTAGCCATGCTGTCAGCCTTGGCCCGCGCATTCTGCGCCCCGATACGGCGGCGGTGGCAGCGATGACCGTTTGGCAACAGACCTTGGGGGATTGGCAATGAGTTTCATCCGTTCAGACGCCCGCCAAACCCTGTGGCGCTGGCGCGAGGTGTTGGTGGCTTTGGCTGTGCTGGTCCTTGGGGCGTTTTGGGTGTTTGGCACATACGGCCTGCTGCATGTTTTGGGCTATGCGGTGCTGGTGCTGGGCGCTGTGATGCTGCTGGCGGGCTGGCAAAGGGCGCGGTTTCAGGGTGGCAATGGCGGCCCGGGTGTGGTGCAGGTGGACGAAGGGCAGGTGGCCTATTTTGGCCCGCTTACCGGCGGCACCGTGGCCCTGCGTGAGATGACAGCTTTGCGGCTTGATCCAACTGCCCACCCGGCCCATTGGGTGTTGGTGCAGCCCGGTCAGGCCGAGCTTAGAGTGCCGCTGAATGCCGAAGGGGCCGAGGCGCTGTTTGATGCTTTCGCCAGCCTGCCGGGCATTCGCACCGAGCGCATGCTGGCCGAGATGAAACGCGGCGCTGACAGGCCGGTGATGATCTGGCAACGGTCAGGGCCACCGGCGTATAGCCTGCTGCATTAACAGCCAGACACATATCCGCAGAACCGGCCATCACCCGACGGGTAAGCTGCCTTCTAAGGGTTTTTTGCTCCACTTGCGCAGAAGTTTTAGGTAAGTCTTTAATTTCTTCCGCTTTGCCTTCAGTTTATCAATATGTTCTTTGCTATCATCAAACAATATTTCGGCCATTGTCTTGGGTCTAATATCCTCATTCAGTCGGTTAATTTCGAACGCCAACCAAGATTCTTGTTCCCAAAGATAATCCTCACGGGCCTTTTTCGTCTTTAACGTGCGCATCTTTTTAAAGATCTCGAGGGTTTTTTTACGATCAAGCAATGTCATCTCAAAAATGTTTCTCGACATCTTTTTTGAAAACCCTTCGATCCAGTAATCATCCCCGGAATCAATGCCTTTAATTGCGGTCTTCAGCCCTTTTGAGGAAATCCTGTGGTATCTACTCTGGGTTAACATAACCCGGGTTTTTCGGGTTTTCGTGCGGGGTTTATTGCCTATCTCAATAGTTGTGTTTGACGAACTGCCTGATGGGGGTTTCGGATCGCGGCCACCATTTGCAAACGCCGTGCTTGTCATAAGGCCAAGACTGATCATCGCACTTGCACCAAGCAGCATCTGCCGCCGGGCAATCGATTGATATTTGCCGTTATAAGTCATAATGCCTCCTTTTTGAAAGATACCAACCTTATGATGGCTTTGATTTTGAGTCAAAACACGGTCGAATCTTGCCGCCCCGTTTGGCCTTTCGGGCCTTGCCGGGATAGCTCAAAAGCCCCCCTGTGGACCGACGCAGGTTTCACCGGGCAAAAATGCACATCTGGCTTGCATTGACACCGCCCGCATTTCCCCCCACTTCTGGCATTCAAGCAGTCCTCACGGCAGGAGACACCAAACATGTCCATTCCCCAATCCGGCGGCGGGCCGATTGAACATCATGATCAGCTCGCGGGCCTGCTGGAGAGCGGCTGTAAGCCCAAAGAGGATTGGCGCATCGGCACCGAGCACGAAAAATTCGGCTATTGCCGGGATATGCTCAAACCGATCCCCTATGCGGGCGAACGCTCAATTCTGGCGGTGCTGGAAGGCTTGCGCGACGGGCATGGCTGGGCCCCGGTTGAGGAGGCCGGTAAGCTGATTGGGCTGGAAAAAGACGGGGCTAATGTGAGCCTTGAGCCGGGCGGGCAGTTGGAACTTAGCGGAGCACCAGTGGAAACCATTCATGAGACCTGTGATGAGGTCAATGTGCACCTGCGCGAGGTCAAGGATATTGCCGATAAGGTCGGCGTTGGATTCATCGGTCTGGGGGCCGCGCCGCAATGGACGCATGATGAGATGCCGCTGATGCCCAAGGGCCGTTACAAGCTGATGGATGCCTATATGCAGCGCGTGGGCACCATGGGCCAGGCGATGATGCGGCGCACCTGTACGGTGCAGGTCAACCTTGATTTTGCCTCTGAGGCGGACATGGTTAAGAAATTCCGCGTGGCGCTGGCCTTGCAGCCGGTGGCGACGGCGCTGTTTGCCAATTCGCCGTTTTTTGAGGGCAAGCCCAATGGCCATAAATCATGGCGGTCGCGGGTCTGGCGTGATCTTGATGACAGCCGCACCGGCATGTTGCCGTTTGTGTTTGAACAGGGCTTTGGCTTTGAGCGCTATGTGCAATAAGCGCTCGGTGTGCCGCTGTATTTTGTCTATCGCGACGGC
>CAZZKL010000089.1:0-12828 GCA_964655135.1 uncultured Roseovarius sp. | reverse complement strand
GCGCGCCGCCTGCGCCGATTTCGCGGCGGATTATGAGGGCAAACTGGGTCAACTCACCGCCGTTGAGATGCTCAACTGCATCCACCGCGACGAGGCCATCAGCAACATCGCCGGGCGCATCATGTCCTACGCGGGCCTGCGCTATCACCAGCTTACAACCGATGGCGGACGCACCAAATTCCTCTCCGATGCCCAGGAGAAAATCACCAACTACACCACGCCTTTGGTGTTCTTCTCGCTTGAACTCAACCGCCTTGACGAAGCCGCGTTGGAAGCCCTCTATGCCGATAACGCCGACCTCGCCCGCTACAAGCCGGTGATCCGACGCATCCGCGCGATGAAGCCGCATCAGCTTTCCGATGAGCTTGAGAAATTCCTCCACGATCTGGGCGTTGTCGGCGACGCATGGGAGCGCCTGTTTGATGAAACCATCGCGGGCCTCAGCTTCACTGTGGATGGTGAGACCCTCAGCATCGAAGGCACCCTCAACCTGCTGACCGAGCAAGACCGCGCCAAACGCGAGGCGGCCAGCCATGAATTGGCGCGGGTATTCGGCGAAAACATCCGCATTTTCGCCCGCGTGCACAACACCACGGCCAAGGAAAAAGAGGTGATCGACCGCTGGCGCAACATGCCAACGGCGCAAACCGGCCGGCACCTCTCGAACGATGTTGAGCCCGAGGTGGTCGAGGCCCTGCGCGATGCCGTCGTCGCCGCCTATCCCAAGCTCAGCCACCGCTATTATGAGTTGAAACGCAAATGGCTGGGCCTTGATAAAATGCAGGTCTGGGACCGCAACGCGCCCCTGCCCATCGAAGACACCAAAACCGTCGATTGGACCTCGGCCCGCGAAACCGTGATGCAGGCCTATAGCGGTTTTGACCCGCGCATGGGCGAATTGGCAGCACCCTTTTTCGATAAAGGCTGGATCGACGCGGCGGTCAAACCCGGCAAAGCCCCCGGCGCCTTTGCCCATCCCACGGTGACCAACGTCCACCCCTATGTGATGCTGAATTACTTGGGCAAACCCCGCGACGTGATGACTTTGGCGCATGAACTAGGCCACGGCGTGCATCAGGTGCTGGCGGCAGATCAGGGCGAATTACTATCCTCTACCCCCCTCACCCTCGCCGAAACCGCCAGCGTCTTTGGCGAAATGCTAACCTTCCGCAAAATGCTCGATGGCGCGGGCACTGACCTTGAACGCAAGGTTCTTCTTGCAGGCAAGGTTGAGGACATGATCAACACCGTCGTGCGCCAAATCGCATTCTATGATTTCGAATGCAAACTGCACGCCGCACGCCGCAAAGGTGAGCTAACCCCCGATGACATCAACGCGCTCTGGATGTCGGTCCAAGGCGAAAGCCTCGGCCCCGCGTTTGAATTCATGGAGGGCTACGAGACCTTCTGGGCCTATATCCCGCATTTCGTGCACTCGCCGTTTTACGTCTATGCCTATGCCTTCGGCGACGGTCTGGTAAACGCACTCTACGCGGTTTACGAGGAAAACCCCGATGGCTTTCAGGATAAATATTTCGCCATGCTCAAGGCTGGTGGCTCACTGCACCACAAAGAATTACTGGCCCCCTTCGGCCTCGATGCCTCGGACCCTAAATTCTGGGACAAGGGCCTCTCAATGATCTCAGGCTTCATAGATGAGCTTGAGGCGATGGAGGAGTAGCACCCACAACATCCGCGCTTTTATTGAGTCTAGATGCCTCCGGCGGGGATATTTTTTGCCAGAAGAAACACTTTTACAGTCTTCTTCTGGCCAGAAATATCCCGGGGTGAATTGGACCGGCTTTGTCCGGGCCAAGAGGGGCAGCGCCCCTGCCCAATGGTGCAAATTAAGTGCCTCACTTCAACTGACTGTCCTTCGATCCACGCCGGTTGATGCCGCCGCGCGCCTGATGCTGGCTTTGCATATCCGAGGCACAGTCAATGCACAGCTTAACCCCCGGCAGCGCCTTGCGCCGGGCTTCGGGGATCGGCTCTTCGCAATCGGCGCAATGGCTCAGGCTTTCCCCCTCAGGCCCCCGGCGCGATTTAAGCCGCGCCAGCTCATCATTGATCGACGCCTCAATCTGTTCACTTACAGCGCCATCTCTTGCCCATCCACCCGCCATGGCATCCTCCTTAGTTCAAAGCATCTAAAAGCCCAGGTTCCAAAATCACACTTTTCCGATGCCGGGCGCGTTTACGCTCACCGCGTTTGATCATCTCATTCAGCGCCGCAATCGCCGCAGGCGATGTCATCGGCACCGCGTGATTAAACCCCTCACCATCGGCCAATGCACTAAAATCCACCACCGTTACATTCAGGCCCGTCAGATCCTCCTCGCCCACCAACACCCCAAGCCGGGGCTTGCGGCCCGTCAGCAGCCCCATCAGCGATAGCGCCTTATCCTGCCGCGAGATGAAAATCACAAACGGCTGTGGCAACCGGCCAATCGCCAGCGCCTGAGCGCGAAACACATCCGGATCAATATCGGGCGACATCAGCACCACCCCGCTAATGCGCCCCAGCAACCGGCCATCGCCCCGAATCGCCGCCTGCCGCAGCACCTCCATCGTCAGTTGCGCCCCCACCGAATGCGCCAGCAAAAACACCTTTTCGCCGGGGGATTTTGTCAAATCCCGCAAGGTTTTTTCCAGCGCATCACGCGAAAACAGCACACTGTCGCGGTCGTAAATATAGCCGCGCGGATCCCCCGCCGAGGGCCAGGAAAACAACACCGCCGGCCCGCCGATGGCAAAATCCGCCTGAATCTGCGCCAGACGGTACATCGCCTCGGATAGCGTGTTGTTATAGCCATGCACAAACACCATGGTTTCACGTTCCGGCGTTGCCTTGTGCACATCCCGCACCAACCCGATAGGCCCGGCATAGACCTCTGAATTGGTGATGACAAAATCCGTGGCCGCATCGGGGGGGCCTTTGGGCCATTCAATCTGCCCCGGTCGATGGGTGGGCGGCACCGAAATATCGGCCCTGAAATAGTTGATCTTGCTTGATCTTTTGCGGCCAAACCCCGACCCGGCATTTTCCAACCGCCTTTGCGTCGCCACATATATGGTCTGGGTCTGGGCGTCCGGATTTGGTGCCGCCCGCTGCGCCACCGGCCTTGGCGCACAGGCCGCCAGAGCCAGCAATCCAACACACAATATTGCTTTCAGCTGCCTGGAAATCCCCCGGGTGCCGCTCATGAAAAGCCCCTTTCGCTTAACGAAAGAGGCTACTTTGCTTTTCCAGCAAGGCCAAGCCTTTATACCTTGGTCAACATGCCTTTTTCCTGCGCCAAACTGCGCATCCGCTTTTGCAGCTTCTCAAATGCGCGCACCTCAATCTGGCGAATACGCTCGCGGCTGACATCATATTGCCCACTAAGTTCCTCCAGCGTAATGGTCTTCTCGCTCAACCGCCGCTGCGTCAGAATATCGCGCTCGCGCTCGTTCAAGACATCCATCGCCTCAGCCAGCAACTCCCGCCGCGCCTCCAATTCATCGCGCGCCTCGTAATCCCCGGCCTGATCGGCATCTTCATCCTCCAGCCAATCCTGCCATTGCATCGTGCCCTCGCCCTCGGACCCGACCGTGGCATTCAACGATGCATCCCCCCCCGACATCCGCCGGTTCATTGAGATCACCTCGGTCTCGGTCACCCCCAGATCATGGGCAATGCGTTTGACATTCTCGGGCCGCATATCGCCCTCTTCCAACGCACCAATCCGCGATTTCGCCTTGCGCAGGTTGAAAAACAGCTTCTTTTGCGCGCTTGTCGTCCCCAGCTTCACAAGGCTCCAACTGCGCAGCACATATTCCTGAATACTGGCGCGAATCCACCACATCGCATAGGTCGCCAGACGAAAACCCTTTTCCGGATCAAACCGTTTCACCGCCTGCATCAGGCCGACATTTGCCTCGGAGATCACCTCCGCCTGCGGCAGGCCATAGCCGCGATAACCCATGGCAATCTTGGCCGCCAGCCGCAGATGACTGGTGACCATGCGATGCGCCGCCTCGGTGTCTTCTTTTTCGACCCAGGCCTTGGCCAGCATATATTCCTCTTCCGGCTCCAACAGCGGAAACTTCCTGATCTCCTGCATATAGCGGTTCAACCCGCCTTCAGGGGTTGGTGCGGGTAGGTTTTTGTAATTGCCCAAATGACTGCCCTCTTAATGTTTATTAGCTTAACATCCATCTAATACCGCTATTGGTGGTTTTCAAGCGCATACGACGAAATCCTTACCTCAATATTAACGCCCGCCCGGCGATTTTACGAGCTTTGTGACAAGGCTCTCACGCAACCGTGCTACTTCGTAATGCGGCAATCAGGCCTTGCATATCTTCCGGCATCGGGGCCTCAAATCGCATGGCCTCGCCGGATGCGGGATGATCAAACCCCAAAACAGCAGCATGTAGCGCCTGCCTCGAAAACCCTGCAGCGGCCTCAATTCCGGCCTCGCCCAAGGCTTTCACCGCCAGTTTTCGCCGCCCGCCATAGGTGGTATCGCCGATCAACCCATGCCCGGCATGGGCCAGATGCACCCTTATTTGATGGGTGCGCCCGGTCTCAAGCCAGCATTCCACCAAGGCGGCCACGCCGGGTTTGCCAAACACCTCGACAATGCGCGAGCGTGTCACCGCGTGCCGCCCGCCATGAAACAGCACCGCCTGCTTTTGCCGCTCGGTCTTGTGGCGCGCCAGTTGCGTGGTGATGCGCATGATATTACCCGGCTCAAAATTGATCCCGCGCAGGCCCCGCAGGCGCGGATCACTGGCATCCGGCACGCCGTAAACCACCGCCCGGTAATAGCGCTCAACGCTGTGGGCCTCAAACTGCGCCGCCAGTCCGTGATGCGCCCTGTCCGACTTGGCCACAACCAATAACCCACTGGTATTCTTATCAATTCTATGCACAATCCCGGGGCGTTTTTCCCCACCCACACCGGATAAATCCGCGCCACAATGGTGCAGCAACGCATTCACCAACGTGCCCGACGGCGTACCCGGCGCGGGATGCACCACCATCCCAACCGGCTTGTTGATGACAATCAAATCGTCATCCTCAAACACCACATTCAGCCCTATATCCTCAGGGCCAATATGGCTTTCCACCGCCTCTGGCACTTCAATCTCAACAATATCGCCCTCGGCCACCTTCGCCCTAGGGTCTGTGGTTTCCGCGCCATTCAGTGTCACCTGCCCTGCGGCAATCAGCCGGGCAAGGCGGGTGCGCGAAAGTGCGGCAGCCTCTGGCACATCACGCGAAAGCGCCTTATCAAGGCGCTTGGGCGGGTCGGCATTGATCCGCACGGATATTCGGGATGGGCCCATGAACGACAATCCTCAGCCGGTTGATCCGGCATTTCTGATATTTCTGCGCCGGTTGGTCACAATTCTGACCGGCACGATGATTGTTGGCCTTCTAATCATCATTGCGCTGTTTGTCATCAAATTCTCTGGTGGCTTCTCTGCTGGTGGCGGGCCGGACCTGCCCAAAACCATCACCCTACCCAACGGCACCGAGGCCACAGCCTTTACCCAAGGCCCTGATTGGTACGCGATTATCACCGCCGATGACCGCATCCTGATCTATGACCGCGACACCGGACAATTGCGCCAAACCGTTAACATCGAACAGAATTCCGGGGGCTGATGGTACCACCGCCCCGGCTCGAACGGGGGACCTCTTGATCCACAATCAAGCGCTCTAACCTACTGAGCTACGGCGGCACTGTTGGGCGATGTACTGATTTTCAGGGCCAAATGCAAGCCTCATCAAGCGCAAAATGGGCGGATTTTCAAAATTTCGCGCGCTTGCCAAGCCGGGTCAAAACAAGTAGATCAACCGCGATCAGACCGGAGACTAAAATGGGCATAGATACCGAAAGCGACGCTGAGGCCAACCTGCAAATCGGCCCCACGGATCAGGGCATGGTGCGGCTTTTCATCGAATCAAAAGGCGTGGAAATTCCGATGGATTTCACCCCGGAAGAGGCCACTGAAATTGCCATCGAGATCACTGCGGCGGCAAAGGCCGCGGCCGCCCGTAAATCATAAACCCTGATCGCGAAACCGATGCAGCCGCAGGGCCGTTGCGCGGGCAAATTTCCGGATCAAAGCCTTGCGGCGCGGCGGTGCCAGTTTATGTTCCGCCCCCATGCGGATAATTTCGGCGTCATAAGCGTCGGCAATCACCAATCCGGTGCCGGGCGGTAATAAATCAACCGGGAAATCCGCATCCACCACCCAAAGCGTTTCGAGTTTATATTAGATCACACTTGAACTCGAAACGTATGAAACATTCATAGGTCGTGGGCGTTTCGACATATTGCCGCGCGTCAACAATATGTCGAAACGCTTTAAAAATACCGGTCACACCAGGCCAGATACCCGCGCCATTTGCGATAGGCACAAAAATCCGCGCGGCTGGATTTGCATTCAAACACCCAAATCTCACCCTTAGGGCCCAGCGCCATCACATCCACCCGCTTGCCGCGCTCGGGGTGAATTCTTCAACTGATACAAAATCATAGCCCAGTAAATGGCGGCAAATACTGCGCGCTAGGCGCTGTCCGGGTTGCATTTTCGGCGGGCATAATTGAGTCATCCCCCAATTATGAACAAAGGATGAACATTTGCAGCCCCTTGTCGCGGGGGGCCGCACGCACTACTTAGTTCAGTGACGGGTTCTGCGTTGCTGGTTACGGTTGCATTCCGGTGGCCTTAAATAAATCCGAGGGAGCTGGCTCTGTCCGGGCCGTGGTCCGATTATCCGGTGCCCACCTGTACATACAGGTCCTCGGGAATGAGAAAACCCACCGCATCTGCGGTTCCCGTCACCAATTTCCCGCCCCCATTCCAGCCCCGATTCTGGCCCAAAATCCGGTCCAAAATCCCATATTGCGCGCGGCCATATCGCCACGGGCATTCCAACAGGCGCTTTCAAACAAGTATCTCAAACACGGGCTTTCAAAAACCGGCCTTCAAACCTCCTCAGGCAAGGCATCCAACTCCGATAAATCCGCCGTGGGCGGGGCGGCGGCCTTGGACAAATCCTGCCTGTCCGCCGCATCCGCCCTGGGCGACGCCTTAGGGCTTTTACCATCCCCGGTCGCATCCGGGGCACCGCCCCCCAGTTCAACCGCATGGCCCTCTAATACCTCACCGCCGGAAACACCCGGCGCATCAGCCATCACCGCCCGCGTCTGCGGTGCGGCGGCCTCTGGTGTAAATGTTTCGGGCACCGGCTTTGCCTCGGACGGCGCAAACCGCACCGCCTTGAACCCGTTCATCTGCCCCAACAGCACCTCAGACACTACATGATTACCCGCCGCCACCAGCTCGGTCTTGCTTAAGGCTTCGGCGGGCACCGGCAACACACTGCCCGCCACCAGTTGGCAAACCTCGTTCAGCGGCATCCTGATCCGGGCCACAACCACGTCCATCGTCACCGGCGCATCCAGCGCATTGCCCTTGAAACCATCCAGCTCACCAGCCTGCGCAACCGGGCCTTTTGCTGCCTGTTCGATCTTTGGCTGCACCGGCAAAATCAACGTCAACCGGCCCGCTTTTGCCCCTTCCGCCAGATCAATATTAATCCGGAACAGATCATATTCCGGCGCGTCCATCAGCAACGCCAGCGCGCGCCCATCCTCGATCATATCGCCAAACCTGAAGCCCTGCGCCGGGTGCCCCGGCCACGCCTCATTCAATTCCGCGTCATAGCCTTGCATCACCGCATTCACCATCGGTGCCACCATCGCCGCATCGGTCACCGTCACCGGCCTCGACTCGGCCTCGACAGGTTTTACAACTCCGGTGGTCTGCACCTCGATCAGCCCGGCCAGAAACTGCGTGTCAAACTTGGCGGCACCGCAAGCCCCCCCGGCCCCGTCAAGCACGATCAGCAACCCGTCATTGCCGGCCTCATCCTTCAATTTACCATGCGCCAGCGTAATCTGTTCAACCGTTGTCACCGTGAGAACCAGATCAAACATCCGATCGGCGGTTTTTGCCAGTGCCAGACGCAGCGCCTTGGCCGGTGTCATCACCCGCGCATCAAAATCCAGCCGCCCGCCCTCGGCCTTGCGATGAATGATTGAATGTTTACCTTGCGATGCCATGCTTTTTAAGTCGCTGCCCAATGTCAGTACGGTCCAGCCCCAGATTACGCAGAATATGGTTAAAAATACCTTGCCCCAGACATTATTATTCCGCAATTATTGCGCCGCAATCCGCGTCTCCAAAGGTAACGACACCCGAAACGCCGCCCCCGCCTGCCCCGGCAGATAGGTAATCGCCCCGCCAAGCCGCGCCATAATCTCGCGGCAAATCGCCAGTCCCAGCCCCGCACCACCTGCGGTACTATCCCCAAGCCGCGAGAATTTCTCAAAGATAACCGCCTGTTGCCCGGCGGAAATGCCGCGTCCGTTGTCAATGAAATCAATCACCAGCTCCGCGTCCATCCGCGTGGTTGAAATGCTTAAAACCGGCGTGTCAGCGTCGCAATATTTGCGCGTATTGGCCATCAGATTGATGAACACCTGCGCCAGCCGGTCCAGATCAGTGGTCAGCACAATACCCCCATCCGCCTTACTGCGCTCAATCCGCAGCCCCGCGCCCGCCGCCGCCTCGGCCCGGTCCAGCATATCGCCCAGCGTGCCCGCCTGCAGATTAAGATTAACCCGCCCGCTTTCCAGCACCGAAAGATCCAGCAGATCATCCAACAGCCGCGTCAGGCGTACCGTTTCATCATGGATAATTGATGAATATTTCCCCTGCTCGCCGGTGCTTAATTCACGGGTATCGCGCAAAATCTCGGAAAACGCCCGGATCGACGTCATCGGCGTGCGCAATTCATGACTGACCTGAGACAGAAACTCATCCTTTTGCACGGATAATTGCGTCAGTTTCTCATTGGCCTCGCGCAACTGCCGCGCGGTGCGGGTCTGCTCGGCGGATTTGGCCTCAAGACGGCTGGAGTATTCCATGATCTGCGCGGTTTCATCGGCCACCGCCATCAGATCCTCAACCGAGACCGTCGCCCGCCCGACAATCTGCGACACCATCGCGTGCGCCGTCGCCCCGCCCACCGACCCGGCCAGCTCACGCTCAAGCTGATTAAGAAAATCCGGCGACGGCTCGGGCAGATAGCCGCTCACACCCTGCGCCCGCGCCGATGAGGCAAAAAACGCCTGCGCCTCGGACGCGCCCAAAATCCGCTGCGTCATGATCAGCAAATCCTCGCTCTGCGCCAGCCCCCCGGACCAGCTTCCGGCGATGGCGGAATGCTGAAACACATTAACATATTGCGCCGCCTGCAAGCGCTCCACCGGCTGCGGAAAGCTCAGCAGTGAAACAATCACAAACGCCCCGGTGTTGAGCGTCATGCTCCACATCACCGCATGCACCAGCGGGTCCATGCCGGTGATCCCAAACAGGGCCTGCGGCCGCAACCAGATCAGCCCAAAAAGCCCCTGATCAAACATGGCCTGTGGCAGGATCGTGCCGGGGCCAAAACTGGGCAAAAACAGCGCATAAAGCCACACCAGAAAGCCCATGCTAAGCCCGGCAAAAGCGCCGCTTCTTGTCGCCCCGCGCCAGAACAATCCGCCGATCATCGCTGGCAAAAACTGCGCCACCCCGGCGAACGACACCAACCCAATCGCCGCCAGCGCGGTGCCACCGCCCGAGACGCGAAAATAGAGATAGCCCAGGAAAATAATCCCCGCGATGGACAGCCTCCGGGTCAACAACGCCACATTGCGCACGTCGCCTGACATCATTGCCGTGCCGCCCGTGGCCCTCAGCCAGACCGGCATCACAATATGGTTCGACACCATGGTCGACAGCGCAATCGCCGCCACAATCACCATCGAGGTGGCCGATGAAAACCCCCCCAGAAATGACAGAATCGCCAGCCCGTCCTTGCCCTCACTGAGCGGCACGGTGAGTACAAACAAATCCGGGTTTGACCCCTTGGGCAACAAATCAAGCCCGACCACGGCAATCGGCACCACAAACAGGCTCATCAACATCAGGTAGGTGGGAAACGCCCACGAGGCCATGCGCAAATGGCCCTCGTCCTCATTCTCGACCACCATCACCTGAAACATCCTTGGCAGGCATAAAAACGCCGCCGCCGACAGCATCGTCAGGCCCGCCCAGCGGCTGCCCGAGACATCAAATTCAGCAATTTTTGAGGCATCAATCCGTGCCACAATGCCACTGACACCACCGCTCAACCCCCAGACCACAAACACCCCGACGGCCAAGAGCGCAAACAGCTTGACCACCGCCTCCAAAGCAATCGCCATAACCACCCCGTGATGGCGCTCATTAACGTCAAGGTTGCGGGTGCCAAACAGGATGGTGAACAACACCAGCCCGGCAGCGACCCAAAGCGCGGTGTTTTGCCGGCTCAGGGGGATGGCGGCCCCGGCTTCGGTAAAGGCGGCGAATGACAGCGTCACCGATTGCAGTTGAAGTGCTATATAAGGCGTGGTGCCGATCACCGCGAAAACCGTGACAAAAATCGCCAGCCCGTTGGATTTGCCATAGCGCGATGAAATCAGATCAGCGATTGAGGTGATCCGCTGCGAGCGCCCCACCCGCACCATCTTGCGCAAGGCCCACCACCAGCCGACCATCACCAATGTCGGCCCCAGATAGATTGTGAGATACTCAAGCCCTGAGCGCGCCGCAAAGCCCACCGCGCCATAAAATGTCCAAGCGGTGCAATAAATCGACAGCGACAGCGTATAAACCACCGGCGTATTCAGCCATTTCCCCCGGCCCCTTTTGGCGGCACGATCGGCAGCAAAAGCCACGCTGAATAGAAACACCACATAGGCAAGGCATATCAGGATCAACAGATTAAGCGTAACCATCTACCGGCCCCCGGCCTGCCCGCCACTGTCGCCCTCTTCCGGGCGCAAATGCCGTGAAATTGCCGCTGACGTGGCCGCCAGCACCGCCCAGACCCCAAAGATATACAGCATCGCCGAGGTGGTGGATGTATCGCCATCCGCCCCCGACCACAGAAGCGGAATACTAAAAAACACCACCCCGAACACCGGCAACAGCCGCGCCGCATCGGCCATCCTGCGGCGGCGATAGCTGCGCTTTTCGGCGATAATGGCCTCATGCTCGGGTGTCATATCAGCCCTCATGGCCGCACCAGATCACGCACGGCATCCAGAAATTCGGCATTGGAAAACGGCTTGGTCATATAGCGGCTTGCGCCCGCGCGCTCGGCCATCTCACGATCTTTCTTTTGGCCGCGTGCCGTCAGCATCAGCACCGGCGTTTGGCCAATCGCCGCGTCGCCGCGTATCTCATGCAGAATATCAAAGCCGCTTTTGCCCGGCAGCATCACATCCAGCACAATCAGATCAGGCCCCCGCGCCCGCGCCACCTCTACCGCGTCATGACCATTGGAATGGGTTTTCACATTCCAACCATCGCGCGACAGAATAAAACTGATCGCCTCAATTATGTTTGGCTCGTCTTCAATCACCAATACCTGTTTGCCCATCCAACCGGCCTCCCCGCCCGCCTGATATTCACGATGCCCCCAGATTAACTATCGTCAATCGCGGCGCGCCTGTCAAAACCCCATTCCTGTCAAAACCCCATTCCTGTCAAAACCCCTGTCCGGTAATCGACGGCTCGCGCCGCGCCGCGCAATCAGCCAACGGGCAGGTCCGGCAGGTGGTGCCCACGTCGCGCGCCTCGGGTGCCGCTGCTTTGCCCGGCAACAGCAGCATATGCGCGTGGATCAGCGCCGGTTGGCTAAAGCTTGCGGGCCGCACTTGTTCAGCGGCGGCAAAGGCCTCAACCCGCAGCCCCCCCGGCCCGGCCTGTTTGAGATGCATATGCACCGGCACCTGCGGCTGTGCCAACACCTGATAGAGCGGCCATTGCGCACAACCCGCCGAGACCCCGGGCAGATCAAACTCCGCCAGCGGCTTGCGCAAAATAAACCCACCCGCACCATCGCAAATCACCAGCCCCACCGGCCCGACAACCGGCCCGGCCTTTGCCTCAGGCACCGCTGCCAAGCGGCGAAACACACAGGCCAGACCGGCCCCCAGCGCACCCGATAAATGTGCCGGGCTAACCCCATGCCGGGCCACCTCATCCAGCAGGTTTTGCATCGGCACCTGCCGCGCATCCCTCAGATATTGCAGCAAATATTCGCGCGCCAGCTTTACCCCCGCGTCCGAGCTAAGCCTGTCCGACGCGGCAATAACCCCGTCAATCGCGGCTTCTCCCGCTTGCTCCAAAGCGGCAAAATAATAGCCATGATCGTCCAGAAAGGCGTGCAGCTCATCTTGCGGCGATTTGATCCCGGCCTGCGTCTCAGGCGCGGCCTCAAGATAGCGCACCAGATGCTCGGCCCCTTCGGCCAGACGGCCACTATCCTCATTCAGATTGCGGTGAAACCGGGCTTGCCATTCCGGCTCCAGCTCCTTGGTATCCACCAATATCGACGCCGTGGCGCGCACCGCCGTCACCGCGTCAATCACCTCATGCAGAGCCACCGCCAGTTGCGGATCATGCGCCAGCCGGTCGGTCAGAACCCGCAGGTTGCGCTCCAACACCTCAACCCTTTGATGCTTATCCGCCAGCACCCTTGCCCAGCCGGTAAAGCGCCCGGCAAATTCCTCCGCCCCCGGCAACCCACCCGCAGCAGCGTGCAAAAGCGCCAGCAACGCGGCCTCGGCTCCTTCGGCCAGCAGCGCCGGTTCCACCTCCAGTACCCCGGCCAGACGGTTCAGGATCTTACCGCCGATTCTGCGGCGGTTATGCTCGATCAGA
>CAZZKL010000088.1:0-12863 GCA_964655135.1 uncultured Roseovarius sp. | reverse complement strand
GCCGAGCATAACAAAAACGTCGCCCGCTGGCGCAAGATTGAAGCCGAACGCAGCAACAATTAAAGCGTTTAGGTATATTGTTGACACACTACAATGTGTCGAAACGCCCACGGCAAATGAATGTTACGCGCGTTTCGAGTTCAAGTGGTGTCTCAACTTAAACTCAAAACGCTTTAGGCACGCCGTATGTCCGGTGATTTGATGCGAAATTCGTAAATAAATACGCGCGTAAGGAAAATAAGTATTTTCCTTGTCAAAAGTTTTTTAAAAACTTTTGCGGCGCGCGCAGGATCAATATCGGATTGCATTGTATCACATTGCCCAAGAACTGGTTGTTTCCTCCATAAACCCGCGTTGCATGGCCGGGCTTAACCCGTTACATCGCCTCAACACGAGTAATTGACAGAACGGAGAGCCCACATGACCCCCCCCCTGCGCCTTGGCATCGCCGGATTGGGCACCGTCGGCACCGGTGTTGTGAAAATCATCCGACAAAAGGCAAATCTTCTGGCCGCACGCGCGGGCCGCCCGGTTGTGATCACCGCTGTCTCGGCACGTTCCCGCGAGAAAGACCGGGGGATCAATATTTCAGGCTATGCCTGGGAGGATGATCCCGTGGCCTTGGCCTGTCGCGAGGATATAGATGTATTCATTGAGTTGATGGGCGGTAGCGAAGGCCCGGCGAAAGCCGCGACCGAAGCGGCGATTGCGGCGGGTAAGGATGTGGTCACCGCCAACAAGGCGCTTTTGGCGCATCACGGGCAGGCATTGGCCGAGGCCGCCGAGGCGGCAAACTGCGTGATCCGGTTTGAGGCGGCTGTTGCCGGGGGTATCCCGGTGATCAAGGCCCTGACCGAGGGGCTGGCAGGCAATGACATCAGCCGCATCATGGGCGTGATGAACGGCACCTGCAATTATATTCTGACGCGGATGCAATCCTCGGGCCTGCCTTATGATGCGGTTTTTGAAGAAGCAAATCAGCTTGGCTATCTTGAGGCCGATCCCAATCTAGATGTGGGCGGGATTGACGCCGGGCATAAGCTGTCGCTTTTGGCGTCGATTGCGTTTGGCACACGGGTGAATTTTGCCGGTGTTGCCCTAGAGGGCATTGAGCGCATTACCATTGAAGATATTAATCATGCCGCCGATTTGGGATTTCGTATCAAACTTTTGGGCGTTTGCCAGATGACCGGTCGGGGGCTGGAGCAGCGCATGTCGCCCTGCCTTGTGCCCGCCAGCAGCCCGCTGGGGCAGTTGGAAGGCGGCACCAATATGGTGGTGCTTGAGGGCGATAATGTGGAGCAGATCGTGTTGCGTGGCCCCGGCGCGGGGCAAGGCCCTACTGCCAGCGCAGTGATGGGTGACGTGATGGATGTTGCGCGCGGCTTTCGCCTGCCGGTGTTTGGTCAGCCTGCCGCCGGGTTGATTCCGGCCAAGCCCGCCCGCACCACCACGCCCGCGCCCCATTACCTGCGCATCGGGCTTGAGGATAAGCCCGGGGCGCTGGCCAAGGTGGCGGCGGTTTTGGGTGAAGCGGGAATTTCCATTGACCGGATGCGGCAATACCAGCATGACGATGCCACCGCTCCGGTGCTGATTGTCACTCATAAAGCCACCAGTGACGCGCTGGAAACTGCGCTTGACGCGATCTCAAAACTGGATGTGGTCGCCGGGGAGCCTGTGGCGCTTCGGATTGAAACCGCCTGAGGCATTTACCTGACTGGCCTTGCCCCCCCTCCTTGCTGGCGGTACTGTCCGGCAACACATAAACCTTGAGGAATTGCCCATGCCTGCCCATGTTGATTTCAACGACCGTATGCTTTCACTGGGCCTTGCCCGTGTTTCCGAGGCGGCCGCGCTTGCTTGCGCCGGAATGATCGGGCGCGGTGATGAAAAAGCCGCTGATCAGGCCGCTGTGAATGCCATGCGAGAACAGCTTAACCTGTTGAATATTCAAGGTGTTGTAGTGATTGGCGAGGGCGAGCGCGATGAGGCACCAATGCTGTTTATCGGCGAAAAGGTGGGCCGGGGCACCGGGCCGGGCGTGGATATAGCGCTTGATCCGCTGGAGGGCACCACCCTGACCGCCAAGGCGATGCCCAACGCCCTGACAGTGATTGCCATGGCCCCGCGCGGCACATTGTTGCACGCGCCGGATGTCTATATGGAAAAGTTGGCGATTGGGCCGGATTATTCGGTTGATGTGGTCTCACTTGCAATGAGCCCGCGCGCCCGGGTTGAGGCGCTGGCCAAGGCTCGTGGCTGTAAACCGCATGAAATTACCGTCTGTATTCTTGAGCGTCCGCGTCATCAGGAGATGATTGCCGAGGTGCGCCAAACGGGTGCCGCGGTCTATCTGATCACCGATGGCGATGTCGCCGGGGTGATCCATTGCGCCGAGGCGGAGCGCACCGGGATTGACATGTATATGGGTTCGGGCGGGGCCCCGGAGGGGGTTCTGGCGGCGTCAGCATTGAAATGCATGGGCGGGCAGATGTGGGGCCGTTTGCTCTTTCGCAATGATGATGAACGGGGGCGTGCCAGCAAAGCCGGGATTACCGATTTTGATCGGGTTTACACCCGCGATGAGATGGTGCGCGATGATGTGATTTTTGCCGCCACCGGGGTAACCGATGGATCAATCGTGGCTGGGGTGAAAAGCCGCCCCGGTTATGTTGAGACAGAAACCGTTTTGATGCGCTCAAAAACCGGGTCGGTAAGGCGAATGACCTATCGTCAGCGGGTGGGGTGAGGCTGGCAGCTTCGGGATTGAGTATTTATAGAAAAATGAAAGGGGAAGAGGATGGCATTTTTGGGCGTCACCTGTTCCCTGACAGGGCGCGCGTGGGTTGGGCCATCGGTTGAGACCGAACGCTTGGCCGAGGCGATGGCGCAGGAGACCGATCTGCCGGGGGCGCTGTGTATGACATTGGCGCGGCTTGGGGTTGGGGCGCAGGAGGCGCGGGCCTATCTGGAGCCGCAGTTGCGGCATTTATTGCCGGACCCGCGTGGGTTGAAGGATATGGAAAAGGCCGCAGCGCGGTTTTTGGTGGCGGTCGAGGCGCGCCAGAGGATTGCGGTTTTTGCGGATTATGATGTGGATGGCGGCAGTTCGGCGGCACTTTTGCTGGATTGGTTGCAACAAAGAGACCATAGCGCCACGCTATATGTGCCGGACCGGATTGAAGAAGGCTATGGCCCGAATGAGCCTGCGATGGCCGAGCTGGCGGCCGCGCATGATCTGATTATTTGTGTGGATTGCGGCACGCTGAGCCATGGGCCGATTGAAGCGGCCCGGGGCGCGGATGTGATTGTGCTGGATCATCATCTGGGCGGGGAAACCTTGCCGCCTGCGCTGGCGGTGGTGAACCCCAATCGTCAGGATGAAAGCGGTGACCTCGCGCATTTATGTGCGGCGTCGGTGGTGTTTTTGATGCTGGTTGAGGCCGGGCGACAGTTGCGCGAGGCCGGGGGCACCGGCCCTGATTTGATGAATATGCTGGATTTGGTGGCGCTGGCGACGGTGGCGGATGTGGCGCCGCTTAAGGGAGTGAACCGCGCGTTTGTGCATCAGGGGTTGAAGATTATGGCGCGGCGTGCGCGGCCAGGGCTGGTGGCGCTGGCGGATGTGGCGGGCATGGATAGCGCGCCCAATGCCGGGCATCTTGGGTTTTTGCTGGGGCCGCGTATTAATGCCGGGGGGCGGATTGGCAAGGCCGATCTCGGCGCAAGGTTACTGGCCTCAAATAACCCGGCGGAAGCCCGCACCATGGCCGAGCATCTGGATCAGTTGAATGCCGAGCGGCGCGAAATTGAGGCGAGCGTGCGCGCCGCCGCAATGGATCAGGCTGAGAAACGCGGGCTAGATGCGCCATTGGTTTGGGCTGCTGGTGAGGGCTGGCATCCCGGCGTGGTGGGGATTGTGGCGGCGCGCCTGAAGGAGGCCGCCAATCGCCCGGCGGTGGTGATCGGGCTGGAGGGCGATGAGGGCAAAGGATCTGGCCGCTCGATTAGCGGGGTTGATCTGGGCGCGGCCGTACAGCGGCTGGCAGCAGAGGGGCTGTTGCTGCGCGGCGGCGGGCACAAGATGGCGGCGGGGCTGAGCGTGGCGCGCGATAAGCTGGAACCTGCGATGGCGCGCTTGTCGGAGCTTTTGGCACGGCAGGGCGCAGGCGAGGCCGGGGCCAGGGATTTGCGGCTTGATGGGGTGTTGATGCCGGGGGCGGCGACGATTGAGCTGGTGCAGCAGATCGAGACTGCCGGGCCGTTTGGAGCCGGTGCGCCGGGGCCGCGCTATGTCCTGCCCGAGATGGCGATCAGTTTTGCCAAACGGGTGGGGGACAGTCATCTTAAGCTGCGCTTTGGCGATGGCATGGGCGCGCAGATGGAGGCGATTGCCTTTGGCGCGTATGATGGCCCGATGGGGGCGCGGCTGGAGCAGCATGGCGGGGCGCGGTTTCATCTGGCGGGGCGGTTGGAGATCAATAGCTGGCAGGGGCGGCAATCGGTGCAGCTCAGGCTGGAGGATGCGGCGGAGGCGTGAGAGTGGCCCCCGGCGTGTTGGGCGACAAATGTCGTTATGCCTCCGGCGGGGATATTTAGGGCCAGAAGAAACATTAAAGACGTTCAGGGTTGGCGGATATTATTGTGCAATCAACGCGCTTATGATGGCCTTGGCGCTGGCGCTGTTCCATTCGGCATCGCCGGTGAGGCGGGCGATTTCATTGCCTGCTGGGTCAAGGATCATGGTGACGGGCAGGCCAAAAACGCCCATTTCATTGCCAAGCAGGCTTTTGGGATCGCGGTGCCGGGGGAGGTTATCGACGCCGATCTCGGTAAAGAATTTCTTGATCGCGGGCGGCGGGTTGCGCCCGGTGGCCAAGGTGACAACGGCAAAATTATCGCCGCCCATTGAGGCTTGCATTTCCGACAGCATCGGCATTTCCCGGCGGCAGGGCGCGCACCATGTGGCCCAGAAATTCAGCAGGATGTATTTGCCTTTGTAATCGGCCAATGTCATCGCGGTGCCGTCTTCGGATTCAAAAGCATTGGCTGAGACCGGTTTGGGGGTCGGATGGAAGTTTAGTTTTATCATGTCGCCGGCCCGCAGTTGCATCAGGGCGCTGTAATCGACGGCGGCGACCGGCTGAGACGGGCCGTCACGGGTTGTAAAGAAAACCACGGCGGCAATTGCACCAAGGCCAGCGGCGATATAAAGAACGGCGGGACGGATCAGGCGCATAATTCCTCCGAAAGGGCATCTTGATGGCTAAAAATTCTTCGAACCAGATGTGGGGCGGCCGCTTTGCCGCCGGGCCGGACGCGATCATGCAGGCGATTAATGCCTCGATCGGGTTCGATCAGCGGTTGGCGGCGCAGGATATTGCCGGCTCAAGGGCCCATGCCGCGATGTTGGCAAGCGCGGGCATAATCAGTGATAGCGACGCACTAGCCATGAGGGAAGGGCTTTTGACGATCTTGTCCGAGATTGAGGCGGGAGAGTTTGAATTTTCTGAGGCGCTGGAAGATATTCATATGAATGTTGAGGTGCGCCTGACCGAGCTGATCGGCGAGCCTGCCGGGCGTCTGCATACCGCGCGCAGCCGTAATGATCAGGTGGCCACGGATTTTAAATTGTGGGTGCGCGGGCAGTTGGATGCGGTTGAGGGCGCGCTCGTCACGCTCTTGCGGGCGTGCCTCGCTCAGGCCGAGGCCGGGGCGGATTGGGTGATGCCGGGCTTTACCCATTTGCAGGTGGCGCAGCCGGTGACGTGGGGCCACCATATGATGGCTTATGTTGAGATGTTTGGCCGCGATCTGAGCCGGGTGAGGGACGCGCGCAAGCGGATGAATGAATGCCCTTTGGGGGCTGGGGCGCTGGCCGGGACAAGTTTCCAGATTGATCGCGAGATGACCGCGAAAGAGCTGGGGTTTGACCGCCCGGCGGCGAATTCGCTGGATGCGGTGAGCGACCGGGATTTTGCGCTGGAATTTTTGGGCTGCGCCAGTATTTGCGCGATGCATCTGAGCCGGATGGCCGAGGAGCTGGTGATCTGGTCCTCGGCGCAGTTTCGTTTTGTTGCCCTGTCGGATCGCTATTCAACCGGGTCGAGCATGATGCCGCAGAAGAAAAACCCCGATGCCGCCGAGCTGATACGGGCCAAGATCGGCCGGATATTTGGCGCCAATGTGGCGCTGATGCTGGTGATGAAGGGGCTGCCCCTGACCTATTCCAAGGACATGCAGGAAGATAAGGAACTGGTGTTTGATGCCGCTGACAATCTGATGCTGGCGCTGGCAGCAATGGCTGGGATGCTGGGGGATTTAAGCGCCAACAAGGAGGTGCTTGAGGCCGCTGCCGGGGCGGGATTTTCCACCGCGACCGATCTGGCCGATTGGCTGGTGCGGGTGCTGGATATGCCGTTTCGTGAGGCGCATCATGTGACCGGCGCGCTGGTGGCGATGGCCGAGGCGAAGGGCTGTGATCTGAGTGATCTGAGCCTTGACGAGATGCAATCGGTGCATGATGGTATTATATCAGATGTGTTTGAGGTGCTGGGCGTGCATAATTCGGTGGCCTCGCGCGTGAGTTATGGCGGTACGGCCCCGGCGCTGGTCAGGGCGCAGATCGCCCGCTGGAAGGAGATTTTGCCATGAAAAATCTGGGATTTATGAGTCTGTTGGTGGCCCTTGCCGGGTGCGGCGTGGATGGCGAGCCGGTCAGGCCGGCGGTGAATACCACCGTGAGTGCCGGCACGGGTGGCGTGCATGTGGGCACGGGTGTTTCAGCCACCAAGGGCAATCTGACGGTGGGTTTGGGGCTGGGGCTTTAATAGCGGCACCCTGTGGTTGGTCCGGGATTTGAGTATTTATAGAAAAATGAAAGCACCCCCCTGTTGTGATTGCATTGCCCGGTGGCTTTGATAATGAGGCGTGAGGCGGGGGTGAAGGGCGGCGCGGATGGATCATTTTCTTTATCAAAACGGTGAGTTGTTTGCCGAAGGCGTGGCGATTGCAGAGATTGCCGCCGAGGTGGGGACACCGTTTTATGTCTATTCTAGCGCCACATTAACGCGGCATTATCGGCTGTTTGATGAAGCACTTGAGGGTATCCCGCATCTGGTGTGCTATGCGATGAAAGCCGCGAGCAATCAGGCGATCCTAAAGACATTAGGGGATTTAGGCGCGGGGATGGATGTGGTTTCGGGCGGGGAATATGCGCGCGCAAGGGCCGCAGGGGTGCCGGGCGACCGGATTGTTTTTTCCGGCATTGGTAAGACCCGCGATGAGATGCGGATGGCGCTGACCGGCGGGGTGAGGCAGTTTAATATCGAAAGCGAGCCAGAGATGGCTGTGCTGAGTGAGGTGGCCTCAGAACTGGGCATTACCGTGCCTGTGACCATTCGGGTGAATCCGGATGTGGATGCCAAAACTCATGCTAAAATCGCCACCGGCAAAAGCGAAAACAAATTTGGCATTCCTATTGCGCGGGCGCGTGAGGTTTATGCCATGGCCGCCGCCCTGCCCGGCCTTGAAGTGATTGGGATTGATGTGCATATCGGCTCTCAACTGACTGAGTTGGAGCCGTTTCGCTTGGCCTATGAAAAACTGGCGGAACTGACGGGTATTTTGCGCGCCGAGGGCCATGATATTCAGCGGCTGGATTTGGGCGGCGGTTTGGGTATTCCCTATGAACGCTCGAATGAAGCGCCGCCTTTGCCCACAGAATATGGCGCGTTGATCAAGGACACGCTGGGGCATCTGGGCTGTGAGATTGAGATTGAACCGGGGCGGCTGATTGCAGGCAATGCCGGGCTGATGATCTCACGGGTGATTTATGTGAAATCCGGCGAGGGCCGCACATTCCTGATCCTTGACGGGGCGATGAATGATCTGATCCGGCCTGCGATGTATGACGCTCATCATGATATTATTCCGGTGGTTGAGCCCGCGCCGGGGATTGAGCAAGAGCCTTACGACATTGTTGGCCCGGTGTGCGAATCGGGCGATACATTTGCCCGCGCGCGGATGATGCCGCCTCTGAAGGCTGGCGATTTGGTGGCGTTTCGCAGTGCCGGGGCCTACGGCGCGGTGATGTCGAGCGAGTATAATACAAGGCCGCTGATCCCTGAAATTCTGGTGAATGAGCATCAATTCGCCGTCATAAGGCCGCGTCCGACCTATGATGAGATGATAAATCGCGATATGATACCGCCATGGCTGATCAACCCACCCTCCTGACGCCGGTTTTAAACCGGTTGCGCAGGCCCCTGACCCTGACATGGGCGGGGCTGATTGCCGAGCGCGTGGTGCGGGCCTTTTGGCAGTTGTGGACCGTGGTGGCGGTGGTGGGCACGGCGGTGCTGACCGGGTTGCCATGGGCATTTTCCTTTGAGGTGGTTTGGGGGGGCATTCTGCTGGCCGCGATGGCGCTGATTGCGGCGGCCATATGGGGCGCGCGGCAGTTCAGGTGGCCGCGACGGGCCGAGGCGATTGCCCGGATGGATGCGGTTTTACCCGGTCATCCGTTGGCGGCGCTGGCCGATGCGCAGGCGATTGGCCGCGATGATCCGGCCTCGCAAGCGCTGTGGCAGGCGCATCAGGGGCGGATGACGGACCGGGCGGCCAAGGCGGCGGTGGTTGAGCCTGATCTGAAAATTTCAAACCGCGATCCGTTTGGGCTGCGCTATATTGCGCTGTTGGGTCTGTTGCTGGCGATGATGTTCGGCAGCGTTCTGCGCGATGGCCCGTCGGCGTTGCCCGGCCCGGGTGGGGCTGCGCTGGCTGCGGGGCCGACATGGGAAGGCTGGATTGAGCCGCCCGCCTATACCGGGTTGCCGAGCCTTTATCTTAATGACATCGACAGCCAAATTACCGTGCCCGAGGGCAGCCGCGTGACCATCCGGCTTTATGGCGAGTTGGGCGCGTTAAGCGTGACTGAATCGGTATCCGGGCCGGTGCGGGATGCCGCCGCTACCACCGGGCCTGAGCAGAATTTTGTCATTGAGCGCGACGGCGAACTGAGCATTGACGGACCCGGCGGACGTAAATGGGCGGTGATGGCAATCCGCGATACGGCACCCTTGGTGGCCTTGCTGGAAGACGGCGCGCGCACCACGTTTGACGGCCAGATGAGCCAGCCATTCCGGGCAATGGATGATTACGGCGTGACCGGCGGCACCGCCACCTTTACCCTTGATCTGGCGCAGGTTAATCGCCGCTTTGGCCTTAGGACCGAACCGGAAGCGCGCGACCCGATTGTGCTGGATTTGCCGATGCCAATCTCGGGCTCGCGTGAGGATTTCCGCGAGATGCTGATTGAAAACCTCTCTGAGCACCCTTGGGCGCATATGCCGGTGACGCTCACGCTTGAGGTGAGTGATGAGCGGGGGCAAACCGGGACAAGTGCTCCGTTGCAGCTGAACCTGCCGGCGCGGCGGTTTTTTGATCCGCTGGCGGCGTCACTGATTGAAATGCGCCGTGATTTGCTGTGGTCAAAGGCCAATGGGCAGCGGGTTGTGCAGGTGCTGCGGGCGATCTCGTATAAGCCCGAGCCGGGGCTGTTTCGCAAAGATGTTTATTATCTCAAGTTTCGGGTGATCCTGAAGCGGCTTGAGCGGATGGTACAGTATGACAGCCTGACGAATGCGCCCCGGGATGAGATAACGACGGCGCTGTGGGATCTGGCGGTGCAGATTGAAGACGGCGATATTGAGGATGCGCTGGAACGGATGCGCAGGGCGCAAGAGCGGCTTAGTGAGGCGATGAAAAATGGCGCCAGTGAGGATGAGATTGCCGAGTTGATGCAGGAGCTGCGTGATGCGACACGCGATTACCTGCGGCAAAAATCGCAACAGGCGCAGCGTGAGAATAATGTAGATCAGCCCGGCCAGACGCCTCAGGACATGATGGAGCTGAGCCAGCAAGACCTGCAGGACATGATGGACCGCATTCAGGAGCTGATGAAAGAGGGCCGTTTTGCCGAGGCACAGCAGGCGCTGGAAGAATTTCAGAAGATGATGGAAAACCTGCGCGTCACCGAAGGCGGCAAGGGCCAATCGGAAGGTCGGCAAGCGATGGAGGATCTGGCCGATACCTTGCGGCAGCAGCAGGGCTTGTCGGATCAGGCGTTTCGCGATTTGCAGGAGCAATATAACCCCAACACTCAATCCGGCCAGTCACAACAGAATGAAGGCCTGAACGGCGGTAAGGGGCGCGGCCAAAGCCATGACGGGCAAGGCCAGGGAACCCAAGGCGGCGAGGGGCAAAATGGCCAACCGCAAGCCGGGGGGCAAGACTCACAGGAAAGATCACTGGCTGACCGGCAGGAGGCGCTGCGCCGCGAGCTGGAGCGCCAGCGTGGCTCGTTGCCGGGGGCGGGCACGCAATCGGGGGATGCGGCGCGCGATGCGCTGGACCGGGCCGGGCGGGCGATGGATGGCGCGGAAAATGCCCTGCGCAATCAGGATTTGGCCGAGGCTATTGACCGTCAGTCAGAAGCGATGGAGGCGTTGCGTGAGGGGATGCGCAATCTGGGGGATGCCTTGGCTGAGCAGCAAAATCCGGGGGGGCAAGGACAGGCACGCGGGCAGTCGGGCGGGCAGCAATCTGATCCGCTGGGGCGCACACCGGGGAATGGCAGGCGCGCGGGCACCGAGCAAGACCTGCTTCAGGGCGAAGATGTTTACCGCCGGGCGCGCGATTTGCTGGATGAGATTCAGCGCCGCTCAGGCGAAAGTGACCGGCCCAAGATTGAACTTGAGTATTTGCAGCGGTTGCTGGATCGGTTTTAAGCCGGACCGCTCATCAGCCCCTTGCGTGACTGCCTCGCGAGGCGCGCCTGCAAGGTCGCGAAGAGCAGGTTACTGGGTTGGAACCGTAAGGCTTTTCAGAACTTCCGCCATCGCCGCAAGCACAATCAACCCGGCCCCGCCGGCCTGCATCACGCCAAATGGCTCATCCAGAAACAAGGCAGCCGTAAGAACGCCGGATAGAATTTCAGCCGTGAGCAAGAAAGTAATCACCCCTGGTGACAGGCGCTGCGCGCTCCACAAGGTCAGGGCAAGGATCGGCAACACATAGATCACCCCGAAACCAACCCCGGCCCAAGTACCCCCAACTGAAAAACCCTGCCCCTGCCCGGCCCAGATAAACCCCATGCCGATTGCCATGGCGCTGAGGGCGGTGATGAAACTCAAAGCAACCGGATTGGCCCGCCCGCTGGTGAAAATCAGCGCCGCCCCCAAAGACCAAGCCATACCGGATAACAGCGCCAGCACATCCCCCAGATTAAACGCCACCAGCGAAACCCGCCCGCCCAAAACCAGATAGGCCCCGGCCAGTGAGGCCAACAGCGTAGCCGTTGAAACCCGGCTCCAGCCCTGCCCCATGAAAGCCCATTCAATGATCTTGCTCCAGGCCGGAGCGAGATAGAACAACAGCACGATGCGCACCACATCGCCCAATGTCAAAGCGATGGAATAGGTTGAAACCGCCACCCCCACAAACACCGCGCCAAGGGCTGTTTTGATCGCGATACGCGGGCTGATGCGCAGTAAGACCATGCCCAAACCCGCAGCCCCGGCGGCGCCTGCATTCATCATCAAACTGCCCCAAGCGCCGCTGAGGCCAAGGCCTTCAAGATAACGGATCGGCATCCACCAAAGGCCCCAGAGCACCGCCGCTATGACCGCCAGCAAGGCAGGTGACAGGCGGCGCGTGCCCATGTCCCGCCTAAAGCCCCAAGGCCCGACGCCGTTCTTCGGCAAAACCCTGCACCAAGCGGTCCGCCACCAGCGCCAGTATGGCCATAGCCGCGCCCGAGGTGATGCCCAGACCCATATCGGCTTTGGCCAGAGCGCCGTAGATTGACTGGCCCAGCCCGGTGGTGCCAATCAGCGCCGCAATCACCAGCATGGCAAAGGCAAACAAAATGGTCTGATTAAGCCCCAGCAGAATCGTCGGCGCGGCATAAGGCGCGCGCACCTCGCGCAGGGTCTGCCATGTGGTGGCCCCCGAAGAAATTGCCGCCTCGATCAGCTCATCAGGGGTGTTGACCAGCCCGTGACGGGTATAGCGGATCATCGGCACGATGGCATAAAGGCAGATCGCCAGAAAGGCGGAAAACTCACCGATCTGAAAGAACATCAAGACCGGGATGAGAAACACAAATAACGGGATGGTTTGCAGCATGTCACAAATTGGCAGCACGATGCGCCACGCCAGCGGGCTGACGGCACATAAAAGGCCAATCGCGCCGCCGAGTATGGCGCAGGTGATCACCGCAGCCCCTGACAGATAAAGTGAAAGCAGCGCCCGATCCCACAACCCGCTGAACAGCACCAGTGCCAGCATGAGCGTCGCGAATATCGCCAGCTTGCGCCCGCCAGAAACCCAGCCCAGAGCGCCTGCACCAATCAGCACAAACGGCCACGGCAGATCGGTCACGCCGGTTTCAATGATGCCCGCGAAGATCAGCAATGTCAGGCCCAGCGCGGCGCGGTCGCGGTAGGCCAACACCCCAGCCACACCGGCCCAAATGGCATAGTAGATCAGGCTCATATTGTGGGTCCACTGAAAGCCCCATGTGAACGGCAAAACCGCCCCGTCAAGGCCAATGCGCAGCGGCAAAAGCCCGTAAAACATCGAGCCGTTTTTGATGGTATCCAACGCCGCTCCGTTTTGCCGCAGAACCGAGGTCAGGACCTGATCCAGCCATTTTGCCACCGGATCAAGCAGGCTGATGGACGAGGGATCAGGCAGGCTTTGCCATGTGACAAGGGCCGCCATAAGGCCCAAGGCGGCAATACCCAGCGCAATGCGCCCGTCATGGCGATGCCGCTCGGTGGCCAATGTGCCGCTAT
>CAZZKL010000087.1:0-13038 GCA_964655135.1 uncultured Roseovarius sp. | reverse complement strand
GACCAGTATTGCGCCGCGCATCCCGCCTCGGTCAGGGCCTTCCATTGCCCGCGCGCCAAATCCAACGCCGCCGAATCATTGCCGTCAAACAGCACGCAAACCCGCTCCAGCGATGCAACCTCATCCGCCGCCACATCGGCACCGTCCACGCTCATCAGGCATTGCGCGCCATTGGCCAACTCCGCCCCGGTGCCCAGCAGCACCGGCTGATCCGCCGCGTGGGGCCGCTCTGCCAGCCCATGGGGCAAAAACTGATCGTCACGCCCCTGCCACAGCTTTTCATCCAGCCAGCTCAGCCGCGCCGCATCGCGCCCGCGCACCATCACGCGCCACCCCGCACCAAGGGCTTTGCCCAACAGCAAAGGCAGCGTCACCTCAACCGGATTGCGTGTCAGATGATAAAAATAAACCGCGCCCACTAGGAAGCCTCAAACTGATCCGCCACCAGCCGGTTCAGCGCCATCACCCCCCAACCGGTCGCGCCTTTTGGGGCATAAGCGCTGTCTTCCTTAATCAGCGCCACCCCGGCAATATCAAGATGCAGCCAAGGGGTATCCTCCTTGACATAACGCTGCAAAAACTGCGCCGCCGTGATCGAGCCGGCTGGCCGGCCACCGACATTTTGCATATCGGCAATCCGGCTTTTGATTTTCTTGTCATAGGCATCCCCCAAGGGCAGACGCCACGCCCCCTCGCCTTCGGCCTCAGCCGCCTTTAAAAATTTGCGGCAAAAAGCATCATCATTGGCAAAAACCCCGGCGTTTTCATGGCCCAAAGCAATGATCACAGCGCCGGTTAAAGTGGCCAGATCAATCATCGCCACCGGCTTGAACTTCTCCTGCGCGTACCACAAAATATCCGCCAGCACCAAACGCCCCTCGGCATCGGTATTGATCACCTCAATGGTGTCACCCTTCATCGAGGTCACCACATCGCCGGGCCGTGTGGCGCGGTCCGACGGCATGTTTTCCACCAGCCCGACAATCCCCACCACATTGGCGCGCGCGCGGCGCAAAGCCAGCGTGCGCATGACGCCTGCCACCACCCCTGCGCCACCCATATCCATGGTCATCTCTTCCATGCCAGCGGCGGGTTTCAGGCTGATGCCACCGGTATCAAACACCACGCCCTTGCCCACCAGCGCCAATGGGGCCGTGCCTTTATCGCCGCCCTGCCATTCCATGATCGCCACCTTAGAGGGGCTGGCACTGCCATGTCCCACCGATAAAAGCGCGCCCATGCCCAGCTTTTTCAGCTCAGGCTCGTCCAGAACAGTCACCTTCAGGCCAAGTTTTCCCATCGCATCAATGCGGGCGGCAAACTCGGAGGTCGTCAGGTGATTCGCCGGCTCACTCACCAAATCGCGGGTGAAAAATACCCCCTCGGCCACGGCCCGCACCGCATCGGCATCAACCGCCTCGGGATTGGACACCATCAGGGTGACCCCGCCCATTGGTTTGGCTTCATCGGTCTTGTGGGCGGTAAACTCATAAGTCCTGAGCATAAGGCCCAGCATCAGTTCACCCGGTTGCCGCACCGGCCCCGCCAGCACCAGCAACTCTGCCGTGCCCTTGAGCTTGCCCAGTGCCACCCCGGCGCGGCGCAGCTCATCGGTTTTGGCGTTGCGCTCAAGGCAAACCACATCCAGCGCTTCGGCCTTCATCCCCGCAGGCCAGGCCAGCGAGGTCACCTCGGCGGGTTTCATCTTGGCAATGGCCCCGCTTTCAATCATCCGCACAAGCGCGCCTTTGGTCAGGCGATTGGCCCGGCGCGCGCCCACATCCATCTTGCCCTCGGGCGTGACAATCACCGCAACACGGCCCGCCGCATTGGCAATCTGTTCAATATCAGTAGCTTTGAAATCAACGGGTATTAGGGGGGTCATGGGGGTGGTCATGGGGGGCGCTCCTTATTGGCTTTGCCCAGTCCTACCGCGCGCCGCACCGGTTGACCAGCGCCTGACGCAAGGCGTCTTCACGCCCAATCCACGCTGATTTACCATCGGCGGCACATTAGCCGTTTTCCCCCGCGCTCAAATCCGATACGCTGCGCTTGTTGCTGCTGCATTCAAGGGGGGATATGTGACCAGATTCGACAGATACATGCTGTCGCAACTCATGGTTCTGTTTGGTTTCTTTGCGCTTGTTCTGGTGTCGGTCTTTTGGATCAACAAGGCCGTGCGCATATTTGACCGGCTGATCGGTGATGGCCAGCCCGCCTGGGTTTTCCTGGAATTTACCGCCCTCACCTTGCCTGGCGTGATCGGCGTGGTGCTGCCGATTGCCGCCTTTGCCGGGTCGGTTTATGTGGCCAACCGCCTGAGTACCGAAAGTGAGTTGACGGTGATGCAGGCCACCGGCTATTCGCCCTGGCGGCTGGTCCGGCCGGTGCTGGTTTACGGCGTGATCATTGCACTGATGATGTCGCTGCTATCGCATTTTCTGGTGCCTGCCAGCCTTAACCAACTGCGCTTGCGCAAGGCCGAGGTTAGCCAGAACATCACCGCCAAACTACTCACCGAAGGCGAATTTCTGCATCCCGCGCCCGGCATCACCTTCTATATCCGCGAGATTACCCCCGAAGGCGTGCTCAAAAATGTCTTCCTGTCGGATCAGAGAAACCCCGATGCGCCGGTAACCTACACCTCGACCAACGCCTATCTGGTGCAACAGGGCGGCAGCACCAAGCTGATCATGCTGTCGGGGCTGGCGCAACATCTCAAGCGCAAGGACAACCGCCTGTTCACCACCCATTTCGATGATTTTTCTTATGATGTCAGCAGGCTGATTTCGCGTGATACCATCAGCCTCGATAAGGTGAACTTTGCCGATACAATGGATATGCTGTTGCGGCCCGGGGCAGTGGCCAAGCGCACCAACACCACAACCGGCGCTGTCATGTCCGAGGTTCACGGCCGTTTCAGTAAGGCCCTGATGTGCATCATTGCGGCCCTCATCGGCTTTGCCACCCTGCTTTTGGGCACCTATAGCCGCTTTGGCATCTGGTGGCAGATCGTTGGTGCATTTTTGCTGCTGGTCATGGTCAAACTGATCGAAAACGCTGTCACAATTACGGTCCTGTCGAATGCGCGAATGTGGCCGCTGATGTATCTGCCGGTTCTGGTCGGTGGCGGCGTGGCGGCAGTACTGCTTACTCTGGCCTCCCATCCGGCAATTTTACGCCAGTTCACGCGCTCCCGGACCCGCTCCCGAACCCGAGGGGTGATGCAATGATCCTGCATTATTATTTCGCCCGCCGGTTTCTTGCGACATTTCTCGGGCTGTTTGTTGTTTTTGTGGTTCTGGTGGCGCTGATTAATCTGGTGGATGATCTGCATGATTTCCCCGACATGCCCTTTGCCAGAATTATAAAAATTGTCCTGCTGAAGCTCCCCCATGCCACCTATGAAATTCTGCCGCTGATTGTCATTCTAAGCACGGTGGCATTTTATATCAGCCTGGCCCGCAGCTCGGAACTGGTGGTGATTCGCGCCTCAGGGCGGTCGGCCTTGCGCGGCTTGCTGGCACCGCTGTTTGTTGCGGCAATGATCGGCTTTGTCAGCGTCACCCTGTTCAATCCGATTGTCGCGGCCACCTCAAAACAGCGCAATAATATCCTCAGCGCCTATCGCGGTGATGGCGCTTCTGTGCTGGCGATTGCCTTGGAAGGGCTTTGGCTGCGACAAGGAAGTGCATTGGGCCAAACTGTGATCCACGCGGCAAAGGCCAGCTCGGATGTGAGCACGCTTTATGATGCAACCTTCATGAAATTTTCGCCCGATGGCCGTCCGCTGCAACGCATCTGGGCCAAATCCGCCACCCTTGGCAATGGCGAATGGCAGCTTGAGGACGCCAAAGTCTGGAGCCTCACACCGGGCGGCAACCCAGAAGCCACCGCCGTGCAGCGCGAGAAGCTGCTATTGCCCTCAGAACTGACCCGGAACCAAATCATCGACAGCTTCGGCAAGCCGGAATATATCGCGATCTGGGATTTGCAGCCCTTCATCAACCAGCTTGAACAGGCCGGTTTCTCGGCCCGGCGCTATGCGGTCTGGTTTCAGGCCGAACTGGCGCGGCCATTATTCCTGATGGCCATGGTGCTGATTTCCGCCTCCCTGACCATGCGCCCGACCCGGCTTTCAAATACCGGCCTTTCGGTGCTCAGCGCGGTGATGCTTGGGTTCAGCCTGCATTACATCCGCAATTTTGCACTCATTTTGGGCAGTAACGGCCAAATTCCTATTCTGCTCGCCGCCTGGGCGCCGCATGTGGCCTCATTGCTACTTGCCTTCAGCTTATTACTGCATATGGAGGAAGGATGAGTTTCAATCTGCGTCCCTTATTAATTGTTCTGGCCCTTCTCCTCAGTGCCCTTCAGGCCACAGCCCAGGCCACAGCCCAAAGCACACCCACGGGACCGGCTATTTTGCTGGCCGATGATGTGCGGCTGGTGGATAGTGACACGCTGGTGGCCACCGGCAATGTCGAGGCCACCTATCAGGGCAAGCGCCTACATGCCCAATCCATCACCTATCGCCGCAGCGCCGATACGCTTTCAATCATCGGGCCGATCACCTTACAGGACGAGAGCGGCACTCTGGTGCTTGCCTCTTCGGCCGAACTTGACCGCGATTTGCAAAACGGCATCCTGCGCGGCGCGCGCATGGTGCTGGATGATCAGGTGCAGCTTGCAGCCGCCCATGCCACCCTCATGGGGGGGCGTTATACCCAGCTATACAAGGCCTCTGTCACCTCCTGCCGGGTATGCACATCCAGCAAGCCACCGCTTTGGCAAATCCGGGCGCGCAAGGTGGTGCATGATAAAGAAAAACAGCAGCTTTATTTCACCGATGCGCAGTTTCGGGTGTTTGACACGCCGGTTTTCTATCTGCCCCGCCTGCGCCTGCCAGATCCCACTGTCAAACGCGCCACCGGGTTTCTGATCCCGTCGGTGCATAATTCCACCACCCTGGGCAGTGGCGTTAAAGTACCCTATTTCATCCGCCTTGGCGATCACCGCGATCTGACCTTGACGCCGTTTCTCACCACCAAAACCCGCACTCTTGAGTTTCGCTACCGTCAGGCCTTTCGCAAAGGCCGCGTGGAATTCAATGGCGCGGTATCGGATGATGATTTTGGCCGGGATCATACCAAGGCTTATATTTTCGGCAGCGGCCGGTTTGACCTGCCCGCCGACTTCAAGCTGACCTTCAATATCGAAGCCACCAATGACGATACCTATCTGCTGAATTACGATTTTTCCGATAAAGACCGGCTTGACAGCCAAATCGCCATCGCCCGCACAAAACGCGATGAGTTTATCCGGGGGGCGATCACCAATTTCCACTCTTTGCGGGTGAATGAACGAAATGCCACCCTGCCCACATTGGTCGGTGACGCCGAGTATGAACGCCGCCTGCACCCCGGCGGTGCGCTGGGTGGTGAACTGCGCTTTGCCACCTCTCTGCACAGCCATTACCGCGCCTCAAACCTGAATACCGATGGGGCCGATCTGGATTTATATGCCGATGGCCGCGATGTCACCCGGCTGCGCACATCGGCCAGTTGGCAACGCAGTTGGACATTGGCCGCCGGTCTGCGGGCGCAGGTGCTTACCGGGGTTGATCTTGACAGTTTTCAAATTCATCAAACCGGCACAACCAGCCAATCCAATGCAACCGAGATAACCCCCTCGGGTGCCCTCCGGCTGCGTTGGCCCCTGCTTAAAATCACCGGCTCGGGGGCCTCACATGTGATCGAGCCGGTGGCCATGCTTTCATGGGTTGGCGGCAGCAATCCCAATGTGCCCAATGATGAAAGCACCCGGGTGGAATTTGACGAAGGCAATTTGCTGTCCCTGTCGCGCTTCCCCTCCCCCGACCGGCGCGAACGCGGGGCCAGCGCGGCCTATGGCATAAGCTGGACCCGGCTTGATCCGAAGGGGTGGCAATCCTCGCTGGTGTTTGGTCAGGTGATCCGCGATGAAACCCTGTTTGAGCCAAATGGCTCGGGGCTGACCAGCTTCACCAGCAGCTCGGGCCTGCAAAGGAGGCGCTCGGATTTTCTGGCCGCCGGTCAGATCAAAACCCCCAACGGCATAGCCGTCACGGCGCGCGGCATCTTTGATGAAAACTTCAGTGCCACAAAGGTCGAAACCCGCGCCAGTTGGAATAATAAACTGGCGAATATCGGGGCCACCTATATCTGGCTGCAAAAGGATTTTTTTGAAAACCGCCCCAATGCGGTTTCGGAAGTGGCCTTTGACGGCAGTTACCGTGTCGCCCGGCACTGGACGGCCAGTGCGGATTGGCGCTATGACTTTGAAGCAAACAAAAGCATCCGGGCCGGGTTGGGGATGAAATACACCAATGAATGTGTTGATATATCATTTTCGGCCTCGCGTCGGTTCACATCTTCCACTATTCTGTCGCCATCAACCAGTTTCAGCCTGACCGTCGGGATCAGAGGCTTCTCTACCAGAACACAGGACAAAAGCTTTGTCCGATCATGCAGGAAATAACCCATGATACTTCGCTCAAGATTTAAATTTCTACTCCTTTGTGCCCAGGTGGCAGTGCTGGCAGGCTTGGGGCAATTCACCGCCCGCCCGGCGCAGGCGCAAGGCCTGTTTGAAACGCTGATCACCGTGAATGACAGCGCCATCACCCGCTATGAGATTGAACAGCGCGCCCGGATGCTGACCATGTTCCGCGCCCCGGGTGACCCCAATGAACTGGCCCGTGAGCAACTGATCGAAGACCGGCTCAAGCTTGATGCCGCGCGCGCCAATGGTCTGATCCTGGAAGAAGAAGAGATCACTCAGGGGATGGAAGAATTTGCCAGCCGCACCAATATGACGACCGCGCAATTTCTTAACACCCTTAAAGAGGCCGGGGTTGCCGAAGGCTCTTTTCGTGAATTTGTCCGCGCCGGGGCCTCCTGGCGCGACCTGACCACCGCCCGTTTTGCCTCGCGCATCTCGGTGAGCGAGGAAGATATTGCCCGCGCCCTGGCAGCCATATCCGACAATTCAGGCGTGCGGGTTCTGGTTTCCGAGATCATCATACCCGCCGCCCCCGAGAAAATGCAGGAGGTGCAGGCATTGGCGCAACGTATATCGCAGATCACTTCTGTAGCTGAATTTTCCGCCCAAGCCCGCAAATATTCTGCCTCACCCTCCAATGTGCGCGGTGGGCGGATGCCATGGACAGCGCTCTCTGATCTACCACCGGGGCTGGCGCCAATTCTGCTTGGTCTGGCCCCCGGTAAGGTCTCGGACCCTTTGCCGATTGAGGGCGCGATTGCGCTGTTTCAACTGCGCGACATTGAAGAGCTTGATGCCCCGGCACCGCAATATTCGGCGATTGAATATGCCACCTATTACATCGCTGGTGGCCGCTCTGAGCAGGCCCTGAGCCGCGCCCGGCAAGTCACCGAAAATATCGACACCTGCGATGATCTATACGGCATTGCCCAAGGCGAGCCGGAAGAAAACCTTGTCCGCAGCAGTAAAGCCCCCGATGAAATCCCCCCCGGCATCGCCCTTGAACTATCCCGGCTTGACCCCGGCGAAGTTTCCACCACCCTGACCAGTGCTGATGGCCAGACTTTGGTGCTTCTGATGCTGTGTGGCCGCGCGCCCAAGCTTGAAGGCGAAGGGCCTTCCACCGATCAGCTTACCAACTTCATCAGCAATCAGCGGCTTGATTCCTTTGCCAAAGGCTATCTCGAACAGCTTCGCTCCGAGGCCCGGATTTTTGAAAAGAAATGATCCGCCCCCCATCGCCCTCAGTTGCGGCGAACCTTCGGGCATCGGCCCCGAACTGGCCTTCAAAGCCTGGGCCGCCCTAGGCCCCGAGCTGCCATTTTTTCTGATCGGTGACCCGAGGCACCTGCCGCTTGACACCCCGGTGATCGAGATCACCGACCCGGCCGAGGCCATTCCCGCCTGCGCCAGTGGCCTGCCGGTGCTGCGCCACGATTTTCCCGGCGCATTGACCCACGGCAAGCCAAACCCCGCACAGGCCCAAAGCGTGCTTGATGTCATCGCGCGCGGGGCCAAACTGGTGCAATCGGGGGCCGCGTCGGCACTTTGTACCGGGCCAATTCACAAACAGGCGCTTTATGAGGGTGCGGGCTTTGCCTGGCCCGGCCACACCGAATATCTTGCGGCTCTGGCCGGGGTGAACCGCGTGGTGATGATGCTGGCCAGCCCTCAGTTGCGGGTGGTGCCGGTCACCATCCATATCCCGCTGGCGCAGGTGGCTTTGGGCCTGACACCCGATGTGCTGGAGCAAACCTTGCGCATTACCCATGCCGCCCTGATCCGTGATTTCGGCCTGCCCGCGCCGCGCATGGCGGTGGCCGGGCTGAACCCGCACGCGGGCGAAGGCGGTGCGATGGGCCGTGAAGAGATTGAGATTATCACCCCGGTTCTTAGAAAACTGCGCCGTGAAGGCTTGGACATTCGCGGGCCGCTCTCGGCGGATACCCTGTTTCATGCCAAGGCGCGCGCGACCTATGATGTGGCGATTGCGATGTATCACGATCAGGCGCTGATCCCGATCAAAACGCTTGATTTTGATCGCGGCGTCAACGTCACCCTTGGCCTGCCTTTTATCCGCACCTCCCCCGATCACGGCACCGCTCTGGACATCGCGGGACAAGGCAAAGCCAACCCAACCTCGCTGATCGAAGCCCTGCAAATGGCCGCCCGGATGAGCGCCGCGCGCGCCGTATGAGCATTGACAATCTGCCCCCGCTGCGTGAGGTGATCGCCACCCATGAGCTGTCCGCGCGTAAATCCCTTGGGCAAAACTTCCTGCTAGATCTCAACTTAACTGCCAAAATCGCCCGGCAAGCCGGGGAGCTGACCAACTGCGATGTGCTTGAGATTGGCCCCGGCCCCGGTGGCCTGACACGCGGCCTTCTGGCCCAAGGCGCGCGCCGGGTGCTGGCGGTTGAGAAAGACGCGCGATGCCTGCCGGCGCTGGCGCAAATCGCGGCGGCCTATCCGGGGCGGCTTGAGGTGATCAACGCCGACGCGCTGGCGCTTGATCCGCTGGCGCATCTTACGCCCCCCATCCGGGTTGTGGCCAACCTGCCTTATAATATCGGCACAGAACTTTTGGTGCGCTGGCTGACCCCGCCCGCATGGCCGCCCTACTGGCAAAGCCTGACATTGATGTTTCAACGCGAGGTGGCACAGCGCATCATTGCCCGCCCCGGCTCTAAGGCCTACGGGCGTCTGGCGCTGCTTGCGGGCTGGCGCACAGACGCGCGCATTGTCCTCAACCTGCCGCCCGAGGCCTTCAGCCCGCCACCGAAGGTTTCAAGTGCGGTGGTGCATTTTACGGCCCTGCCCGTGCCGCGCTATCCGGCGGATGCAAAGACCCTAGAGCAGGTGGTGGCCAAAGCCTTCAACCAGCGCCGTAAAATGCTGCGCTCGGCCCTAAAAGGGCTGGCCCCGGACATCGAAGACCGCCTGCTTGCGGCAGGCATCAAACCAACCCAACGCGCCGAAACCGTCGGGCTTGAGCAATTCTGCGCCCTCGCCCGACAAATTAAAAAGACTTAAAATCTCAAAACAAACACGGGTTTTGCAAAAAATGTCAGCCCCCGCCCGGGTGGGGGCATGGACTGAGGGCCAAGTATCGCGAGGCATCGCAAAACCATACGCGTTTCCCCTATGATACACCGTCGCAAAAGCCCCCGCCATGGGGCGGGCGGGGGCTGACATTTTTTGCAAAATGCCGAAGGGGGCTATGTTCAGAGGGTTTGTTAAAAGGCGATTATATACTTAACTGTAAAGCACACGACTTGATCACTGGTTGATTGAGTTCAACGAACAGCGGCCTCATTCCGGCAGGCATTGCTATGGAAAGACACCTATAAAAACCTTTCGTGAGACAACACATATCGCACTGGAAAAGACCATTCCAGCGCCAGACCTATCAGACAGCGAAGCCATCCAAAGCCAAGCAGTCAGATAGCACCATTCGTCAGGTCAAGTGTGGAGTTTACAACTGAGCTCCGTGGCTTGGTCGGTCGCTTGCTGCGCGTTTGATCATCGTCCGATTGACTCTTGTTTGAAGTTGAGTCCCCTTTGTGGAGCTTCGGCTTCATATCTAGGAGGTTTTTTTACTGTGCCTTTAAACCCAAGAACTCCAGCGTCAGAACTGGAAGTTTTAGTAGACCTGCCAGATGACATACTAATCTCCATTGGGCTGCTTGTCGCTCGACATAGTTACCTTGAAGCCCTTCTGGTCAAAATATGTTATCGGTTAGCGGGTGTCGATGACATAACTGGGCGTTTGGCAATTCGTGAACCGCGTGCGCATGATCGCCTCTTACTAATTCGCGATTTAGCAGAGCACAGAGGCTGTACGGTTCGGCATGACCTGATGGACCTATTGGTTCGCGATCTCTCCAAAGTAACCAAGGCTCGCGATTCTGTTGCGCACGGAATATTCTTCAAACACCCCGAAACCGGAGACATTCTTATTCGCAACGTGAAGGGACATTGGCAACCGCCTGGGCTTAAGAAAGGAAAGATGAGCAAACGTGTGAACCCGTCTGCCGACCCAATAACTGCAGAGGGAATAGACAGCTTCTCACTTGTCGCAGATGCCATCAATGAAGCGCTTTTGCTCATACTATCCGACGTTGAATCTCAGCTTCAACGCAGTAAAATGATGTAATGCACCCACACTTGAGGTAGGTCTCTATGGCGTCTATCTCATAGGATGCGGAAATTGCCGCCTTCAGCACCTCGGGTGCAAATTCAATTTCCTCAGTACCGGCCTGTCCTGTACCGGCCTGTCCTGTTTTCTCCACCGTATCGCACCTACTTTGTTAAGTATATAATCATCATTTCAAACAACACGCGCCGGGGACTCGCGGTCAGGGTAGAGGCCCCGGCGCAAAGGCCGGGACACCAAATGCCCTATTCTGCCGCCTCGGGATTGCCACTCCCGGCCTTCTCTTCAGGGGCCGGGGCCGCATCGGCATCGTTTTGCACCGGCGGCTGCTCTGCCCGTGGCTTGCGGCTGCGCTTTGGTCTTGGCGACGCGGGCTGTGATGGCGCAGGTTGCGGCGCAGGTGTCTGGCTTTCTGGGGTTATCACCAACCCGCTATCCGCGCCGCCGGTCTCAATCAGATCAGGCTGAGGAGATTCGGAAAGATCGCCACCGTCGCTGGGGCCACTGGGGCCACTGGGGCCACTGGATTCGCGTTCCTGCCGCCGAACCCGATCTTGCGAGCGTTCCCTGTCGCGGTCACGTTCGGCCTGACGCTCGCGGTTTTCGCGCTCCTGCTGCTCGCGCTTGGCATCCATCTCTTTCTGAGCCACCCCCAAAAGGCGCAAATAATGCTCGGCGTGCTGCTGGAAATTTTCCGTCGCAACCCGATCGCCTGAGAGCAGCGCATCGCGCGCCAACTGATTGTATTTCTCAATGATCTGCTGCGGCGTTCCGCGCACTTTGCCCTCAGGCCCCGAGCTGTCAAACACCCGGTTCATTACATTACCACCGGAACCACCGGAGGACCGGTTGCGGTTCGATTTGTTCCGCGAACGTGACTTTGATGATCTCATTTTTTTGCTGTCCAGCCTTCGTGCTTTAAACTGTCATTTTGATCCGGCTGGCACCTCTTGCGCCGATAAATAATACCGAAATCCGACATGTATTGGCTTGGTATCAAGCGGGACCACCCAAGGGTATCCGCCGCCTTGATGGCAGATTTATAACCCACCCGGGCCGTTTGGCACAAGAGGAAAGCGCAAATTCTACATTGAATCTGCGGCTTTATGCATAAAAATGCCAGATTCGGGGCCTATCTGAGCGGCAACATGCCCACAATCCCCCGGTCGCGCCCTTCAAGATCGGCCAAAACCCGCACATCCCGGAAACCGGCCCCCTGAAACAAGCCTTTGACCGCCGCCGCCTGCTGCCAGCCAATTTCAACCAATAGCCGACCATCGGCATTCAAATGCACGCCCGCCCCGGCCAATATCGCGCGGTAAGCGGCCAAGCCATCCCCCTGATCCGTCAACGCCGCTGGCGGATCATATAGGCGCACCTCATCGCTTAGCCCGGCCATCTCATCCGCCGCAATATAGGGCGGGTTTGACACGATCAGGTCAAACCGCGCCTCGACCGCCTCAAACCAGTCCGATTGCCGCAATATCAGCCGGTCCTGCACGCCGTACTTGGCCGCATTTTCAGCCGCCACCGCCAGCGCAGGCTGTGAAATATCCGTGGCCAGCGCCGTGGCCCCCGGCCATTCCAACAGCAGGCTAATCGCCAATATCCCGCTGCCCGTGCCCAAATCCAGAAACCGCGCCGGTGCGGCACCTTGCAACGCCTCAACAATCAGCGTCTCACTCTCGGGCCTTGGGTCCAGCACATCCGCCGTCACCTTAAAATCCCGGCCCCAAAACGCGCGGGTCCCAATGATTTTTGCAACCGGCTCGCGCGCAATCCGCCGGGCAAGATACTGCGCCAACCGGTCAAAGGCTGCATCATTCATCTGATCGGTCAAATGCAAGGTCAGCCGGTCGCGCGCCACCCCCGCCGCATGGGCCAGCAATATCCGCGCATCCCGCCCCGGCCCCTCAATCCCTGCCGCCGCCAACTTGGCCGTCGCGGCCTTTAACGCCTCGTTTAAAATCACGACATTTCAGCCAGCATTGTCGCCTGCGCATCCGCCGTCAGCGCGTCTATGATCTCATCCAGATCGCCCGCCATCACCTGATCCAGCTTATAAAGCGTCAGGTTAATCCGGTGATCGGTCATCCGCCCTTGGGGGAAATTATAGGTCCGTATCCGCTCGCTCCGGTCGCCCGTGCCCACCTGCGACGCCCGATGCGCGCTGCGCTCATCATCCACCCGCTGCCGCTCCCGATCATACAGCCGCGATTTCAACACCTGCATGGCAATCTCGCGGTTCCTGTGCTGCGATTTTTCCGAGCTGGTGACCACAATCCCACTGGGTAAATGCGTAATCCGCACCGCCGAATCGGTGGTGTTCACATGCTGCC
>CAZZKL010000086.1:0-13364 GCA_964655135.1 uncultured Roseovarius sp. | reverse complement strand
TTGGCGAGGCCGCCGCAGGCCACGCCTTTGACGGCACATGCACCCCCGGTCAAGCGATCCGAATTTTCACTGGCGCGCCGGTGCCAGACTGCGTAAATCACGTGGTTATTCAAGAGGATGTCAGCCGCGACGGAGACCAAATTACCCTCACCGACCGGCTGGGCAAAGGCGCAAATATCCGCCCCCTTGGCGGTGATTTCAAAACCGGCGACCGGCTCAAGGCCCCGCGCATTCTACGCCCCTCTGACATTGCCTTGCTGGCCTCGATGAATATCGCCAATATCACCGTCGCCCGCCGCCCCGATGTGGCCTTGATGTCCACCGGCGATGAATTGGTCATGCCCGGCGACACCCCCGGCCCGGATCAGATTATTGCCTCCAACACCTTTGGCCTCAAGGCGCTTTTGGACGGCATCGGTGCCCGCGCCCGCATCCTGCCGATTGCGCGCGACAACCGCCCCTCGCTTGAGGCGGCGTTTGATCTGGCGGCGGATGCTGATCTGGTGGTCACCATTGGCGGGGCCTCGGTGGGCGATCATGATATTGTTGGCGATGTTGCTGCGGATCTTGGCTTTAAGCGCGCGTTTTATAAAATTGCCATGCGCCCGGGCAAACCACTGATGGCGGGGCGCATGGGCAAATCGGTGATGCTTGGCCTGCCCGGCAATCCGGTCTCGGCGATGGTCTGCGGCCATGTCTTTGCAGCACCAGTTATTCGCGCCATGCTGGGATTAAAACAAACCCGATCACCGCGCCTCACAGCGCGGCTCAAAGCCCCCCTGCCCGCCAACGGCCCGCGCGAGCATTACATGCGCGCGTTTGTCAAAGACGGCAAAATCACCGCTGAAGACAACCAAGACAGCTCGCTGCTCACCATCCTTGCCGACGCCAACGCCCTCCTGATCCGCCCGGTTAACGACGGCCCGCGCACTATCGGCGATAAAATCAGCTACTTGCCGATCTAAATTCATCCCCTCTTTCATTTTTCCAAAAATACTCCGGGGTTTGGGGGGCGCCATTGGAACGCCATTGGTCCGAGTGACAATGGCGACGCCCCAATCTATCCTCTCCACACCCCAACAGTTGACACAAAACAAGAACATGCGTAGAACAAAATGAAACGCAATAACTGAGGGGCGTGGCAAATGTTAACCAAGAAACAGCTCGATTTACTGGAATTCATTCACAAACGGGTCAAGCGCGACGGGGTGCCACCCAGTTTTGAGGAAATGAAGGATGCGCTGGATCTGCGCTCCAAATCCGGCATTCACCGGCTGATCACCGCGTTGGAAGAGCGCGGCTTTATCCGCCGTCTGGCGCACCGCGCCCGCGCCCTTGAGATTATAAAACTGCCAGAAAGCCTTGGCGGCGACGCCACCCACGGCTTTACGCCCCGGGTGATCGACGGCGACAGGCCCGATGCGCCGCGCCCGGCCAATGCCCAACCGGTTGAGGCCGCCCATGCGGTTGAACTGCCGGTGATGGGCCGCATCGCCGCCGGTGTCCCGATTGAGGCGATCTCGCACCGCTCGCATAACGTGGCCGTCCCCGGCGCCATGGTCAGCGGCCCGGGTGAGCATTACGCCCTTGAAGTCAAAGGCGATTCAATGATCGAGGCGGGCATCAATGACGGCGATATTGTTATCATCCGTGAAACCAGCGTGGCCGATAATGGCGATATTGTCGTGGCTCTGATCGAGGATCAGGAGGCCACATTGAAACGGTTTTTCCGCAAGGGCAACGCCATCGCGCTTGAGGCCGCCAACCCGGCCTATGAAACCCGGCTTCTGCCCGACGACAAGGTCAAGGTGCAGGGCCGTCTTGTTGGCCTCATTCGTAGCTATTGAGTATTCCACAGCCGCGCGCCGGTGATCTGGCGCGCGCTCACCACCCGCAGGGCCTTGTCCGGGTCATAAAGCCCGTAAAGCGCCAATGCGCCGGTCTGACGCAGGCTGCCGGGATAGATGACGGTACAGGGCAAATTCTCATAAGGCGGGGCCACATTCATCACCACCCACTCAGATTTATCACAAGTGGTTAACGCCTGCGCCGCGCGTTTGCCGCTTATGGCCGTGATGGTAAGCGTTGCAGGCCGCACCTTATTCCAGCGCTCCGCCGCCCCCACCTGACTGGCCGCATCGCCATCATTTTCAAGCCAGTTGCTGGCAACAAACCCATCGCTGCGCTCGCGGCTCATGGCGCGGCCCTGATCGGTCATCACCCCCACCAGCGCGCCGCTTTCGGAAATCAGCACATCCGGCCGCTCGGTCCCGGCCCAAAGCACAAAGGCCAGCGCCGCAGGCGCCAGCCCCAACACCCGCGCCCGCCCCTGCCACAGCATCAAAAACAGCAGCCCCAAGGCCAGCATTGGCAACACCACCGGATCGGGGCTCATCACCGTGCCGCGCGCGCCCTCAAGCCCCGACACCCAATGCGCCACAGCCAAAATCCAGCGCAACCCAAGCCCCATCAACCAAAGTGCAATCCAGTCCAGCCCAAAAGGCATCAACACCGCCGCAATCACCGCCGCAGGCATCACCAAAACCCCCATCAACGGCACGCTCAGCAGGTTCGCCAGCAGGCCAAAATGCGCAATCTGATTGAAATGCGCCGCCGCCAGCGGGGCCGTGGCCAGCCCGGCCACAAAGGACGAAATCACCACCGCCATGACCGGCCGCAGCCATGCGGGGCCAAACAGCACCTGATGATCGCGCATCAACCCAAACACCGCCACTAGGGCGGTTGTCGCGGCAAATGACATCTGGAATCCCGGCCCCATCAGCGCCTCGGGGCGCAAAATCAGCACAATCAGCGCCGCCAGCGCCACCGCCCGCAGGCTCAGCACCCGCCGGTCAAACAGCACCGCCACCAGTGCCACCGCGACCATCACAAAGGCGCGCTCGGTGGCGACATTACCGCCGGACAATACCAAATACCCCGCCGCCACGATCAGGGCCATCACCGCTGATATTTTCTTGGCTGGCAGCCGCAGGCCAACCGCAGGTACGGCGGCAAACCCCAACCGGAACGCGGCAAACACGAAACCGGCCAATAGCCCCATATGCAACCCGGAAATGGCCAGCAAATGCGCCAAGTTTGACACTCTGAGTGCTTTTAATGTCCCTTGCCCAATGCCCGATCGGTCGCCGGTCATGATCGCGGCGGCAAACGCCCCGTGTTCGCCCGGCAGCACCGCCTGCACCCGTTTTGAGATTGCTAAACGCGCCGCCAGCACCGCCTGTGATCCATCCGGCGAAGCCAGTGCCAAGGCTGGCGAGCGGGTATAGCCGACCGCGCCCAGCTTCAAAAACCACGCATAGCGCTGAAAATCAAAGCCTCCCGGTTCAACCGGCCCGCCGGGCGGCGAGAGATGCGCGCTCAGGATCACCCGCAAACCGGCTTGAGGCGCGATAAATCCTTGATTCCCATGCAAAGAAATCCGCACCCGTGCCGGTGTTTTGTCAGGCGATACATTGCGCAGCACAACCCGGTCCAACGTCAGCCGCGTGGCATCTTTACTGGATCGGTCAATGCCCACAATCCGCCCCTCAACCGGGCCGTAATACCGCCATCCCAGCACCGGCTCGGCCATCTGATGCGCCCGCAGCCCCGCCAGACAAAACCCCGCCAGCGCCAGCGCAAACGCCATCATCACCGGCGACAAAAGCATATGCGCCCGCCACGCCGTAAACGTCAAAATCGCAGCACCACTGCCCAGCCACAGATACACCACCGGCAATGGCTCAAAATTAATCGCAAAATACACGCCGATACCACAGGCCAGACATACCGGTGCCCAGGGAAACATATGCCCCCTTTGCAGGTAGAGTGCCGTTATAAATGAGCGCATGACGCGCAACACTTGTCTCCCCTCTGACTGGCCGATAGACAGGCGCAAACGCTATCCCCCGCACGGTTACCAAAAGGTTAATATCTCTCATGTCGCAACAGGTCGTGACCCGTTTCCCCCCCTCGCCCACCGGATTTTTGCATATCGGCGGCGCGCGCACGGCGCTTTTCAACTGGCTATATGCCCGCCATCATGGCGGGCTTTTCAAGCTCAGGATCGAAGACACCGATATTGCCCGCTCTACCCCCGAGGCGACGCAGGCCATCCTTGACGGGATGAAATGGCTGGGCCTTGACCATGACGGCGAGGTGGTCAGCCAACTGGCGAATGCGCCGCGTCACCGTGAGGTTGCATTGCAGCTTTTGGAGGATGGCAAAGCCTATAAATGCTTCTCAACCCAAGAAGAAATTGCCGCCTTCCGTGAGGCGGCCCAATCTGAGAAACGCTCAACCCTGTTTCAAAGCCCATGGCGCGACGCGGCGGCCTCAACCCATCCCGACGCCCCTTATGTGATCCGCCTGCGCACCCCAAATGAGGGCGTCACCGTGATCCGCGACCAGGTTCAGGGCGATGTCACCATCCGCAATGATCAGCTTGACGATATGATCCTGCTGCGCTCGGACGGCACCCCGGTTTATATGCTGGCGGTGGTGGTGGACGATCATGACATGGGCATCACTCATGTGATCCGGGGCGATGACCACCTTAATAATGCCGCGCGGCAAATGGGCATTTATCAGGCGATGGGCTGGGACCTGCCGGTTTACGCCCATATTCCACTGATCCATGGGCCGGATGGCAAAAAGCTGTCGAAACGTCACGGGGCGCTTGGCGTTGAGGAGTATCAGCGCATGGGCTATCCGGCGGCGGGGATGCGCAATTACCTTGCGCGGCTGGGCTGGAGCCACGGCGACGATGAATTTTTCACCGATGCGCAGGCGACCCAATGGTTTGATCTTAAAGGCATCGGCAAATCCCCGGCCCGGTTTGATTTCAAAAAACTGAGCAATATTTGTGGCCAGCATATCGCGGCGATGGAGGATGCTGCACTGCTGCATGAATTGGTGGATTTCCGCGCAGCGACGGGTCTGCCTCCCCTGACACCGGCCCAGACAGAGCTTTTTACAAAAGCAATGTATTGCCTCAAAGAGCGCGCTAAGACATTCCATGAACTCCTTGATAAAGCTGAATTTATCCTTGCTGAACGGCCCATAATCCCGGATGAAAAAGCGGCCAAAAACCTTGATACTGCATCCCAAAGTATACTGAAGGAATTGACGCCGCACCTGCATAATGCTAAATGGGTACGAGATGATATTGAGGCCCATGTTTTAGCCTTTGCCGAAGACCGGGAGATGAAATTCGGCAAACTGGCAGGGCCAATCAGAGCCGCTCTATCCGGTCGTAGTGCAACACCCAGTGTGTTTGACATGATGTTCGTGCTTGGGCGCGAGGAAAGCATCAACCGGCTTAACGACGTCGCCGAATGGGTATAGTTAACACCCCCTTAAGGCGGAACCCGTAATAAACAACCCAAAACGCGCAATCTGGCGCGGGGCTGTATAAATAAAGAGGACGCCACCATGACAAAAAGCGATAAATCCGCCACCCTGACGATTGACGGGCAAAGCTATGAGCTGCCGATGTATTCCCCCACGGCTGGGCCGGATGTAATTGATATTCGCAAGCTTTATGCGCAGGCGCATGTGTTTACCTATGATCCCGGTTTCACCTCGACCGCCAGTTGCGACAGCACCATCACCTTCATCGACGGCGACAAGGGCGAGCTGTTGCATCGCGGTTACCCGATTGATCAACTGGCGGCAAAATCGCATTATCTTGAGGTCTGTTATCTGCTGCTTTACGGCGATCTGCCCTCGGCCTCGCAGTTAGAGGATTTTGAGGCCCGTGTGACCAATCACACCATGCTGCACGAACAGATGCATTTCCTGTTTCGTGGGTTTCGCCGTGATGCGCCGCCAATGGCGATCATGGTGGGCGTGGTCGGCGCGCTTAGTGCGTTTTACCATGACAGCACCGATATAAATGACCCATGGCAGCGCGAAGTGGCCTCAATCCGGATGATTGCCAAAATGCCGACGATTGCGGCGATGACCTATAAATATACCATTGGCCAGCCGACTGTTTACCCGCGCAATGACCTGAGCTATGCCGCCAATTTCCTGCGCATGTGCTTTGCCGTCCCGGCCGAGGATTATGAGGTCAACCCGATCCTTGAGCGCGCCATGGACCGGATATTTACCCTGCACGCGGATCATGAGCAAAATGCCTCAACTTCCACGGTGCGGCTTGCGTCAAGCTCTGGCGCCAATCCGTTTGCCTGCATCGCGGCGGGCATTGCCTGTCTTTGGGGGCCGGCCCATGGTGGGGCCAATCAGGCCTGCCTTGAGATGCTGCGTGAAATTGGCACGGTGGACCGGATCCCGGAATATATTGCCCGCGCCAAGGACAAGGATGATGATTTCCGCCTGATGGGCTTTGGCCACCGGGTTTACAAAAACTTCGATCCGCGCGCGATGGTGCTAAAGCAATCCGCCGATGAGGTGCTTGAACTATTGGGCATTGAGGATAATCCGGTGCTACAGGTGGCCAAGGCGTTGGAAAAAGCCGCTTTGGCCGACGATTATTTCGCCGAGAAAAAGCTGTTCCCGAATGTTGATTTCTATTCCGGCATTATCCTTGAGGCGATGGGCTTTCCCACCTCGATGTTCACGCCGATCTTTGCGGTTTCGCGCACCGTTGGCTGGATTTCGCAATGGAAGGAAATGATCGCCGATCCACAGCTTAAAATTGGCCGTCCAAGGCAGCTTTATATGGGGGCCACCCTGCGCGATTATGTGGATATAGAAAAGCGCTAAGCCGCATCTTGCCGTCTTCTAAAGCCTTTTGCATTTTTTCTGAATCAGGAAAAATGGGAAAGGCACGCGCCACCTCAATGTTGTGGGCGTTTTGCACCCAATCTGTGGCACAGATTAAATGCAAAACGCTTTAGGCGGATTAAAACACTATGGCACTTCGCGACACCCGCGAGGTGCCTTATAATGAAAATCGGAAATACAGGCAGAAAATGACCAAGAAACCGCACGATGAAATATCTCTCGATGATGCCTATGCCCTTGAAACACCTCAGGATTCTATCAACCTCTATACCAAATGGGCCGAAACCTATGATCAGAGTTTTGCCAAGGAATATGATTACAACGCGCCCGATATAATTGCCGAGGATTATGCCCGTTTGTGCCATGATAAAACCGCGCCGGTGCTGGATATTGGTGCCGGAACCGGTCTGGTTGGGGAAGGGTTGATCAAACGGGGGGTCACGGTGATTGATGCGCTTGATATTACGGCGCAGATGCTTGAGGTCGCGGGAAAGAAAAACATCTACCGCAATTTGATATTGGGCGACCTGACCCAAACCTTGGATATTGCCGATAACAGCTATGGCGGCTTCACCTCAAGCGGCACCTTCACCCACGGCCATGTCGGGCCGGAAGCGTTTGATGAACTGATCCGCATTGGCCGCCCCGGTGCGCTTTATGTGCTGAGTATTCGCAGCTCAATTTTTGAAACGGCGGGGTTCAAGGCGAAATTTGACTCTCTGAACGGAAAAATACGGGATTTGGAAATTATCGAAAAATCGCTTTATGGAAAATCCGCCAAACCTGAATTGCGCAATTCAACCAGCTCGGTCACCATCTTTCGCAAGGTCTGACCCGCTCAGCGGCCCTCGAATTTAGCCGCGCGTTTATCAAGGAAGGCCACAACCCCTTCCTTGAAATCCCGCGAATTGCCGCATCCGCCCTGCAATTTTGCCTCAAGATCAAGCTGCGCCTCAAACCCGTTTTCCCAGCTTTGCCGGATCGCGGTTTTGAGGTGGCCATAAGCCAGTGTCGGCCCCGTGGCCAAATGCGCCGCCCGCGCCCGCCAGTGGCTGGCAAAATCCGCATCCGCCACCGCCTCCCATATCATGCCCCAATCGCTGGCCTGCTCGGCACTGACCGGTTCGGCAAACAGCGCCGCCCCCATCGCCTTGGCCGCGCCCATCTGACGCGGCAGCCAATAGGTGCCGCCGGCATCCGGGATCAGGCCAATGCGGGTAAACGCCTGCACAAAATAGGCGCTGTGCGTGGCAATCACCACATCCGCCGCCAGCGCCAGATTGGCCCCCGCCCCCGCCGCCGGGCCGTTCACCGCACTTATAGTGGGGATCGGGCAATCGGTAATCGCCCGCAGCATCGGCACATATTCATCCCGCAGCACCCGCTCCAGATCAAGGGCGTCCAAGGTGCCGGTATCGCTTAAATCCTGACCCGAACAAAACGCTTTTCCTGTCCCGGTCATCACCAAAACCCGCGCCTCACGGGCGACAAACCGCGCCGCATCGGTGATCTCGGCGCGCATTTGGGTATTCAGCGCATTCATCTTATCGGGACGGTTCAGCGTCAAAACCGCGATGTCATCGCTAATCTCAAGCGTAATTGTCTGATAGTCTTTCATCGGGCCACCACCTTGGTTCAATAATCACTGCCAAAGATCAAACCGCAAATCATCGGGGTATAAAAGCCCCGACGGCGCGTCACTCGCGCATAATATCGGCCAGCCGCGTCTTTTCATCGTCGCTCAGCGCCGCAGGCCCGGCCTCTTCGGCCACAGAGCGGCGACGCAGATAGATCAGCGCCATCCCCCCGCCAAACAACAGCATCAAAGGCCCCGCCGCCCAAAGCAGCGTGTTAGCCCCGCCGGTCACGGGCTTAAGCAGCACATATTCACCGTAGCGCGCGACGATAAAATCAACCGCCGCCGTGTCATCATCGCCTGCCACCAGTCGTTCGCGCACCAGCAGCCGCAAATCACGCGCCAGATCAGCGCCGGAATCGTCAATATTTTCATTGCGACAGACCAGACAGCGCAACCCCTTTGAAATATCGCGCGCCCGCGCCTCAAGCACCGGATCATCCAGAATTTCATCCGGCTGCACCGCCGATAACGGCGTGGCCATCAGGCAAAAGATCAACAGCAGCCGTTTCATTCCGCCGGCATCCCGGCCACAGGGGTTTTAACAGAGGCCTTTCGCGCCCCCGCCGCCACGCGGTAGCGCCGGTCACTGAGCGATAACGCCCCGCCCAATGCCATCAACAAAGCCCCGCCCCATATCCAGTTGGCGAGGGGTTTGTAATAACTGCGCATCGCCCATCCACCATCCGCCTGCGCGTCCCCGATCACCACATAAATATCGCGCAAGAAACTGTTATCAATCGCCGCCTCGGTGGTGGGCATCCCCGCCACCGGATAAAACCGTTTTTCAGGGTAAAGCGCACGGATCACACGGTTGCCCTTGGCCAATGTCACCTCGGCTTGGGTCACGATATAATTTGGCCCGTCAAATTTGCGCACGCCTTCCAGGGTCAGGGTATACCCCGCCAGATCAAAGCTTTCGCCGGGTTGCACCACCCGGATATCCTCAACATTCCAGGCCATCATCCCGGCGATACCCGCCATGGTGATGCCCAGCCCCGCATGGGCCGTGGCCTTGCCCCAATCGGCCCGTGGCAGCCGTTTTAATCTGCGCCAGCGCCCCTGCCCACGGCCGGTACGGCTCCATAAATCCATGGCCGAGCCTGACACCAGCCAAGCCGCCATAAACAGGCCCATCGGCCCCAGCGCCGAGCGCCCGCTTTGCATCGCAAAGGCAAGCGCGCCCACCGCCACTGCCAAGGCAAACGGCATCCGCAACGCCCGCAGGACCCGGCCCAGTTTGGCCCGTTTCCACGGCAGCATCGCGCCCACCGGAAGGATCAGCCCCAAGGCCACCATGAACGGCGTAAACGCCAGATCAAAAAACGGCGCGCCGACCGAGAGTTTACGGTCAAAAAACAGCTCGGCCACCAGCGGCCAGATGGTGCCGGTAAAGACCACAAACGCCGCCACCGCCAGCAGGATATTATTGATCACCAACATCGATTCGCGGCTCATCAATCCAAACACACCCCGCGCCTGCATCATATTGGCCCGTGCGGCAAACAGTGTCAGCGCCCCCAGCATGAACACCGCCAGAATACCCAGCAGGAAAATACCCCGCGCCGGATCACTGGCAAAGGCATGGACCGATGTCAAAACCCCCGAGCGGGTGATGAACGCGCCCACCATGGAAAACCCAAAGGCGATGATCGCCAGCAAAATCGTCCAGCTTTTCAAGGTATCACGTTTTTCCACCACAATGGAGGAATGCAGCAACGCCACCGAAATCAGCCACGGCATAAAGCTTGCATTCTCAACCGGGTCCCAAAACCAGAACCCGCCCCAGCCCAGCTCATAATAGGCCCACCAGCTTCCCAGCGCGATTCCGATGGTCAGGAAAATCCAGGCCGCCAATGTATAGGGGCGCACCCAGCGGCCCCAGGCGGCATCCACCCGGCCCTCGATCAACGCGGCGACCGCAAAGGAAAACGTCATCGAAAGGCCAACATAGCCCAGATATAAAAATGGCGGATGAAACGCGAGGCCCGGATCCTGCAGCAGCGGATTAAGCCCGCGCCCGTCAAATGGCACCGGCAGGGGCACCCGGATAAATGGATTAGAGGTAAACAGGATGAAGGCGAAAAATGCCACCCCGATCATCGCCTGCACCGATAAAACCCGCGCCTTGAATCCCGGAGGCAGACCGCCACCGCCAAGGGCCGCAAAGGCACCGAAAACCGTCACAATCAGCACCCACAAAAGCATCGATCCTTCGTGATTGCCCCAAACTCCGGTGATCTGATACAGCATCGGCTTGGCCGAATGGCTGTTCAACATCACCACCCTGAGCGAGAAATCCGAGGTTATAAACGCCCACATCAGCGCCGCAAACGCGCCCGCCGTCAGAAGAAATTGCAAGATGGCCGCAGGCACCGCCACAGCCATCCAGCCGGGCCAGCGCTTTTGCGCCCCAATCAGCGGGACAACAGCCTGAAAACAGGCGGTAAAGAAGGCAAGGATAAGGGCGAAATGGCCAAGCTCTGTAATCATGCCCCCTATATAGGGCCGCGCTGACCACAGGCCAATGGAAATCGGCGCATAAAACGGTTCACATTGTCGCGGGGCTTAGCCGCGATTAGCCTGCCATTCTTGCAACGCCGCATTATCGCCCGGCTCGACCACTGCCAGCATCAGCGCCGCATCCGGCCCGGTATCGGCCACGCCGGGGCTGTCGGCACGCAGGCGGCGCAGGGCGCTGATGTTGTCAATCACCTGTGGTGCCCGCGCCAGTGTCATGGCGATTGAGCGTTGAAACTCCTGCCCCTTCACCTGATGCCGCGCGCCAAAATAAAATGACACAACCGCCCCCATCAGCCACCAAAGCGGCTCGGGCACCAAGGCAATCCCCTGCATCCGCTCGGCAAACCAGATCGGATCACTCATCGCCATGACAAACAATCCCAGCGTGCCCAGCGCCATCGCCGGGCGCGGCAGCCGGTTCAGCCCATCAATAAAGCGATCAAACCAGCCCTTGCGCGGGTTTTGAAACTCGGCCGCAAGCTGTGCCATCGTCGCCGCCTGAATTTTCGCCGCGCGACTGTCCGAGGCATCGGCATTCACCCGAAACACCTGCGCCGTTTCCACCAGCGCATTGCGCCCGCCGCCAAAAATCAATGAGAGCGCCTGACCGATCAACCCCATGCCGCAACCCTTTCCTGAAATTCCGCTGTGCTGAGATGAAATTTAGGCGAGATAAACTCCTCGGCCCGTTTGATCCAGCCGCCCTTGCCGCCCGCCCTTGTGCGGGCATATTTGCGGCTTGCCGCGCGCCGGTCCGCCAGCCGGAAATAATAATTGCGCCGGGCAATGCCGTAAGCATCGGCAATATGATCCGGGGCCGCGCGAAAGGCCGCCTTTGCCGCCGCCACCGTCTGTGGCCCGATGGCCCCATCCACATCCACGCCCTGCCCCATCTGCCTGAGCAGCCGCTGCAAAATCTTCACCGCATTGCCACCGGCATTGACATACATGTCAAAAACGCTGGGTTGCAGCACCTCAGGCAGCCGGGATATGCCCGGACGGCGGTAATAATGATCAATGAAAATATCCTCGGCCTGCGCACGGCTCAACGCCCGCACATCCGCCACGCTAACCAGCCCGTCGCCGGTAAGATCAAGCCCAAGACGGCGCATGGTGTCGATGGTCACGCCAAATTTGGTGGCCCCGCCGGGATCATCGGGATCATTAACAAAGCCGCCCTCGCGGGCAACAATTTCCCGTGCAATATCCGCAACATTGCGCATCCCGTACCTGCCTTTGGCCTAAATTCAGGCCTCAGGCTGCGCTCGAAGTGGTTAACGCTTGGCTTAACTACCGTCCGGTTCTTGATACACGCCTTGCTCTTTCAGCGCATCAATCACTTCCTTGGGCATGTAGTTTTCATCATGCTTGGCCAGAATTTCGGTGGCAATAAACACCCCGTTTTCATAGGTGCCGGTGCCAATCATACCCTGTTTTTCGCCAAACAAATCCGGCAACACACCTCTATAGGCCACCGGCACAACCGCGCCACCATCGGTCACGTCAAAGGTAATTACCTCACCTTCACCGCGCACCAATGAGCCCTCTTCAACCAGCCCGCCAATGCGGAAAACCTCGGTTGGGGGCGGCGGCGTAGCAACCACCTGACTGGGTGAGCGGAAAAAGTTGATCCCGTCCTGCAAGGCATAGCCAATCAGCGCAGTTGACGCGACCAGCGCCACCGCCGCAATCGCGATAACCTGCACCCGGCGCTTCTTCTTCAGAGATTTCATTTGGCTTCCTTTCGCTTATGGAAAGACCGGCGCCAGCATCAGCCCGGCACCTTCGTCCTCACCTAACATCAGATTGGCATTCTGCAAGGCCTGACCGCTTGATCCCTTGGTCAGATTATCCAGCGCCACAATCACAATCGCCCGGTTTGGGATGCGGTCGGCGCTGACGCCCACATGGCAAAAATTACTGCCCCGCACATGCCGGGTACTGGGGTAGTCACCATAAGGCAGCATCACCATGAACGGCTCGTCCTGATAGGCGCGATTCAAAGACGCATATACCTTTTCAGGGTCACCTTTTACATAAACTGTGGCCACTATCCCCCTGTTTGCAGGGATTAAATGCGGTGTGAACTGCACCCGGACCTCACGGCCAGCAACGGCTGAAAACTCCTGATCAAACTCCGCCAGATGCCGGTGTTTGCCGCCCACGGCATAGGCACACGCGCCCTCGGACAGTTCCGCGTACAGCAGATTTTCCTTCAGGCTGCGGCCCGCGCCGCTGACCCCGGTTTTGAGGTCGATGATGATGTCATCAAGATCAATCACATGGTCCGCGATCAATGGCCGCAGGGCATAAATCCCGGTCGCGGCATTGCAGCCGGTGCCCGCCACCAGACGCGCGTGGCGTATTACCTCGCGGTAAAATTCGGTCAGGCCATAAACAGTCTCGGCCTGACACTCCAACGCATAATGTTTGCCGCCATACCACTTGGCATAAA
>CAZZKL010000085.1:0-13393 GCA_964655135.1 uncultured Roseovarius sp. | reverse complement strand
GAGCACAGAACACGCGTAGGCCAGAGCCGCAGGCGTATCGGAAATTGATGGGGACCGGGACCCGATAAGCGCCGGGACCGTCGGAGACGCCGTCGTGAGGGTCGGATCAATGGCGGTGGTGGGATTGCCGGCGAACCCGGATGAAGCCCGCCAGGTTGGCCGACATATTGCCGACCGCAGGGCCGCCCGATACGCAGGCGGCCCTGACGCTGGAGGGGCGTGTCGTGGATTTGGTGGCGAGCGGTATCAGCCACGGCATGCTCCAGCACACACTAATCCGATTCGTGTTGAATCAACGCTGGCTTCCCGCACCGTAGTCGAAACAAATCATCCGACGCCCGTAAATTCTGATCGTAGTAAAAAGGAAGAATGTGTAGGCGCACGCAATATTTCCAACCAAATCGTATCAATTCAACCTTGAAGAATCTGGTCCCTAGATATAGCGCGACAAGAAACTTGACGGAACAAGTAAGCTGTTTCGCAAGCAAAAGGGAGAAGTCACAATGGCGGGCGTGGCCGGGCAACAGCCGGAACTTCGTTGGAGCGTGGAGCGTCGCCTCGAATTTATCGAGTTTCGCTTGTATTGGGAGGGTCGCGTGAATCGAGGCGATATAGTTGATACCTTTGGTGTTTCGGTGAACCAGTCGTCCACTGACATCAATCGCTATATCGGCATGGCCCCCGATAACCTTGCCTATGACAAAAGTGCACGAACCTATGTGCGCACCGACGATTTCAACCCAATATTTCTGAAGCCAAGTGCTACGGGTTATCTTTCGCAGTTGCGCTCGCTTGCTGATGGCGTGATCGAGATGACTGATGCCTGGGTCGGCGTGTTGCCAGATTATGATGCAACGCCCACGCCGGTTCGAGGGGTGAATCCGGCGACGCTGCGCGAGGTGATTTCAGCCATCCGCCACAAGGAAGCGATCAAGGTCAAATACCAGTCCTTGTCTCAATCGGAGCCAAAATGGCGCTGGGTCGCACCGCATGCCATCGCCTTTGACGGTTTCCGCTGGCACGCCCGCGCCTGGTGCGAGGAGAGCAATACCTTCAAGGATTTCCTGTTGTCGCGCATGCTGAAAACCGGGGAGCACCGCCAGGCCACTTGTGATGCCACAACCGATGCCGATTGGAACGCCTACGTTACCCTTGAAATAGGGCCACACCCCGAGCTTTCTCCGACCCAGAAAAACGTCATCGCGCTGGATTACGGCATGCAAAACGGCAAGGCGGAAATCAAAACCCGCACAGCGCTGCTCTATTATACGCTCAAGCGGCTGGGGCTGGATACGGCCCCGTCAGCACGCGCGCCGCAGGATCAGCAGATTGTGTTGCTTGGCCAGAACGGCAGTAATGAACCAAGAAACATCGATTCAGACAGGAAAATGCCATCATGCTAGGCCTAACACTAAGATCCGAATTCCAAGGGCGAAAGCTTAAGGGCACTGCAATCGAGCTTTCGAATGAGTCTGGAAGTGGTGCCACTCAACAAACCGCGCAAGATTTTCTTGATATTACCTATCCCACTCATGATCTGTTGAAAGGAATTGAAGCTGTCGGGCCAGATCAGGGACGCTCGGTAGTAGTTATTGGCGAACGAGGGCTCGGCAAATCGCACCTGCTGGCGGCATTGTTCCATGCCGTCAATGACCCTGAAGCCACGCGTGAGTGGCTCAAATCTTGGTCCAACACCCTTAACAACCAACAAATACAAGAAATTCCGCTCCGGAAGAATATGTTGGTCATTGGTGAAAGCCTCCACAGGCAACGCTACAAGTTTCTTTGGGATCTTCTGTTTGATCGCCACCCACACGGAACATACATCAAAGGAAAATGGGAAGGCATGGGGGCAGGAAAAACAGATATCCCCTCCGATGAACTGATTCTTGAGATGCTCCGCAACAAGCCAACCATGCTTTTATTGGATGAATTCCAAACTTGGTTTGATGGCTTGACTAACACCAAACAATTTCCATGGAAAAATTGGGCGTTTAATTTCATTCAAATTCTTTCTGAAATTGCAAAAGAGCACCCAGAATTGCTTGTTCTGGTCGTTTCGGTGAGAAACGGTGATACCGACGCCTATCAGCAAATCCACCGGGTTAACCCAATCCAAATTGACTTTAAGGCGGGGGGAAGCCCAGAGCGTATACAACACGACAGGCGGCGGATGCTTTTGCATCGTCTCTTCGATAATAGAATGCATATCTCGGAAACTGCCATTGATGGCATGGCTTCCGCGCATATTGCTGAGTACTTCCGCCTGCAAAACGTTCCGTCTTCCGAACAAGACAGAAAACGAAAAGAGTTTTTTGAATCATGGCCGTTTGCGCCGCATTTATTCCAGATTGTCAACGCCGGACTAAAACTGCACCAAACGCCGGAGAGAAAGTACATCAATGGGACAGGCATAGGATTGTCCATAGGCCCGCATGGCGGAGCGCCCCAAATAGCGGCGAAGCTATGCGGGGCTGTGGTCAATCCGGGTAGTGGCGGAGGAGGTGGGATTCGAACCCACGGTACGCTTTCACGCACGCCGGTTTTCAAGACCGGTGCATTCGACCACTCTGCCACTCCTCCGGTCCGGACATCCCTTACAGAAGTGAAATTGATTCTGAAAGGTGTTGATTTCAGGGGAATTCCGCCGAAATGTCATCTGCAGACTTTTCACAAAGCCGTGAAGGCGCTAGAGTGCGCCAAAGCAGCTTATATTGCGTAAACAGGCACAAAGGCTGGCAATGATCAGCAAAGCGCAATATGGCAGTAAGAGTAGCCAGGGGCAAAGCATGTATTACCAATCAAAAAGCAATAGGCAAAACAGGCGCATTTTGATGATGGCCGGGGCTGGCCTGATCCTGTTGGCAGGCTGTGAAGATGGCCAAGGCTTTAGCCCGTTCAAATCACAATCAGGTGCCAGCGCCAGCGCGGCAACACCGGCAGGCAAGCCGCGATCAAATCAACCACCACAAGATGTGGAGGCCCCTAATGTATTCAGCAAAACCGACATGGGCCTGTGGGATGGCCGCCCGTCGCTTGGCGGCATATGGGTGGCGCATCCGGATGTGACAACGCCGCAGCGGGTGATCATTCGCAATACCGCCAATAACAAATCCGTGGTGGGCGCGTTGTTCCGCCGCGAGCGCGCCAATCCGGGGCCGGCTATTCAGGTCTCGTCCGATGCGGCAAATGAGCTTGGGATGCTGGCCGGCTCACCTGCCAAGCTCAGCGTTATTGCGCTGAAACGCGAAGAGGTCGCCCCACCACCAGAGCCGGAAGTCGTACCCGAAACCGTACCCGAGGCGGCCCCGGTGGAAGAAGCCACAGCAATAGAGCCGGTTGTACCCACCGAAACGCCCCCTGCACCCGCGCCCGTAAAACACCCCAAACCGGCCAAGGCCTCATCTGCTTCTGCAACCTCAGGTGAGATTGAACAGACCGAGCTTGACCCGGTCGCCAATGCTGCCGCCGCGCTTGATGAGGTTGATGGCGCATCCGATGCCACTGCCACGCCTGTGCCCGCCGCCAAGCCCAAGCTGTTTGCCCTGCAAAAGCCGTTTGTTCAGGCCGGAACATTCAGTGTTGAGGAAAACGCCAATAACGCCGCCGGCACGTTGCGCGGCATTGGGATGAACCCGGTTGTCAAAACCCAAGGCACCGGCGATGATGCCGTTTGGCGTGTCCTTGTAGGGCCTGCCGCAAGCCGGGCTGAACGCCGCACAATGCTGAAAAACATCAAGGGCATCGGCTTTGATGATGCCTATTTCGTAACCCAATAAATCAGGCCTGCCATGATCCGCCTTCTTCGCCTTTTCGCCCCTCTGGTTCTGATCATCATGCTGGGCAGTGCGGCCTTTGCCTATAAAACAAAGGCCCGCGCCGCTTTTGTCATTGATATTACCACCAACACCATATTGCTGAATAAAAACGCCGACACGCCTTTGCCGCCCGCGTCAATGTCAAAACTGATGACGCTTTATGTGGCGTTTGAGGCGATCCGCGATGGGCGCCTCTCGTTGGAAGAGCGCCTGCCGGTGTCGCAAAACGCCATGAGCTATGGCGGCTCGACCATGTTTTTGGATACCACCGACCGGGTTACGGTGTCTGATCTGCTGCGCGGCATCATCGTATTGTCGGGCAATGACGCCGCCGCCGTCATCGCCGAAGCGCTCAGCCCCGATGGCACCGAGGCCGGGTTTGCCCGGTTCATGACCAAACGCGCCCATAAGATGGGCATGACCAATTCCACCTTTCTTAATTCCAACGGCTGGCCGGTACAGGGCCATGAGATGAGCGTGCGTGATCTGGCCCTGCTGGCGCGGCGCATAATCGAGGATTTTCCGCAGTTTTACCCGATATTCGCCGAAACCGAGTTTGATTTTGATGGCCGTTCGCCGCGCAACAACCAAAACCGCAATCCGCTGCTTACGATGGGCATCGGTGCCGACGGGTTGAAAACCGGCCACACCAAAGAGGCGGGCTATGGCCTTGTGGGATCGGTCAAACAGGGGAATCGGCGGATTGTGTTTGTCCTGTCTGGTCTGGAAACCGCCCGCGACCGCGCCGAAGAATCCGAGGCCATCGCCAACTGGGCCTTTCGCCAATTTACCGAAAAATCCATCGTTGACGCGGGCACCGAAGTGGCGCGCGCCGATGTCTGGATGGGCAAATCCCGACAGGTCGGACTGGCCTCGGCGATTGATGTGCGCACCCTTGTGCCGGCCCTTGGCATTGACCCGCTGAAGGTTGAGGTGGTCTATACCGGCCCGATCCGTGCGCCGGTCAAAAAGGGCGATACGCTGGCCGAGCTGGTCTTTACCCCTGAGGGCCTTGGCGAAACACGGGTGCCGCTGCTGGCCACGGAAGACGTGGCAAAAGGCGGATTTTTGTCGCGGATACGCACGGTCTCGGGCCTGCTGCTGGCCCGGTTGCAAAAGAGGTTCGGAGACACGCTTTGAGCCGCAGCGGCCTCTTTATCAGCTTTGAGGGCATTGACGGCTCGGGCAAATCCACTCAGGCGCGATTGCTGGCCGATCACCTGAAGGCTGTGGGCCGTGACGTGGTGCTAACGCGCGAGCCGGGCGGCAGCCCCGGGGCCGAGGACATCCGCAAGCTGGTGCTTGAGGGCGACCCTGACCGCTGGTCGCCTGAAACCGAATTGCTATTATTCACCGCCGCGCGCCGCGACCATCTGGAGCGGGTGATCACCCCGGCGCTGACAGCGGGCAAGGTGGTGATCTGTGACCGTTTTGCCGACAGCACCCGCGCCTATCAGGGCCGCGCGGGCAAGGACATGCGGCAAATGGTGGATAAGTTGCATCAGTTGATGATCAAACGCGAGCCTGACCTGACAATTCTGGTGGATATGGACCCCGCCACCGGGCTTGAGCGCGCCTTGGGGCGCGGCACCGGCGAGGCGCGATTTGAGGCCTTCGGGCAAGAGCTGCAACAGCAGATACGCGGTGATTTTCTGGCCATGGCACAGGAATTTTCCGACCGGTTTGTCACCGTTGACGGCGGGCGAGCGATTGATGAGGTGGCTGCGGATATTCAGGCCATCGTCGCCCGGCACCTGCCATGAGCGACGCGGAATTTCCAAATCCAGACCAGATTGAAGGTGCGCCGCACCCACGCGAAACCCTGCGACTGATCGGGCAAAGCGCCGCCGAGCAGGCCTTTCTGGACGCGCGCAATTCCGGCCGTTTGCATCATGGCTGGCTGATCACCGGCCCGCGCGGCGTGGGCAAGGCGACGCTGGCCTGGCGCATTGCGCGGTTTTTGCTGGCCACGCCTGCCGATGAGGGGGGCGGGCTGTTTGGTGAGGCCCCGAAGCCTGAAACTTTGGATATAAGCGCCGATCATCCGGTATCACGGCGAGTTCTTGCCCTCTCTGAGCCGGGCCTGCATCTGCTACGACGCGGAGGGGCGGGAACGACTGAGTCGGACCGCCAGAAAAACCTTGCGGAGGGTAAATTTTCCAAGGAAATTCGAGTGTATGAGGTGCGAGATCTGGCAAGATTTATCCACCTCAGCGCCGTCGATGGGGGTAACCGCGTGGTGATCATCGACTGCGCCGATGAGATGAACACCCAAGCCGCCAACGCGCTGTTGAAAATGCTCGAAGAGCCGCCCGCGCACACGACATTTTTGTTGGTCAGCCATCAACCCTCGTCCCTGTTGCCTACCATCCGCTCGCGTTGCCGCGCCTTGCGCCTGCATCCGCTTGCGCCTGCCGATATGACCGCCGCGCTGGCACAAGCCGGGGTTAATACCAACGATGACACCGCCGCTTTGGCCGAGTTATCTGGCGGTTCCGTCGGCGAGGCGGTGCGCATGGTCAATCTTGGCGGCCTGCAAATCTACCGTGAGCTGATAACGATCTGTAGCGCCCTGCCCCAGCTTGACCGCCCGCGCGCCCTGAAACTGGCCGAGGCCTCGGCCATGCGCGGGGCGGGCGACAAGCTTGATCTGTTGCTTAGCCTCACCAACCTGATGCTGGCGCGGTTGGCGCGCACCGGAGCCATCGGCGCACCCGCCGCCGTTGAGGCCGCCCCGAATGAGGCCGCGATGATGGCGCGGCTTTCCGGCACCCCGCATAAAGCCCGCCAATGGGCCGACTGCGCCCAAGAGATCAGCGCCCGCGCCCGCCACGGTGTGGCGGTCAACCTTGACCCTGCTGCCCTTGTGCTGGATACGATGTTCAGGATTAAAAATACCGCCGCAAGCTAGGGCCACCGCATGACGCAGACCATCCAGATCACCGACAGCCATTGCCATCTTGATTTCCCCGATTTCGACGCCGAGCGGGATCAGGTGATTGAACGGGCGTTGGAGGCCGGTGTCACCCGTATGGTCACCATCTGCACCAAACTGCGGCTTGAGCCTCAGGTGCGCGCGATTGCCGAGAAATACCCCCCGGTTTTTTATGCCGCTGGCACCCATCCGATGAGCGCGGCGGACGAGCCGTTGGTAAGCGTGGATGAGTTGGTGAAGCTGGCCCAGCACCCGAAATTTGTCGGCATCGGCGAGACCGGCCTTGATTACCATTACAGCGCTGACAGCAAGGATATTCAACGCACCAGCCTGCTTATTCATATTGAGGCGGCGCGCCAAACCGGCCTGCCGTTGATCATCCACGCCCGCGCGGCGGATGAGGATATGGCGCAGATTTTACGCGATGAGCATAGCAACGGGGCGTATTCTTGCGTCATGCATTGCTTTTCCTCGGGGCCTGAATTGGCCCGTGCGGCACTTGATCTGGGATTTTACCTGTCGATGTCGGGCATCGCCACCTTCCCCAAAAGCCAGGAGGTGCGTGACATCTTCGCCGCCGCCCCGGTGGACCGTATTTTGGTTGAAACCGACGCGCCCTATCTGGCGCCGCCCCCCTATCGCGGCAAGCGCAATGAGCCGTCTTATACGGTGCATACGGCGCAGGTCGGATCGGAAGTGTTTGGCCTCGAATGGTCGGATTTCGCCGCCCAAACCCAAGCCAACTTTGACCGGCTGTTTACCAAGGTTTCCGCTTATAATGCCCCCCTCACTAAGGCAGGGGCCTGATGGCTGAGCTGCGGTTCACCATCCTTGGCTGCGGCTCGTCCGGTGGGGTGCCGCGATTGGGCGGGCATTGGGGCGACTGTGACCCGGACAATCCCAAAAACACCCGCCGCCGCTGTTCTTTGCTGATCGAGCGCATAAGTGACGCGGGCATCACCCGGGTGCTGATTGACACCTCGCCAGACCTGCGCGCGCAACTTCTGGGCGTGGGCATAGGCGAGTTGGACGCGGTTCTATACACCCACAACCACGCCGACCATGTGCACGGCATTGATGATCTGCGGATGATCGTTTTCAACATGAAAAAACGCCTGCCGGTCTGGGCCGATGGCGACACCCAAAACGCGCTTTATTCGCGCTTTGGCTATGCTTTCATACAGCCCGAAGGCTCGCCCTATCCGGCGATTTTGGAGATGTTCACCATCAAAGGCGACGTGGTGATCGACGGCGCAGGCGGGGCGATCACCTTGCGGCCCTTAAAGGTCAATCACGGCGCGATTGATGCGCTTGGATTCAAGGTTGCGGGGCTGGTTTATATGCCCGATGTGGCCGAAATTCCCGAAGATGTCTGGCCCGAGCTTGCGGGGCTGGACTATTGGATACTCGACGCCCTGCGGCGCACGCCACACCCGACCCACGCCCATCTGGAACGGTCGCTGGAATGGATGGCCCGCGCGACGCCACGCCAAGGGGTTCTGACCAATATGCATATTGATCTGGATTATCAGACGGTGCTGGAGGAAACCCCCGATTTCATCACCCCGGCCTTTGATGGCATGACCATCACCATGCCGGTTTAGGCCCCGGATGCAGGCGCTTTTTGACATCATCGCGCCGGTGTTTCTGGTGGCCGGATTTGGCTATGTCGCGGTCTGGCGCGGCTGGTTTTCGGAGGCAGGTGTGGATGGCCTGATGCGCTTTACCCAGCAATTTGCCATCCCCTGCCTGTTGTTCACCGCCATTGCCAAACTTGACTTGGGGCAAAGCTTTGACTGGCGTTTGCTTGTGAGTTTCTACGCCGGGGCGGTTTCTGGTTTTGTCCTTGGCCTGCTTGGCGCGCGCTATGTTTTCAACCGCCCGTGGGAAGATGCGGTGGCCATCGGGTTTTGCTGCTTGTTCTCCAACACGGTGCTCCTTGGCCTGCCCCTGACCGAACGCGCCTGGGGACCGGAGGCATTATCGGCCAATTTTGCCATCATCGCGCTGCATTCGCCGATTTGTTATGGCATCGGCATCACCGCAATGGAGATCGCCCGCGCCAAAGGCAAACCCGGCGGCGCATTGGTGGGGGCCGTGCTGAAGGCGATGTTTTCCAATGCGCTGATCATCGGCATTGGGTTGGGGTTTTTGGTCAACCTCACCGGGCTGCCCTTGCCGGGTGTGTTGAAAGGCGGGCTTGATCTGCTGAGCCGCGCCGCTTTGCCCGCCGCCTTGTTTGGCCTTGGTGGTGTGCTGGTGCGCTACCCGATTGCGGGTGACATGCGGCTGATTGCGTTTATTTGCGTGCTGTCGCTGGTGATACATCCTTTGATCACAAGCGGGTTGGTTACCGGGTTTGGATTGCAGGTGAGTGCGGTGCGCTCGGCGGTGCTTACGGCGGCGATGGCCCCGGGGATCAACGGTTATATCTTTGCCAGCATGTATGGCCGGGCCGAGCGGGTGGCGGCGTCTTCGGTGCTGATTGGCACGGCTGTCTCAATGTTCAGCGTGTGGATTTGGCTGGGTGTTTTGCCTTAAGAGCAAATCCGTTGAGGTGGGCGCCCCAAAGTTTTAATAAAACTTTGATCAAATCTTTTATTTAAAAGATTTGGGGCAGTGCCTGTTAAATGGACTTATTCCTGCTTTAGTGGCGCGCCACCGCTGAAGGAATTTCCCTCTTTGTAATTGCACGGTTCATCGCGCATCTCCAGGTGCAGGCCGTCATCTTTGTAGGGGTGGGCGCGGGCCAGAGCCTCGTCAACCTCGATGCCCAAACCGGGGGCCTCAGGTGCTGCGATAAACCCATCTTCAACCCGGATTAAGCCTTTGATCAGCGCGTCATGAAACGGGGTTTCAATGGTTTCTGCCATCAAGATATTGGGGATTGATACCGCCAGTTGAATATTAGCGGCCCATTCCACCGACCCGGCATAAAGATGTGGTGCCATCTGTGCGTTATAAACCTCGGCCAAAATGGCTATTTTTCGGGCCTCCCAGAGACCGCCGCAACGGCCAAGCGCCGGTTGCAGGATCGTAGCTGCGCCTTCGCGCAGAACCGGGGCAAACTCGGCCTTTGTCGTCAGGCGTTCGCCGGTAGCCACCGGGATGCGCACCGCATTGGCCACACGCGCCATGGCGGCCACATTATCGGGCGGCACGGGTTCTTCAAACCACAGCGGCGCATAAGGCTCCAGCGCTTGACCAAGGCGTATGGCCCCGCCGGTGGAAAACTGCCCATGGGTGCCAAAAAGAATGTCCGCGCGATCGCCAATGGCCTCACGGATGGCTTTGCAGAACGCCACGGAAAGGCTTATGTCCATCATTGCAGGCATATGCCCACCGCGCATGGTATACGGGCCAGCAGGATCAAATTTTACCGCCGTATAGCCCTTCTCGACCAAAGCCAGCGCGCTTTCGGCAGCCATATCCGGGGATGTCCAGAACTCATGAATATCATGATGCGGAAGCGGGCAGAGATAGCTATAGGCACGGATGCGGTCATTCATCTTACCGCCCATAAGCGCCCAGACCGGACGATTGCGCGCCTTGCCGAGGATGTCCCAGCAGGCAATCTCAAGCCCGGAAAACGCGCCCATTACCGTGAGGTCAGGCCGTTGGGTGAAGCCTGAGGAATAGGCACGGCGAAACATCAGCTCGATGTTTTCGGCGGGCTGGCCTGCCATATGGCGCGCGAACACGTCTTCGATCACCGCGCGCATGGCGTCGGGGCCGATGGAGGAGGCGTAACATTCGCCCCAGCCGATGAGGCCGGTATCGGTGGTGAGCTTGACCAGTATCCAGTAGCGCCCGCCCCAGCCCGGAGCCGGGGGGGCGGTGATGATGATGTCGAGGTCTTTGAGTTTCATGGGCTGGCCTTTGTTGCGGGAGTTTCGAATCGCTGCGCGATCCGACCGGTGCGGGGGGCGTTGCCCCCCCAAAGTTATTATTAAGGGTTATTATTTTGAGTATTTTTGGAAAAATGAAAGGGGGGGGTTATTTTAGTATGATGACATTGCGCCTTGCGGTGCCGCTGCGGGTATCTTCGATGGCTTCGTTGATCTGGTCAAGGGGCCAGCGGCCTGAGATCAGCTCATCCAGTTTCAGGCGGCCCTGTTGGTAGAGGTCGATCATCCAGGGAATGTCGCGCGATATGACCGCGTCGCCCATTTTGGAACCGATCATGCTTTGACTGGCGGCGGCGAAATTGACCGGCTCATAGGTTGAAGCCGCGCCCACATGTGGCATCCCCACCATGATCACCCGGCCGCCGCCCGCTAGATAGCGAGGGGCCTGATCATAGGCCGGGATTGCACCGACGGTGACAATCACCACATCCGCACCGCGCCCCATGGCCTGCTTGGCCGCGCGCCAGGGTTTATCTTCGCTGGCCAGCACGCCGTCGGTGGCGCCAAATTCCAATGCCGTGTCCAGTTTTTCGGCGTTCATATCAACCGCCACAATGCGCCGCGCCCCGGCGATGCGCGCGCCCTGAATGGCGTTGAGGCCGACGCCACCTGCGCCGATCACAACCACATCCTGCCCGGCCCGGAGCCGCGCCGCATTGACCACAGCGCCAATGCCGGTGATCACGCCGCAGGACAGCAGGCTGGCCGCGTCCAGCGACATATCCCCGGGGATGCGCACGATCTGACTTTGATCGACCACCACCTTTTCGGCAAAGGCACCGCAGGCCATGGCCTGATGTAATTTGCCGCCCGAGGCGGTTTTCAAGGGGCCGTTATCGCCGTCATAAGGTGTTTCACATCCGGTGGGCCGACCGGCACCGCAACTGGGGCAGTGCCCGCAGGCGCGGATCAGGGTGACAACCACCGCGTCGCCCACCGCCACAGTGGTCACACCGGGGCCGATTGCGCTGACATGCCCCGCCGCCTCGTGGCCATAGACCGCAGGCAGGGAGCCGCCCCAGGCCCCGCTGGCATAGGAGATATCCGAGTGGCAGATCGCCACGGCAGTCAGATCAACCTCAACCTCGCCCAATTCCGGCGGGCGCAACTGCACCGCCTCAATCACCAGTGGCGTGCCAAATTCATGACAGACGGCGGCTTTGATGGTTTGCATGGTCATCCCCGGTTCAAATTGTTTTCACAGCCTGACCCGGAAACTCCGCCCGGTTCAAGGCTGAATGCTTGCTGCCCCGGCTTTTCTGCTCAGAAACAAAGCCAGACCAGCCGCCGCCAGCAGTGCCGAGACCAAAAACGGCGCGCCGGGCAGGAATATCGCCGCGTCCGGCGCGGTGAAGGCGGCAAATACATAGGCCATCAGCAGTGGCGACAAGATCAGGGATAATGCGCCGACACTGGTGAAAATGCCCTGAAGCTCGCCCTGAGCATCCCCCGGGGTTTGCCGTGACATCAAAGATTGCAACGCCGGGATGGCCATCCCCGCCAGTGCCGATATGGGCGTCAGTGCCAGTGCCATCATGCCATTGGTTAAAAACGCCAGCACCATGAAGGACACCAGTGCAAAGCCAAATCCGGCGACAATCGTGCGGACCTCGCCCCAGCGCGCCAGTGCCACACGGATCAGACCGCCCTGAACCAGCGCCATTGAGATGCCAAACACCGCCAGTGAGAGGCCAATCATGCGCGGATCCCAGCCAAACCGCGCTTTGGTAAAGTATGACCAGATTGCGGGATAGGCATTGAACGCCAGTTGATAGAGAAAGAGCACCATCAACAATCGCCCCTGACCGGGCAATCTGGCAAAGCTGCGAAACGCCCCCAGCGGATTGGCGCGGTGCCAGCTAAACGGGCGGCGAATGGCATCCGTCACGGTTTCGGGCAGGATGAACCAGCCAAATATCAGGTTGGAAAACGCCAGCATTGCGGCGGCATAAAACGGCGCGCGGGTGCCAAGATCGCCCAGCATCCCGCCAATCAGCGGCCCCAGCACAAAGCCCAGACCAAATGCCGCGCTGACAAGGCCAAACCCGGCACCGCGCTTTTCCGGGGGGGAAATATCGGCCATATAAGCCGCCGCCGTTGATTGTGTGGCCGCTGTGATCCCGCCGATGATGCGCCCGGCCAGCAACAGCCAGATCGTGCCAGCCACGGCCATCACCAGATAATCGCCTGCCATCACCGCCAAAGACATCAGCAAAACCGGGCGGCGGCCAAACCGGTCTGAAAGGTTGCCGATGATCGGGCTGAATAGGAACTGCATCACCGCATAGGCGGCGGACATGCCCCCACCCCAAAGCGCCGCATTGGCCAGACTACCGGCACGAATTTCCAGCAACAAATTGGGCATTACCGGCATGATCAGGCCAATGCCCATGGCGTCTATGACCACGGTCATCAGGATGAAAATTACAGGCAATCGGCGGGTCATTGGCGTCCTCAGAATGGGGGCGTGCGACCGCCTTCCGGGCAATCTAAACTGCTGGGTTCAGTTTGCAATCCCTAAAGCGTTTGGGGTCAGCTTGGGGCGTCGTTCTATAAATTACCGGGCGGTATGCGCCCCACGTCCCGGCCCCCGCGCCGGGACCTCTCGGCCAACGCAGAGGCCCCCTAAAACAGCTTCATATGCGCCAATATCTGGCCGTGATCCGAGGCCAGTTTATTATACGGTGCCTCGGGGTGGCTGCCATCGGTGATGTGGTCATTGAACACGCTGA
>CAZZKL010000084.1:0-13562 GCA_964655135.1 uncultured Roseovarius sp. | reverse complement strand
GGCAGCGGTGGCGTCAAGACGGCCAAAGCGGATGTTGTCGCGGGCCGAGGCGGCAAAGATCACCGGGTCTTGTGGCACCAGCGCCAGCGCTTGGCGAAAATCAGATCTGGCCATGTCAGTGAGGGCAATACCATCAAGGGTAACGCGGCCTTCTTTCGGGTCATAAAACCGCTGGATCAGTTGGATGATGGTGGTTTTACCTGCCCCCGACGGGCCGACAAGCGCCACGGTTTCGCCCGGCTTGATGGTCAGGTTGAACCCGGCAAGGGCGGATGTATCAGGCCGCGAGGGATAGGTGAAATTCACCGCCTCAAAGCTGATCTCGCCGCGTACCGGGCGGGGCAAGGCCACGGGATTGGCGGGGTCAACCACCTGATCCTCGGCATAGAGCAGCTCAATCAAACGCTCAGTGGCCCCGGCGGCGCGTTGCAGCTCTCCCCATATCTCGGACAGGGCCGCGACCCCGCCCGCCACCATCACCGACAGGATAACAAATTGCACCAGTGAGCCTGCGCTCATGCCGCCCGCCCGCACATCGCGCGCGCCAATCCACAGCACACAGACGACGCCGGCGAAAACCAGAAAGATCACAATCACTGTCATCAAAGCGCGCACGGTGATGCGGGTTCTGGCAGCCTCATAGCTTTTCTCGGTCACGGCGGCGAAATCGCGGCGGCTGGCATCCTCGTGGGTAAAGGCCTGCACGGTTTGCACACTCAGCAGCGCCTCCGACGCCTTGCCCGAGCTTTCCGCGATCCAATCCTGATTTGCCCGGCTAAGCTTGCGCAGACGCCGCCCCAAAACCAGTATTGGCACAATCACCAGCGGCACAATCAGCAAAACCAGCCCGGTCAACTTGGCCGAGGTCAGCAGCATCAACACCATGCCGCCGATGAATATCAGCAGGTTGCGCAGGGCAATGGAAACCGATGAGCTGATCACCGACAGGATAAGCGTGGTATCGGTGGTGATCCGGCTGAGGATTTCGCCGGTCATCAAACGCTCAAAAAACGCCGGGCTCATGCCGATGATGCGGTCAAACACGGCCTTGCGAATATCGGCCACAACCCGCTCACCCAAACGGGTGACCAGCGCATAGCGCAGGCCGGTGCCCAGCGCCAAGGCGGCAGCAATGCCCAAAGCGGCGATGAAATACTGATCAAGGATATTGCCATCCTTGGTGGAAAAATTATCAATCACCCGGCGCACCGCCAACGGCAGGGCCAACGAGACGCTTGCGGTAAGGATCAGGGCGGCAATCGCGCCAAAAACCATCCGCTTATATGGCACAACAAATGGCCACAGCCCAGAAAGGGTGCCCAGACGTTTGGATTTTTCACGATCCAGAATATCGGCATTATTTGAAGTTCTGCGCACCATGCGATTATTTCCTTGTCCAAGTGACATGCGTTCTTGCCGGTCGGGGCTTGCGCGGTCAAGGGGACAGTTGGGCGCAGGCGGCATTCAGCAAAGGATGGCTGGAGCGGGTAGCGGGAATCGAACCCGCACCTTAAGCTTGGAAGGCTCTTATGATACCATTTCACCATACCCGCTCGAAGCTTGGGTTTCCTATTTCAGGTATATTGGAAGGTCAAGTGAGGCATCGCAATATAGAAGGCGATTCCGCTTTGGAAAGAAGTTACCGCCTAGGGCCTGTGGGCACTCACCAGCGGCTTTTAATCCAATGAATATCCAAGCCGTTCCAATCATATTGCAGATAAAAGTATTGACAAAACCCCAATAAATATAAATATGACGTCATATTCATAATACGCAAGACAAGGCCAGTCGCACAAATGCAGGAAACAGCCGCTATTCTCAACTTCAGTGATGAACTTGCGGCCATGACACGGGCCTGCCAAAAAGGCGAGCGGACAAAAGCCGCCATAGAGGTTGCCGCGTGCAAATGTATGGAGAGCACCTCATTGGCCGATCTGACCATCGCGCGTATTTGCGATCATGCCAATATATCGCACGGGACATTCTATATTTACTTTGCAAACCGCAACGCGCTGATTGCCGATGTTCTGCTGCGGTTTTCGGCATTTATTCAGGCGAAGATGCGTCAGGCGTCGCAGGGCACACCTGACAATCCAACGCGCGCGGCGACGTCTGCTTATATAGGTTTGTTCGAGCAAAACCTGGGATTGATGAAATGCTTTCTGCGTCATCTGGATGATTTCCCCGAAGCTCAGGCCGCCTTTCAAAGCCTGAATCGCGAGTGGCTGGAAACCGTCGTCGCCTCAACCGAGAGCCATTTACAACAATCCGGTCGTCCCTTTGACCATGATGAGTTGATGCGTCGCGCCTATGCGCTTGGGGGTATGGTTGATCAGTATCTGGCAGGGTTTCTTCTTGATAAGGATCCAAACCTGAGGCTGTTATCGCAAGACCGCGAGGCCGTCATAAACACGCTCAACCTGCTTTGGGCGCGGGGGATGGATGCATGACATTATTGCCGAATGCCGAATCGCAACCGGTGGCAAATTTGCGGAGCCACATTCAAAAAGCCTGGGAGGATCAGAGCCGTTATGTTACTGAAAAATCTGAATTCTACCGCCAGCTTTGGGCGGGAAAACAGCCGCCCAAAGACCTGAACGCCCTGCCTGAACTTCCCCTGTCCGACAAGTCTCAGCTTCGGATTTCGCAAGCCGCGCACCCGCCCTTTGGCAATTACCTTGCAGCGCCGATTTCTCAGGCCGTGCGCCTGCACCGGACATCAGGCACCACCGGTCAGGCGATGAATCTGGCATTGTCGGCGCGCGATTGCGAGATTACCGAAACCGTTGGTGGACGGGCACAGCGGCTGGCTGGGCTGACGCCGGATGATATTGTTGCGCATTGCCTGAACTATCAGATGTGGATGGGCGGTGTGACCGACCACATGACACTTCAGAAAACAGGGGCGCTTGTCATTCCATTTGGTGTCGGCAGCACCGAATTGTTGATCCACACCATTCAGCAGGTTGGGGTAACGGCACTTTCGTGTACCCCGTCGTATCCGGCGGTATTGGAGCGCGTGATTGCCCGGAAATTCCCCGGCCTGTCGCCTTGCGACCTTGGGCTGAAGCTTGGGCTTTTTGGTGGTGAGCCCGGTCTGGATGATCCGGCCCTGCGCGCCCGGCTCAAGCACACTTGGGGGCTAGAGCCGCGCAACGCGAATTTTGGCGTCTCTGATGTTTTCTCAAATTTCGCGGCGCAATGCGAATACGATACCCGGCTGCATTTCATCGCCCCGGATGTGCTTTATCCTGAGCTGATTGACCCGGACAGTGGCACCCCTCTTGCGCTTGCCGATGGCACGACAGGTGAATTGGTTCTGACGCATCTGGTGCGCGATTGTCAGCCACTGGTCCGGTTTCGCACCGGCGACATCATCACAATTGACGCAACTGATCCCTGCCGCTGTGGCTGCACTGGTTTTCGGTTCCGCGTGGTTGGCAGGTCTGATGATATGGTTGTTGTGCGCGGGCTTAACCTGTTCCCGACCATGGTTGCGGCGGTGGTCAACGGATTCAAAGAGCTGTCGGGCGACTATCGCATCATTCTGGATCAGCCGCCGCCTTTTGACGTGCTGCCGGTGCATGTTGAATTGGCCCCGGGTGTGGAAACATCAACCGGCCCGTCTGATAAAGCCCTGTCTGAAAAAGCCCTGTCTGAAAAAGCCCTGTCTGAAAAAATCGAAAAGACCTTCAAACGGGATCTTGGGGCCACCGTGCGCCTGACCCTGTTATCAGCCGGAACACTTGAAGTAACCGAGGGTAAAACCCGCAGAGTCATCAGGAAATACAATGAATGATCCAACCTTTGAAACCGTGCAAAGCACATTGGCCGACACGGGTGTCAGGACAATCACCCTGAACCGCCCCCATTGTCTGAACGCAATGAATCGTCAGCTTGTTGATGATGTAGCACTAGCGTTTGATCATGCAAATGCTGATGCAAAAACCCGGGCAATTGTTTTCACCGGTGCGGGTAAAGCATTTTGCGCCGGTGATGATCGCAAAGCGCATGTGCATCCAAATTCGCAACAAGAGGCGCGCGATCTGGTGCAGGCCATTCAGCGCGCGACACATGCCATAACCTTTGGGGCCAAACCGGTTGTCGGGGCAATCAACGGTTGGGCCGTTGGCGGTGGTTTTGAATGGGCGATAAATTGCGACTTCCCCATATGGGCCGAAAGCGCAAAAGGCTTTTTCCCCGAAGTTTCCCTGAACCTTTTTGTCACTGGTGCCGTGACATCCCTGCTGCCGGCGATGGTCGGCTTGCACAAGGCGCGCGAAATGTTGTTCTTTGGTGAAAGGTATTCTGCTGCTGAGCTATTGGCAGCAGGCGCTGCATGGAAAGTGGTGCCGGACGCGCAGCTGCTTGATACGGCGCAACGAACCGCTGAAAAGCTGTCAGATCTGCCGATCTTGTCTGTTCGCGCGATGAAGCGTGTGCTGAATGCAGGGGCAAGCACAAACCTTGAGCGTGCCTTGGCTCTTGAAACCGAAGCAACCATCTCGGGGTTTATGGACCCTGAGACAACAAGGCTGCTTTCCGCGTTCTAGGAGGGCACCAACCTGCCGGTGTGGTTTTCCGCACGGGCCCGCTCATCCGCCCTTACAGGCGGCCTCGCTATTGATCCGCGACATCAGCCAAGTGCGCCAATCCGAGGAAGAAGCCGGAGGCTGATGACGAGACATCATGCGTGCGCTTTGCGCACTCAATAAGGTCAACGCCGGGCAATCAGGCGGGCCATCTCAAGCAAACGGTTGGAAAAACCCCATTCATTGTCATACCAGCCAAACACCCTCAGCAATCCGCCGGTTGAGACCGACGTTTCAGGGCCGCAAACAACAATAGATTCCGGTCGCGCCCGCAGATCAGACGAGACCAGCGGCTGTTCGGTCCAGCCAAACACCGGCGAGCGCGCAGCGGCGGATTTCAGCAGATCATTCACCGCAGCCACCTCCGTTGGCCGCTCGGTTTGCAGCGTCAGGTCAATCGCCGAGACCGACGCCGTTGGCACCCGGATGGCGCGCGCCTCAATGCGTCCGGCAAGATGCGGCAGCACCAATGAGGTCTGCGCCTGGGCGCTGGTGGTGGTGGGCACCATCGACAACGCCGCCGCGCGCGAGCGTTCAGGCGCCGCGCGGGGTTTGTCCACCGTTGGCTGAGAGCCGGTATAGCAATGCACCGTTGTCATCTGGCCACTGATCAGCCCGTATGCCTCATCCAGCAGCCGCACAAGCGGGGCCAGCGCGTTGGTGGTACACGAAGCGTTTGAGATGATCCGCTGCTCCCCCAGCAATTCTTCGTTGGCCCCCAGCACAAGTGTGACATCAGCCTCAGCCGCCGGGCCGGAAATCAGCACCGCCCTGGCCCCGGCCTCAAGCCCGCGCTCGGCCATCGCCCGCGTGCCCGCCATGCCGGTGCATTCCAGCACCAGATCAACCCCCGTCAGATCAAGCGCGCGCAGGTCAGGCTCGGAGCGGAACAACAGCGGTTTGCCATCCACAATCAGCCGCTCAGGGCCAGTGGCAACCGTGCCGGGCCACGGACCATAGATGCTGTCATACTCAAACAGATAGGCGCAGGTTGCCAAAGGCTCGATCTCGTTGATCAGCACCAACTCAAACTCATTGCCGCCCTGCAGCAGAATACGCAGCACAGCGCGGCCAATACGGCCAAAGCCATTGATCGCTATTTTAATCGGCGGATGGGGCATCGGGCTTTTCCTCGTGCGGTATTAGAATCCATCGCTAACGCAAAGCTATCCCAAGGGCCAGACGGGCTATACATCACCCGGGGCAGCCCCCCTCGCCATTGCCCGATGATCGGCGTATGGGACGAGGATGAGACAGATTATCCCGCTTGATCAAGCCCATCTTTTGCCGCGCTGGCGCCGCCCGACGACATTGTTGTTTGTCATGGCCGCCGCGATGCCGATTGCGTTTTCCACCTGGATGGCACTGCTGAATAATTTCGTGATTGAAATGGCCGGGTTTGATGGCGCGGGTATTGGCCTGCTGCATACCATACGCGAGATCCCCGGCTTTCTGGCCGTCGGCGTGATCGCCCTGACCCTTTTTATCCGCGAACAGGTGCTGGGGCTGGTGGCGCTGATACTGTTGGGCGTGGCCACGGGCATCACCGCATGGTTCCCCTCATTGGGCGGTATCCTGACCATCACCATGCTCAGTTCAATCGGGTTTCATTATTACGAGACCGTCAATCAATCGCTACAGCTTCAGTGGATTGATAAGGAACACGCGCCAAAAATGCTGGGCTGGCTGTTGGCGGCCGGGTCGGCCTCAACGCTGGTGGCTTATGTGCTGATTGTCCTGACGTGGGATGCACTGGGGCTGACCTATAATTTTGTCTATCTGACCGCCGGGGGCACAACCGCCGCCATCGCCCTGTTTTGCTTTTTGGCCTATCCGCAATTTGAATCCCGGCATCCGCAAATCAAACGGATGATCCTGCGGCGGCGCTATTGGCTTTATTATGCGTTGCAGTTCATGGCCGGCGCGCGGCGGCAGATTTTCGTGGTTTTTGCCGGCTTCATGATGGTCGAGAAATTCGGCTTTGCGGTTAATCAGGTCACGGCACTGTTTTTGATCAATCTGATTGCCAACATGATCTTTGCGCCGCTGATGGGCCGGGCCGTGCACCGCTTTGGCGAGCGCCGGGCGCTGATCTTTGAATATAGCGGGCTGGTGATGATTTTTCTGGCCTATGGCGGGATTTATTATCTCAGTTGGGGGGTTCTTGTGGCAGCCACGCTTTATGTGGTGGATCATATGTTTTTTGCTCTGGCGCTGGCGCTGAAAACCTATTTCCAAAAGATCGCAGACCCGGGCGATATTGCCCCCACCGCCGCCGTGTCCTTTACCATCAATCACATCGCGGCGGTGTTTTTGCCGGTGACGCTTGGACTGTTATGGCTGCACTCACCGGCGCTGGTGTTTTTAATGGCCGCGTCCATGGCGGCCGTCTCATTTGGGCTGGCACTTTTGATCCCAAGACATCCGTCAAAAGGCAATGAGACAATATTTTCGCGCTTCAGCACTGCCGCCGCAGAATAGCCAATGATATGGCCGGAGGCCAGATTGATGACCACATTCACCGCTCTCACCACAGTGCAAGGAAAAGCCCCGGCCGAGGCCCTTGCCGAGGGGCTTGAACGCCTGACACCCGAACCCACCGGCGTCGGTGTGTTTAAGATCGAAGACGGGTCGGGCCTGTGGGAGGTGGGCGGCTATTTCAAAGCCCCGCCGGATCAGGCCGGGCTGGCGCTTTTGGCGGTGCTGCACGGGGCCAAAATGTTTGCCATCTCTAAACTACCTGAGGTTGATTGGGTGGCACATGTCCGGCGCGAGCTGACCCCGATAAAAGCAGGGCGGTTTTTCATCTATGGCAGTCATGACGCCGACAAAGTTCCGCCCGGTTCGCACCCCCTTTTGATCGAGGCGGCGATGGCCTTTGGCACCGGTCATCATGGCACCACATTGGGATGCCTGCGCGCGCTTGACCAACTCCTGAGCGACGGCTTTCGCGCCGCCTCGGTGCTTGATCTGGGATGTGGCACCGCCGTGTTGGCGATGGCGGCGGCACGGGCAGGCCTTGGTGAAACCGCAATCCTCGCCAGCGATATTGATCAGGTTGCGGTTGAAGTGGCGCGGGTAAATGTGGCGGCCAACGGGCTGGAAGATTGGGTGCGCTGCATCGAGGCGGAAGGCTTTGAACACCCGGTTCTAAGCGCCTCCGCCCCCTATGATCTGATCTTTGCAAACATCCTGAAAGGCCCGCTGATTCGGCTGGCTCCGGCAGTAAATTCACATCTTGCCTCAGGTGGTATGCTCATTTTATCCGGAATATTAAATGAGCAGTCCAGCGAAATTATCGAAAAATACGCTAAAAATGGAAACAGTTTGCGCTACCAAATACAGATTGGTGAGTGGACAACGACAGTTATCCATAAGCCCTAAAAATAGGGGGTTTGGGCGTCATTGCCACATTTTCGCCACAATTGGGGCGTAGTTTTACCTTTATTGAGACGACCCATTAAGGAAAAATACCACAATATCTATTACGCAATATTGAGTACATAAATACAGGATACTGCCATGTCCGATTCATTTTCAGAATTCAACTCCCGCGTGGGCAAGATTAACCGCGCGCATACCCGTAAAGAGCGCGGCTACATAATTAATATCCGCAAAGACGGGCTGATTATCTTTAAGCCAAAGAACCGTTACTACAGTTCCAGCCTGCCAATTCGTGGGTTGATATTCCTGATCATCGGTCTCTTCCTGTTCAAGGGATTGATCCTCGCCCATGCGGGCACCTCGGTTTACGAAGAACGACTGACCCGGCTAAAGGAAGGCTCGATTGTTGAGCAAGCCGGGGCTTATGTGATGCAGGTTGATCCGGTATCGCAAGCTATTGCCACCCAGATGCGCCGCTTCTTGAAGTAGCCATTATAAAACCTCAGGTGGTATAAGCCCTGCGCCACGGTCCCGGCGCAGGGCTTTTTTTATTCTGCTAAAGGTGACTCAAAATCCCACCTTTTACGAGGCCTCGTATTCAGCTTGCAAAGCTTCATTATCATAGTCTGACGCGATCCAGTTTTCAAAGCTGATGCCGGTATCCGCATGGCGTGTTTCATACTGATCAAGGATGAAATCCAGAATGCCCGCCTTGGACGATTTGAAATGCAAAAACCGCAAGCTCAGCATTGTCCGGGCCTCGGCCAAGGGCCTGCCTTTGATCACCAACAAATAGACCGCACTGGCAAATCCGGCCCGGTCCGCGCCGGATTTACAATGCATGACAAACGGTTTTTCCACCGTGCGAAAGGCACGGATCAGGGCCTCAATATCCGCACGCGCAGGGGCCGAGCGGGCCTGCATTGCGACACTCACCAAAGCAAGGCCCAGCCTGTTACAGCTTTCCTCTTCCACCAGATAATGCGCCGCCCCACCATCACCGCGCAGGTTTAAAATGCTGCGGATGCCCATCGCCTTGAGCCTGACAAACCGCTGGTGGGTCGGTTGATTTGAGCGGTAAACCCCCGGCGCGATTTGGTGCATATTGCTCCAGAATTTGCGCAATACCGCGTGATCAAACCACAGGTTATAAATCTCTGCCCGGCGGCGGTTTTCGGGCGTTGAAAGATCGGTGTTATACGCCGCACGCAGCCGCCGTTCCCAATCGGTGATCCGTTGCAAAAGGCCCATTATCGCGGTGCTCCAACCCGAGGTTTTCGGTGTATCCGTGTAAGGGGCCATGGACCCCATGACAAGCAAGCCCTACCCGCGCGCCTCGTCCAAGGCCTCAGGCAGCGCCTGCGCCAGATGTTCCAAATCCTCCGGACGGCCACAGCTAATGCGGATACAGCGATCTTGCGGCGCCACAAACGGCATACGCACGAAAATTCCCCGCGCGCTGAGGGCCGCCAAAACCCTGCGGGCAAAATCGCCGTCCTGCCGGCAATCCACTGCCACAAAATTGGCCGCCGAGGGCAGGGCCACAAGCCCGTTTTCAACGGCAATCGCGGCAATCGCCTTGCGCGCCTCCGCCACCTTTGCTTGCGTTTGGGCCAGCCATTGCCGATCCTGCAACGCGGCCAGTGCCCCGGCCTGCGCCATCCGGTTCATGCCAAAATGATTGCGGATTTTATCAAAACTGCGGATCAGGTCAGGCGCGCCAATGGCATAACCAACCCGCGCCCCCGCCATGCCGTAAGCCTTTGAAAAGGTGCGCATCCGGATCACGCGCGGGTCATTCACGTCCACCTCAAGCGCGGTGCCTTCCGGGGCAAATTCCACATAAGCCTCGTCCAGCAAAAACAAACAACCCTCAGGCAAATGCGCGTCAATCTCCCGCTGAATATCGGCCGCCTTATGCCAACTGCCCATCGGATTATCGGGATTGGAAAGATAGACCAATTTGGCATCAACCTTTGCCGCCATCGCCAGCAACGCAGGCAGGTCTTCCCGGTCCTCGCGGTAGGGCAGCTTGTGCAGCGCGCCGCCAAATCCGGTCACATGATAATTAAACGTGGGATAAGCGCCGTCCGACGTTACCACCGCATCCCCCGGCGCGATCAGCAATCGCACCAGATTGCCCAGCAACCCGTCAATGCCCTCGCCCACAAGGATATTTTCCGGTGCACAGCCCATATGACCGGCCAGCGCATGACGCAGATCATGGCTGGACGCATCGCCGTATTTCCAGATGTCCGCCGCCCCCCGGCGCATCGCCTCAACCGCCTTGGGGGAGGGGCCAAAGATGTTTTCATTCGCCCCCAGCCGGGCGGTAAACGCCGCCCCCCGGACACGCTCTTGCTGTTCTGGGCCAACAAAGGGCACATTGGCAGGCAGCCCCTGAATAAGATCGGTATAACGCGGGTGGGTCATGGGCGCGACATGGGGTCAGCTACAGGTGTTATTGGCGCGCTTGGCGTAGGCCGCGTAGGCCTCCCAGAAACGCTCGTCGCTGCTGTTGTCGGATTGTCTGACCTCCTGTGCCTGCTGCGGATCGGTATAAAACCGGGCCGCGCGACGCTGCTGCGAGCCGCTCAGGGTATCATCCGCCACCGATTGAATACAGCCGCATAAGGCGCCTGAGCGCGCATCGCGGCCCGAGGCCATGCAGGCCTGTGAGATCGGCCCAAAAGCCACCGGCGCCGAGCGTAACGGCGGAACCTGCCGCGCGCGCGAATCACTGCTGCTGCCGCCACAGCCCGCCAACAGTATCATGCCATAGATCAAAACCTGTTTCATCATTCTTGCCCCATCCTTGTTAACGCGCGTCTCAGGCCCCCGGCCCGCCCGGCTCAAAATATATCACCTGCCCTTGGATTTGCGAAACAATCTGGCGTGGTAGCGAGATTGCCAATGGCAGGCTGGCATAGCCCGGCACCCAAGGGTAACCGGTGCTGGTACAGCGCGCAGACCGGCGCCCCAGCCCCCTGCCCGGCTTGGTTTTTTGCATGAATCGCAGGTCTTTCACCACAACCCGGCCATTCAGGCTTACTGTTCCGCTGGCCAGCACCTGTTGCGCCTTGCCCACCGTCTGCTTGGCCTGTTGTTTGCTTTCCGACCAGATGCCGCAGACATACGCAATGCCCTCAATATCCTGATACGCCCCGGCAATGGTGATCCCCCCGCCCGAACTATAGCGGCCCCCGGTCACAGTTGGCGTGCGGCTCAGGGGGGCGTTTTCAGTATCCACAAGATCAATCCCATAGGCGGCCCGGACGCGGTTGCCGGCCCCCGGCCCGGTTGGGTTGAACAAAACCTTAACCGCCGCACCGCCGCGCTTTTCATAAACAATTTGCCTTGGGATCCGAACCTCGGGCCTCAGCGCCTCATCGCCCGGCTGCCAGGGCCGTTTGGTGGTGATGCAGTTGGCCTCAGCCCCGGAATAATCCGGTGTCAGGGCAATTTCGCGCATGAAAATCAAATTTCGCTTCAGCACCTGACCATTGACATAAAGCACGGCACTTTCAAGCACCCCTGTCGCACTTCCCTTGGTGTAAACTTGTTGCGCCTCGCTTTGGGTCCAAGCCCCGCAAATGCTGGTCATGCCGCCTGTCTGTCGCAACTCGGTGGCAATGGTGATGCCGCCGCCTGAGGTATAGCTGCCACCAAAAAGCGCCGGGTTTTGCCCCAGCCTCGCCACACCTGATGAGGTTGCAGACGGGCCGCAAGCCCCCAGAGCCGCAAGCAGCCCAAGCGCAAGTTTGAGGGGATATTTCATTTGGCCTCCCATTGGGATGAGTATCGTCTCTAACAGGCCAATCCCGGCCCGCATTTCACCATGGGTAACAGGGGTGGCTACGGTGCTCAATGAATTTGCACTTGTTACCGCATTTATTTGCGCAACTTAACAACATTGGATTGAGAATGGTTTGAATAGGTATCCCATGTCGGCGCGTAATCCTCGGCCTGATTGCCCCAAACGGTCCAGCCCTTTCTTGGTCCGCGCGCGAACAATTCAAGCCGGTCGCCAAAGCTGCAGCGCTCGATCAGGTCATATTGCTCATCGGGCTTGCGGCTGTGTTCTCTTTTGCGGGTCGAGATGATGTTTTCCTGCGAGCGCCCGGGCTGTAGCGTGCGGGCATTCTTGCCGCGCACCCCAAATAACAGCACCTCGGTCACATTGCGAAAATAAAAACCAACCCCACGCCGGTCGGGGCCGCCATCCTTGCGGATCTTGTACCAGATGATGTTGCTTTTATATTTGAATCCCCAGTGCTCCATCACCTTCAACCCGTCCGGCAACAAGGCATTGGGCACCCACAGATACAGATGCGCCGGTTCCCCGGCCGCCGCCTCAACCGGCAGATCACAAATATCATCCAGCGTCATCGTCGCATACCGATTCAGGCGTTTATGCTCGGGGGCCATCTTGCCGGTTCTGTTTTGAAACTGCCACGGTGGATCGGCAAGGATGGTTTGAAACTTGCGCCCGGCGGTGAATTTCAGGAAGTCTGTTGTCGCCTCATTCATCATTCATTCTCCCTGTACAGCTCTGGCGTTATGCCAAAAACCAAAAGCGGGCATCCCGCCGCCCCGCCGCCTTCGATCTTGGGCAGGAGCTTGGACATATGCGTGGTCGAGGCACCATAAGACGCCCCCCGGCCAATGTCCTTAAAAATCCCCTGCAACGCATCGGCGCGGGTTATGATCACACCCACGCTGACCGCCCTAAGGTCAAACAGCAGCCTGAAATTGTTCAGGTCACGATCAAAAAAGGGGTCTTTGTTGTTCCATTCAATCTCAAGCGCGATGCTGTTGCGGAAACAATCTATCTGATGTGTCGGAGAATCCAGCGCCCGCCCATCGAGAACAACACCTGTCTCAAACTTCTTTTCAACCCAATCGCGACCGTAAAGAAAACCGTCAATAAACTCGGAGACTTGAGATTTCCGGCCACCGCCTTTGGTAATCCATGAATTTCTCAAACGAAACGCATTTAAGACAGCAAGGATGTCGTCCCATTCATCCGGAAAATCCTGCGATAAAATGGCGCTGGCATGTTTCCATTCGTGGCATTCATAGTTCTCCCAAATGAAATTGCCAACACGATCCTTCAACATCTTGGTGCTCCTATTGAGCTTTACACAATAGATTGAGGGTGCCAGTGTTGCAATGTGTAAGTCCGATATACCCCTTTGATATTGACCCCCCTCACAAACCCATACATATCCCATCCTCATGACTGATCTCGCCCATATCCGCAATTTCTCGATCGTGGCTCATATTGACCACGGCAAATCCACGCTTGCTGATCGCCTGATCCAAGAGACCGGCACCGTCAAAGAACGTGACATGCAGCAGCAACTGCTGGACACCATGGACATCGAGCGCGAGCGCGGCATCACCATCAAGGCCAACACCGTGCGGATCAACTACACCGCCGATAATGGCGAGGATTATATCCTCAATCTGATCGACACCCCCGGCCATGTGGATTTCGCCTATGAGGTCAGCCGCTCGATGCGCGCCGTCGAAGGCTCACTTCTGGTGGTCGACAGCACCCAAGGGGTTGAGGCGCAGACGCTG
>CAZZKL010000083.1:0-13575 GCA_964655135.1 uncultured Roseovarius sp. | reverse complement strand
CCGCCGCGCGTCTGTGGCGTCCGTATCCCCAAAATCGCCCCCGCCACCTGTGTGCGCAGCACCTGCGCCGTGCCGCCGCCAATGGTAAACATACGCGCGTCGCGCACCATGCGCTCAAGCGGCAGGTTGCGGGAATATCCCGCAGCGCCATGCAGTTGCAGCGCGTCATTGGTCACTTTAATCGCCGTTTCAGCCGCCAAAATCTTGGCCTGCGCCGCCTCGCGCATATCCGGAAACCCATCGCCCGCGCCCGTCGCCGCCTTATGGATCAGGCCCCGCGCCGCCTCCAGCCCAATCGACATATCCGCCAGCATCCATTGCAGCCCCTGAAATTCCGCAATCGGGCGGCCAAATTGCTGCCGGGTTTTGACATAATCCAGCGTCAATTCATACGCCCCCTGCGCGATGCCCAACGCCACCGTCGCAGCGCCTATCCTTTGCGCATTATAAGCGCTCATCAACCCGGCAAACCCGCGCTTTATCCCCTCAGGCGGGGTCAGCATCATATCTTTATGCACCACCAGATCATCCAAAATAATCTCGGTCTCAGGAATGCCGCGCAGCCCCATCGCGGGCTCACGTCTGCCGATTTTCAACCCCTCGGCCTCGCCGCGCACCGCGATAAACCCGGCGATACCCATATCATTGCCATCCTCAATCACCCGGGCAAAAATCAGGTGAAGTTTCGACACCCCCCCACCGGTAATCCAATGCTTGACGCCATTGATCACATAAGTATCGCCCTGCTTCACGGCACATGTCGTCATCTCAGTCGCCGCCGATCCCGCCCCCGGCTCAGTAATACAAATCGCCGGTTTATCGCCCTGCAATACCAAATCCGCCGCCAGCCGCTTTTGCGCTTCCGAGCCATACGACATAATCGCGCCAACACCGCCCATATTGCCCTCAACCACGATGCGCGCGGTGACGCCGCAAACCTTGGCCATCTCCTCAACCACCAAAATCACATCCATGTAAGTCAGCCCCGGCCCGCCAAATTCGCGCGGCACCGTCATGCCCATGAACCCGGCTTTGACCAGCTCGACCACATTGTCATGCGGGTATTCCTCGCTCCGGTCCACCTCCGCCGCCCGTGGCGCAATCTTGTCCTGCGCCAGCCGCCGCGCGGCCCGTTGCAGCATCTTTTGCTCATCTGTCAGGTAAAACATCGCGCGGCTCTCAAATCAAAAGTTGCCCGGCTTTAAAATATACTATCCGGCTTCATTTCCAAATCTATCCCAAGGACAAATGCAAAGATAACGAATTTATTAGACTTATTAAGTTCATATTGTTAACTTAATCCATGGACATCACCCATCTGCAAACCCTGCTCACCATCCGTGACACCGGTAGCTTCCTTGACGCAGCAAAGGCAATGAACATCAGCCATTCAGCGGTTTCCGTGCAAATGAAACGGCTCGAAGAACGCCTTGGCCGCGACCTCTTCATCAAAGGTAAACGCCCGGCGCAGCTCACACATTTTGGCAAAGGCTTTTGCGAAATGGCTTTGCCGGTGGTGGCCGATTACACCCGCCTGATGCGCGCCACCGGGTCTGATAATACCCAAGGGTTGGTGCGCATCGGCTTTGTCTCGACCACCTTGCAAACCCTGCTGCCGGTGGTTTTGCGCAGCCTGAAGCGCGATTTTCCGCAGCTTCACGTCAGCGCCGTTTCGGGCCTTTCAGATCAGCTTGCGCAGCAGGTTGAACACGACACGCTTGATTTTGCCTTCGTCTCGGCCCCGACCGAGGCCAACGCCAAAATGCGCCTGATTGAATGCGCGCGCGAGCCGATGCGCATCATCGCGCCGCCCGGCACCGGCAACAGCCGCGCGCCTCTCGACATTCTCACCACCCTGCCCTTCATCGCGTTTTCCCGAGGCACATGGCTGGGCGCGCAAATCCACGCCTCCCTGCGCGCGCATGGCGTGCACGTCACCCAACTGGTTGAGCTTGATTCGATTGATGCCATCGAAAATCTGGTGGCCCATGGCTTTGGCGTCTCGGTCGTGCCACAGCGAATATTTTCGCAGGATCTGAGCGCCAAGGTGGAAAGCTTTGCCTTCCCCTTGCGCAATAATGACCGTGTGCTCAGCCTTGTCACCCGTCAAGATAATGACCGGAAAACTGTCCAGGATGCCCTGATCCGGATCGTGGCTGAGCGCTGATCACGGGGCCTGCTCATCCGCCCTTACTGGCGGCTTCGTAATTCCGCCATTGACAACAGCCCCTCAGGAATGTTCCGTTAACAGCGTATTTTAAACCGGAGATTACAATGAAACGCATTTTCCTTGCCGCCGCTGCGGTCGCATTGTTAACCAACCCCGCCTATGCGCTGGACGAAACCCATGACGCCCGCCTTGCTATTGCCAAGGAATATGTCGATGCTTCGATGGCTGATGTGGATATGTACACATTTATTCAACAGCTATGGATTCCCGTCATCCAGCAAATGAAAAGCTCTGGTATCCAGCTCAGCGAAGATCAGATTTCACAGATTGAAAAACTCTATCTCGATACCCTGACCGAACCGATGCTGAATGTCATGCGTCAGCAAGAGGTGCTGATGGCCGAGATGATGACCCTGGAAGAACTCACCGCCCTGCGCGATTTCTACAATTCCGAATATGGCCGGGCGGTGATGATAAAAATGCCCGAACTGTCACAACGCCAGCAACCGATGATCGCCGAAATGATGCGCGCCGTTACGCCGCAAATGCTGCCCAAACTTCAGGCCATCATTCAGGGAAGTTAACCAGACACCAGATTTCCGGGCATGTTGTACAAAACACCGGGGGGTGTTGTACAACTTGTACAACATTTTGGTGCCTCATGTGGGGGGGGGCAGCCCGTCAAGCACGGCTTTTGCCGCCCGCAGCCCCGGGGCCTCACCGCCCCCGCCCAAAATTTGCACGGTTTTCGCCATGGCGCCCGGTTGATCCGCTGCATTTTCAATCAATTTCAATAGCTTAGCTGTGATGATTTCCGCTTTGCAGGCTTTCCCAATACATTCCGGGACAGCACGGGTTTGCGTCACCAGATTAACCAGAGTCACCGTATCCACCCGCAGCATTTTTAACAGGATAATCCGGCTGATCGGGTTCATATCATACGCAATCAGCATCGGCGTTTTGGCCTTTGCAAGCTCCAAAGAAACTGATCCGGACGCCGCCAAAGCCCAGTTTGCCAAATGGAATACTGATGTTTTATCAGTATGATACACCTCATTCTTCATCTCGTTTGGATCAAGGATCAACGGGGGTATTGCCCAATTCGCAACCGCCCTTTTCACCAGCCCCGCAACCGAAGACGTGGTTGGAATGACCACCCGTATATCGGGATACTTTTCCAAAACCGGGATGAGCGCTTTGCCAAAGATCGGAGCCAAACGCGTGACTTCGCTGCGTCTTGAGCCGGGAAGAACCACTAAAACAGGGGAATTCCCAATCTCATATTTCTCTTTGAATTCAGCAATTTGCCCCGCTGTTGCTGGGGTCTCGGCCATAATCGGATGGCCGACAAAATCACAGCGCATTCCAGCCGCCCGCATCAATGGCGGCTCAAACGGCAGCAGGGCCAGAACCTGATCAATGTATTGCGCCATTTTACCTGCGCGTTTGGGTCGCCACGCCCAGACGCTCGGGGCCACATAATGCACTGTTCTTATGTCACTTTTTGCTTTCACCCGCTTGGCCACCCGAAGGCAAAAACCGGGGCTGTCAATGGTGATCAGTACATCCGGACGGGCCTTCAGCACGGCCGCAATCGTTTGTGTCAATCTGCGTCTGAGGGCCAGGTATTTTGGCAAAACCTCCACCAGCCCCATCAGGCTCAATTCATCCATTTCAAACAGGCTAGTCAGGCCCTGTTCGGCCATCATCGGCCCGCCAATGCCGTGAAATTCAACCTCTGTCAGGGATTTCAGCCCAGCCATCAAAGCCGCGCCAAGACGATCCCCCGAGGCCTCCCCGGCGATCACAAAAACCCGCGTCATAAGGCCCGCGCCGATAGAAATAGCCCTGCATCTTCAACCGCTTGCAGGGTTTTTTCCCGCTCCAGTATCATCACCTTCCCGGCCTCAATCACCAGCCCGGCAAGACCGGCCTTAGCCACGGCGGCAATGGTTACAGGCCCGATGGCCGGCATATCAATGCGCAAATCCTGCCCGCGTTTGGCCGCCTTCAAAAACACCCCGCCACCGGCAGGGCGGTGCGCCGTGTCCGCCACCGCTTTCAGCATGAAATCCGTGCCTTGCAGGGTTTCAATCCCAAGGCATTGACCCTTTTCAACGACACAGCCCTGCCCCACATCCAGCGGTGACAGGGCCTGCAATATGTCGCGCGCGCGCTCTATATCTGCCAAGTGTTGCGCCATCGGGGGGGGGCCAATGTGCAGACCCGCCTGCGCCGTTAAATCCGGCAACAGCTCATGTGCGCCGATGACCTCAAAACCTTGTTTCTCAAATATTTCAATGACTTGCCTAAGTAAGGCATCATCGCCAAGCTGCATCGCCGAAATTATTCCGGGCGCGTATTGCCGCATTACCGGATCAAATTTTTCCGGATCAAGAACCGGACGGGTAATCGCCCCGGCGAAAACCACATCGGTCACCGATGCCGCTTTCAAATCCGCAAAAACCCCGCCCAGATATTCCAGCCGATGCGCGTTGGATTTAGTCCCTAAATTATTTGGGACACCGGCCAAAGTGATGACCAATGCCTCCTCATACGCCTTTGCAATCTGCACCGGCAAATCCCCGCCGCAGGCAATAATTGCCAGCCGGACGCCCACGGCTCAACGCACCCCTGGCGCGAGGTAAGTGCGATCCTTTGCACCGATAATAAATTCAACGATTTTAGTAACATAGGGGTTTTCCATCTCATTTTTCAGCCGCGCAGCGCGGTCCTGAAACGTGCCCTCACCCTGTGCCAGCATCTGAAAAGCGGCCCGCAGCGCGGTCACATCCTCGCGCCCCACCCCCCGGCGTTTCAGACCCACCAGATTTAACCCATCCAACTCCCCCCGGGGGGCCTGCACCAATCCAAATGGAATGACATCATTGGTCACCATCGTCACCGCCCCGATGATGGCCCCTTCACCGATCCGTACCCGTTGATGCACACCCGAAAGACCGCCGATGATGACGTCATCCCCGATCACGCAATGCCCTGCTATTGCTGCATTATTTACCAGAATAACCCGGTTTCCGATCTGCACATCATGGGCCACATGACAGCCCGCCATGAACAATCCGTCATCGCCCACACGGGTCACGCCGCCACCGCCTTTGGTGCCGGAATTCATCGTTACATGCTCGCGGATTGAGCTACGCGCCCCAATGACCAGCCGGGTTTTTTCACCGCGATATTTAAGGTCCTGCGGGATTTCACCGATGCAGGCGAATGGATAAACCGTTGACTTTTCACCAATTTCCGTATCGCCACTGATCACCACATGCGATTTCAGCTCAACCTCATCCCCAAGTCTGGCCTCAGGCCCCACATGGCAAAACGGCCCGATCCGACAGCCCTGCCCCAACTGCGCCCCGGCTTCAACCAGGGCTTGGGGGTGAATGATCGTGTCGCGCACCGTCGGCATTTACATTACCCTCCGGGCAAATCCATCATCGCGGTAAATTCAGCCTCAGCGGCCATTTCGCCCTCAACCGAGGCCACGCCCCTGAACTTCCAAACCTTGCCACCCGGCTTGCCACGGGTTGTTTCAAGCTGCATCTCAAGCACGTCGCCCGGCACCACCATCCGGCGGAATTTGCATTTGTCGATCGCCATGAAATACACCAGCATTTCGCGGTCTTCCATGCCAAGCGCCGTGCCCACCATGACCGCCGCCGTCTGGGCCATAGCCTCGATGATCATCACCCCCGGCATAATCGGCTTGCCGGGAAAATGGCCCTGAAAATGCGGCTCGTTCATGGTCACGTTCTTGATGCCGCGCGCACTGGAATAGCCATTGATATCAAGCACTTTGTCAATCAATAGAAACGGATAGCGATGCGGGATAAGCCGCTGGATCAGATGAATGTCTGCAGATTTCAACGGCGTGTTCATTCAGGGGGGTCCTTTCCCTTATCAGACGTCAGATCAATCCCTAGCAATTTGGCCCGGATTGGGCAAGTCACGGCATTGGATCAGGGGGCTTATGGCCTATTGATTGCCGCTATCAGCAGGGTTGGTGCCGGTCCCGATGACCGCATCCACCCGGGAAATCGCCACATCGGTGATGTCAATCACATCCGAGCGCAACAAGACGCTGCGCTGGTCCATGATCACCGCCCCATTGGCATCCTTCAACAGCTCAATCAGCACCGGCTCGACCGTGCGCATAAACAAAACCGGCGCGCGTTTCAGGTTGCGTTCATGATCACGCACTGCGCGTTCACTGTTGCGCCTGATCTCTTGTACTTTTGTGTCGAATTCATCGGCCAGATCGCGAAATTCCACAGCACTTTTTGTTGCCCGCAGCTCGGTCAGGGCCTTTTCCTCGGCTGCCAGTTCGGCCTCGACCTTGCGGTTGCGCGCTATCAGCTTGTCACGCTCGGCCTGCAAATCGGCCGCAATGCGTTGACCCAACTGTGTTTCAAGATAAAGCCGGTCCGGATCCAATACCAGAATGTCACTTTGAACAACCCCAATATCCTGCGCCGACACAGAACCCACCACCAAGCTGCTGAAGACAACAACCAAAAGGAGGAGGCCCCGGACTGATCGCATCATCAGAAATCCGATCTTACCGTAAAGTCAAATTGCTGTTCTATATCCCCCGGCTGTTTTCTTACAGCCCTTGAGAAATTCATCCGAATGGGACCAAACGGGGAGGTCCAGAACAAAGAAACACCAACGGCTTGTCTGTCCTTGAAGCCGGTTGAGGAGAGCGGACCTGCAGCGCTTGACTTGTCGATCCCCCAAATCGCCCCAATATCATAAAATGCGCCGCCGGTAATGCCGTATTCATCCGGCAGACCCAGCGGAAACTCGGCTTCGAATTTGAGGGTGGCAAAATAATCTCCGCCCAAAAATTCCCGGCTCTCTCTGGGGCCAATGCCGTTGGGTTGAAATCCACGCATGATCTGATTGCTGAACCGGTCAACGGCGCGGCTTTTCTGACCTTTAAAGAATGTGACGGCCCCGCCTTCGATGCTGGCACGCAAGGTTACGTCCTCGCCGAATATTTTTCTTTGGGCCACGGCCCGGGCGGTTGTCCGCATAAAATCCTGCTCGCCAAGCGCCCCGATCGCGAATTCCTGACCGACAGCCAATAACACCCCGGCATTTGGGTTTAGCCCGGTACGCCTTGTATCAAAGGTGAATGTATAGCCTAAACCTTGGGCAAATAAGCCTTTTTGCAGCTCTTCCGTTCGCAAAATACCATTGGGTTCAATCGCAACGGTTGCCGGATCATCCTGAAAGCTCCCGTCATAATTAACGATGTCGGAATATTTGGCAAAATAGATCAGCCCCAGACGGCCATTATCGCTTACCGGAAAAACCAGCCTTGGCCGGAATTCACCAATTCGGGTATCGAAAAATTCATTTGTCGCACCAGATGAGCGCCGGAAGGATGTATTGAGGCCAAATTCAACATCCCGGCCAAGGAAAGCCGGCTCAGAAAAATCAACCGAGAAATTCAACCGTTGAGCCGATCCGGTAATCTGGGCTGATAATCTTTGCCCACGACCTAGAAAATTCCGCTCGGTAAAACCGGCGGTCAAGCCAACCCCCGCTTGGCTGGCGAAAGTGACGCCAAATGACAATGTGCCGGTTGTTGTTTCTTTAACATCCACATCAACCACAACCTGATCCGGGCGCGAGCCTTCGCGCGCGTTCACGTCAACATTTTCAAAATATCCCAAGGCCCGAATGCGCTCGGCCGCCTGACGAATGGCCCGGGGATTAAACGGATCGCCCTCAGCCGTATCAAACTGACGGCGGATCACCTGATCCAATGTTGTTGTGTTGCCGGTAATATCAATCCGCTCAACAAATACTTTGGGGCCTTTTGTCAGGGCAAATTCAATATCAAGTGTTAGATCACGATCATTGCGGGTGATTCGAGGCTCAACCCGTAGAAAATCAAACCCATTCTTGACCGCCCGGCGCTCCATCCGGGCAATCGATTCTTCTACCAGTGTCGGGGAATAAACCACTCCGGGTCTGATGCGGAGGATGGATTGAAACTCATCCGCATCCGCCCCTTCATATTCGCTGATTGTTGTGATCTGGCCAAACCTGAATTGTTGGCCTTCCTGGACATTGAAGGTGACAAAATAGGTATCTTGCACCCGCGCCAACTCGGCGTTTGTGCCGGTGACACGAAAATCCACATAGCCACGCGATTGATAAAAATCGGTCAACACCTGTTTATCAAATTCAACCCGATCGGCGTTGAAGGTGTCGCGCTCGATCAGGGCGCGCAAAAGCCCGGCCTGTTTGCTGTTGATGACCCGGCGCAGGCGACGATCCGAATAGGCCCGGTTGCCAACAAAGCCGATCCGCTGAATTTCGATCTTCTTGCCTTCAAAAATCTCAAACACCAGATCCACACGATTATCCGAGCGCCGGATGATACGCGGCGTGACACGAGCCGCGGTTCGGCCATTTTGCAGATAGGCCTCGGCGATAACAGCGGCATCGCGTTCGGCTTTGGTGGGTGAAAACACCTGTCGCGAGCGACTTTCGATAAAGCCGGTAAGATCATCATCTTTAATCTTTTTATTGCCCTCGAAGGCGATTTTATTGATCGTCGGATATTCATCGACCCGGATCAAAAGACGGCCGCCCTGAGGTGTCAGCTCAACGGATTTAAAAAGCCCACTGCCTTCGATCCGCAGTTTCGCCGCGTCCAGCTCATCCGCCGAGACGGTTTTGCCGCGCTCGATTCCGGCATAAGACAAAATTGTTGCCGGATCGATCCGCTGATTGCCTTCAATCGTCACCGTTGAGAAACGATAACTCTGTGCATCCGCATGTGTAGGAACTGCGAGAAATGTGATTGCAATCAAGGCTGTAATAAAGCCCGGTAAAAAAGTTCTTTTCGCCAGTGATTTAATCAGGCGAAGATAAATAGTCATCATTGTTTATACCCAGTCAGACACCCCGTTAGGATTGTCAGTACCCGGTCTGACAAGGCTTGTCAAAATGCGATTCCGCGCATCATGACGGCAGAGCTGAGGCCGGTTATTTTGCAACATTTCATGGTGGCAAACCCATAGCGGCCTTACTCGTGGCCTTACGGGCAAAACACATCATTAAACAGGGCAAACAGCATCACACTCAGCACCAGCGTCAGCCCGGCAATCATCAACACGCGCAACACCCCATCACTAGGCGGTTTGCGGGCCACAGCCTCGTAGGCATAAAATACCAGATGCCCGCCATCGAGCACCGGAATGGGAAAGAGATTAATCAACCCCACGGCGGTTGAAAGCAACGCAATGAAAAAGATAAAGCTTTCCACGCCTTGGCTGGCCATCGCGCCCGAGACCTGGGCAATGCCGATGGGACCGGACATGTTGCAACTGCTGATCTTGCCGGCAATCAGGTGATACATTCCCGACAGCGATGTGGCGGCCACGCTATAGGTCTGGTTGATCCCGGCCATCAGGGCCTCGCCCGGGCCAAGGGCTTCGGTGGCTGGCTCAAACACCATGCCGCTGGCAATCCCGATCCGCCACTCGGTTTTGAAGCCGCCACCCGGCTGTGGCTCGTCCACCCGGCGCGGGGCGAGGGCAAAATCATGCACCTTCCCATCGCGCCAGACCTTGAGTTGCAGCACCCGGCCATTAGAGGATTCGACCATATCCTTGAACTGCTGAAACGCCACCAATGGCGTGCCGTCGGCCTCGATAATCAGATCCTCGGCCTGCAACCCGCTGGCATAAGCCGCCGAGCGCGGCGCGACTTGCCGGACCAAAGTCAGCATGGGATATGGCCCCGTCACCCGCATCTCGCGGCCATCGCGCATCACGTCATATGGAAGCACGGTTTCAAGCGGCAGTTGACCCAAAAAATCGTCAAAGCTGAGGCTCTCATCTTCCCCATTGGGGAAATCAATGCCGGCAATCCGCAACAGTTGATCCCCCGGCTGAAGGGTAATGCCGTCATAAGGCAGGTTTTGTATTTCACCAACGGTCAAAGGCTCGATGCTGCGGCCCTGAAACAGCGCAATCGCGCCAAACAGCAGGATCGACAGGATGAAATTAAACACCGGCCCGGCAACAACCGTAAGCGCGCGCGCCCAAAGTGGTGCGCCCAGCATGGTTTGGCGGCGCTCTTCGGGGGGCATTTCCTCGATCACGGAGGCATCCGCATTGGCGCTTGCGGCATTGGCATCGCCCTTGAATTTGACATAGCCACCAAACGGCAGCAGGGCGATTTGCCAGCGGGTGCCGTGCTTATCCATGCCCGACCACAGGACCGGCCCAAAGCCCAGTGAAAACACATCCGCCTTGATCCCGGACCACCGCCCGACGATGTAATGGCCATATTCATGGATCGCCACGATCACCGACAAGGCCACGATAAAGGCCAGTATCATGACGAAAAAACTACCAAACTGCGGGAGGAGTGATCCAATATCCAAAGCTACATCCTATTTTACGTCGCGCACCACCTGATCCACGCTCATCCGTGCCAAATGGTCGGTCTTGGTGACATGATCAAGGGTTAACTCATCATCCCCGCCCGTCATCGGGGGGGTAAACCCGCTTAGAACGGTTTCCACAACCCCGTTCATGGCGGTAAATCCGATGCGCCCGGCGATGAAATGATCCAGCGCGCGTTCCTTGGCGGCGTTGAACACCGCGCCGTTGAGGCCACGCAGCCGCATCACCTCACGCGCCAGCCGCAGGGCCGGGTATCGTTGCAGGTCCGGCGTTTCAAAGTTCAGCGTGCCGATGGCTGCCAGATCAAGTGCTTCAACCGGCAGTTCGCGCCGCTCGGGCCAGTTCAGCGCATAGCCGATGGCGTGGCGCATATCATGCGGGCCGGCATGGGCCATCAGCGCACCATCGCGGTATCCTACCAGTGCATGGATCAGCGATTGCGGATGCAGCAGCACCTCAATCTGATCCGGCTCAAAGCCAAAAAACTCCCGCGCTTCAATGACTTCCAGCGCTTTATTAAACATCGAAGCGCTATCTATGGTGATCCGTTGGCCCATGGTCCAGTTGGGATGGTTTGAGGCCTGCTCAACCGTGACATCCGCAAGATTTTCCAATGGCAAATCGCGAAACGCGCCGCCGCTTGCGGTGATGATCACCCGGTTGACCGCCGCTATATCCTCGCCGGTCAGAGCCTGAAAAATCGCCGAATGTTCGCTATCCACCGGCAGGATACGGGCGTTGTTTTGCCGCGCGGTGCGCAGCATCAACGGCCCCGCCGCCACCAGTGATTCCTTATTGGCCAGCGCCAGCGTCGCGCCCTGCTCCAGCGCCGCCAGCCCCGGTTTTAGCCCGGCAACGCCGACAATCGCCGACATCACCCAATCCGCAGGGCGCGCGCCAGCCTCGCACAAGGCGGCCGGCCCGGCGGCGGCTTCTACATCGCTGCCCGCAAGCGCCGCGCGTAAATCCCCCAGCAATTCATCATGCGCCGTTACGGCAAAATCGGCGCGCATCGCCTTGGCATCGCGCGCCAGCCCGGCAATGTTTTGCCCGCCGGTCAGGGCAACCACATCATAGGCCTGCTGGTCACGCCCGATCAGATCAAGGGTGTTTTGCCCGATTGATCCGGTCGCCCCCAGAATTGTGATCCGCTTCATGAAAGCCCCGGCAACAAGTGTAAGGCCCACAGGATCATCACCAGCATTGACGCGCCCAGCATCCCGTCAAACCGGTCAAGCACGCCGCCATGGCCGGGGATCAGGTTTGAGCTGTCTTTTACCCCGGTGCGCCGCTTGACGGCACTCTCACCAATATCGCCCATCTGCCCGGCAAACCCCACCAGAATTGAGGCCCAGATCAGGGCAATTCCGGCATTCAACGGCCCCATAAAGACCGCGCCGATAATGGCCGCCCCCAGCCATCCGGCGATGGTGCCAGACCATGTTTTCTTGGGGCTGATCCGGGGCCAGAACTTTGGCCCACCAAGGGATTTTCCGGCGAAATATCCGGCGATGTCAGAGATTATAACGATGCAGATCAGCCACAAAACCCAGATCAGCCCGGCCTGACTGCGCAGGCTGAGCATGGCAAAACTTGCCAGCAAAATCCAGACGGCGAAGAGGGCAAAAAATGGCTTGTCCCGCGTTATCTGCCCGGCTCCGGCAATCGCCACGGCACCCACCAAAGGCAACACGGCATAGCCCGGCAAAGTGCTGGCCAAGGCCAGAACCGCCGCGCCAAGCGCCCCCAGCAAAGCCGCTTTTGCACCGCTCGCGCCAAACATCCGCGCCGCCTCCCAGAGCATCAGCCCGGCAAGGCCCCACAGCGCCAGATTGAACACCAAACCGCCAATCCAAACCGCCGCCGCCCCGGCGACCAGCATGACAATGCCAGATATGACCCGTGGCGCGAGGTCGGACCAGTTGGGGCCAGTACTCATGCGGTGCTCATGCGGTTGCAGCCCCATAGCGGCGATCCCGGCTACCATATCCGCCAAGAAGCTCGGCAAAAATATCGCTGGTGAAATCGGGCCAGAGCGTATCAATAAACTCATATTCCGCATAGGCCGATTGCCACAGCAAAAAATTGGAAACCCGCGCCTCGCCACTGGTGCGGATCACCAGATCGGGATCGGGTAAAACATAAGTATCCAAGTACCTTGGAAGGGTTTCTTCATCTATATCCTCCGGCTTCAAACGCCCCTCGGCCACGTCCACCGCCAACCGTTTGGTGGCGCGCGAAACCTCATCACGACCGCCATAATTCAGCGCAATCGTCAGGTTGGTGCCGGTACAGCCGCAGGTCATCGCTTCGGCCTCGTCCATCAGCGCGCGCAGCTTGGCGTCCAATCGCGGGCGGTCGCCGATAAAGCGCACCTGCACGTTTGCTTTCACAAAGGCTTGCATTTCCTTCATGATATAGCGCCGAAACAGGCTCATCAGCCCGGCAACCTCTGATTGTGTGCGCTTCCAGTTTTCCGTGGAAAAGGCAAAAATTGTGAGGTATTTCACCCCCAAATCCGGGCAGGCGCTGACAATTTCACGCACCCGGCGCGCCCCGGCATGGTGGCCAAACAGCCGAGGCCGCCCGCGCGCCTGCGCCCAGCGGCCATTGCCATCCATGATAATCGCCACATGGCGCGGGCCGTTACTGTCAGTTATGCTTGCCATTTCGGCGCTCCTGATCGTCAAACCTGCATGATCTCGGATTGTTTGTTTTCCAGCGCCGCGTCGACATTGCCAATAAAGCGGTCGGTGATGTCCTGCACCTCGGTTTCCCAGAATTTCTGATCATCCTCGGACATGCCATCGGCCTTGGCCTTTTTGATCTGATCCATGCCGTCGCGGCGCACATTGCGCACCGCCACGCGGGCATTTTCAGCGTAATGCGAGGCCACTTTTGTCAGCTCGCGGCGGCGCTCTTCGTTCAGTTCGGGGATCGGCAGCATGATGATGG
>CAZZKL010000082.1:0-13609 GCA_964655135.1 uncultured Roseovarius sp. | reverse complement strand
GGCTTTGGAAATGCCGGGCTTGACCGCACCCGCCTGACCAGACAGGCCGCCACCCTTGACCGTGGCCATCACGTCAAACTCATCCACGACACCGGCAACGGTGAACGGCTGACGCAGGATCATCTGCAACACCGGACGCGCGAAATAGGTGTTCATTTCCTTGCCATTCACAACAACCTTGCCCGACCCGGGTTTGATCCAGACACGCGCCACCGCATCTTTACGTTTGCCAGTGGCATAAGACCGGCCCAGATCATCACGCACCATCTCATGCAGAGGTGCCGCTTCGGTTACTACTTCCACGGTGACAACTTCTGCAACCGCTTCAAGCCCTTCGAGGGAATTGATTTCTTCAACCATCAGCTTGCCACCCGCGTGTTTTTGGAATTCATTGATTTCACATCCAGCACATCCGGCGCTTGCGCCTCATGGGGATGCTCGGTGCCGGCATAAACCCGCAGGTTTGTCATCTGCTGGCGCGCCAGTTTGTTGCCGGGCAACATGCGTTTCACCGCTTGGCTGACAACCCGCTCGGGGTGATTTCCTTCAAGAATCTCACCAGTGGTGCGCGATTTGATGCCACCGGGATGGCCGGTATGCCAGTAATTCGGCTTGTCGCGTTTCTTGCCCGTCAGTTGAACCTTTTCGGCATTGATGACGATCACGTTGTCACCCATATCCATGTTTGGTGTAAAGCTGGGTTTGTGTTTGCCGCGCAGGCGCATGGCGATGATCGACGCAAGCCGACCCAGAACAACGCCTTCAGCGTCGATCAGGATCCATTTCTTGTCAATATCTGCCGGAGTCGCAGAGAATGTTTTCATTGAAGGGATGCCTTATATAGCCCGTACTTTTGGTTTGATGAGTGGGTTATATAGGCTGGCAATGCCACGTCAAGGGCCTTAAAGTCAATAATTGGTAGCAATATCAACTACTTATAAATACGGTATTATAATACCCCAATTTTATCCTCTTACTGGCGGGATCGAATAAGTCAGGCTGGCGCGCGCCACCGGGGCTTTGACCCCTTCCGAGAAAATCAAAACCTCGCCCACCGCCAACACCTTACCGAGTTTCAACAACCGGCATTCGGCAATCATATCGGTATTCGCCGCCGGTTTACGCATGAAATCGATTGAGCAACTGGTGGTCACAGCCAGGGCCTCAGGCCCGATCATCGCCAGTACCGCCAGATAGACCGACACATCCGCCAGCATGAAAACCGACGGGCCTGATACGGTGCCACCGGGGCGCAAGTGCTGATCCCCTACCCGCAGACGGGCGCGTACCCGGTGATCATCCACCTCCTCAATCACGATCTCTTGGGCGACCTGCGGCATCGCCTGCGCCAGAAATTGCGTTAATTGCTCAACATTCATCTGCACGATCATGGCTTTTCCTTCTGTTGCTTGGCTATTAGGGTCACATCAGAATAGGAGACACAAGATGCCAATACTTGAGCGCGTGGATACCGGGGCGATTGCCCGGCTCACCCTGAATGCCCCTGAAAAACTGAATGCGTTAAGCGACGCGATGCTGGCCGCCCTGATGGACGAATTCAAACGGCTTTCCGATCAGCCCGAGATCAGGGCGGTGATCCTTGCGGGCGCGGGCAAGGCGTTTTGCGCCGGCCATGACCTTAAGGAAATGACCGCCGGGCGGCAGGCCGAGGATGGCGGCAAAGCCTATTTCGCCGATCTTTTTGGCCGCTGTGGCAATGTGATGATGGCCATCCGCACCCTACCGCAACCGGTGATCGCCGAGGCCCACGGCATCGCCACCGCCGCAGGCTGTCAACTGGTGGCATCCTGCGACATGGCCGTAGCGGCGCAAGGCACCCGCTTTGGCGTCAACGGCGTCAATATTGGCCTCTTCTGCTCAACACCCATGGTGGCTTTGTCGCGCAATATCCCGCGAAAACAAGCGTTTGAGATGCTCACAACCGGCGAATTCATCACCGCCGAGCGCGCATTGGATCTGGGCCTGATCAACCGTATCGTGCCCCATGATCAGCTTTGCGAGGCCACGAATACCCTTGCCGAAACCGTCGCCGCCAAGCTGGGCGCGGTGGTGCGCATCGGCAAGCAGGCGTTTTATAATCAGCTAGAAATGCCTCTGGAACAGGCCTACGCCTATACCGGCAGCGTGATGGTTGAAAACATGCTGTTTCGTGACACCGCCGAGGGCATCAGCGCCTTTATCGAAAAACGCCCGCCTGATTGGACACAATGACGCAAAAATCAGCCTTGCCCCGGGCACCCTCAAAGCATAGGTTTGCACCATGACAGCCCCATTGATTGATCCCTTCGAGCGCCCGATCTCATATCTGCGCGTTTCGGTCACCGACCGCTGCGATTTTCGCTGTGTCTATTGCATGTCGGAAAACATGACCTTCCTGCCGAAAAAAGAATTGCTGACGATGGAAGAGCTGGACCGCATGTGCTCAACCTTCATCCATCTCGGGGTTGAAAAGCTGCGCATCACGGGCGGTGAGCCGCTGGTGCGCAAGGGCATCATGACGTTTTTCGGCTCAATGACCCGGCACCTTGAAAGCGGCGCTTTGAAAGAGCTGACGCTGACCACCAATGGCAGCCAACTGGCGCGGTTCGCAGAGGGTCTTTATGCCGCTGGCGTGCGCCGGGTGAATGTGTCGCTCGATACGTTGGATGAGACGAAATTCGCCGACATCACCCGCTGGGGCCGCCTGCCTCAGGTCTTAAACGGCATTGAGGCGGCACAAAAAGCCGGGCTGCGGGTCAAGATCAATATGGTGGCATTAAAAGGCTTCAACGAGGATGAGCTGTTCACCATCGTTAACTGGTGCGCTGAGCGCGATATGGACCTCACATTTATTGAAGTCATGCCGATGGGCGATATTGGCAATGAAGACCGGATAGATCAATATTGGCCGCTCAAGGATCTGCGCGCCACGTTGCGGCAGGAATACACCCTCACCGATCTGCCCCTCAATACCGGCGGACCGGCGCGATATGTCGCGGTAGAAGAAACCGGCCAGAAAATCGGCTTCATCACGCCGCTCACACATAATTTCTGTGAAAGCTGCAACCGCGTGCGCCTGACCTGCACCGGTGAATTGTTCATGTGTCTGGGTCAGGAAGATGTGGCCGATCTGCGCCCGGCCCTGCGCAACAACCCGCTGGATGACGCGCCGCTGGAACAGGCCATCCGCGCCGCCATCGCGCGCAAACCAAAGGGCCATGATTTTGATTACTCGCGGCAAGTGGTTGACGGTAAAATGTCGCGCCATATGAGCCACACCGGCGGCTGATGCGCCCGCCCGCGCTGATCCGCCTCTACGCGGTGGCCGCCAATCTGATCGCCCCGCTGGCTTACCGCCGCATTGCTACAAAACTCAAGGCCCAAGGCACCAATCCCGCCCGCCTGCCCGAGCGCATGGGCCGCGCCTGCCTGCCCCGGCCCAAAGGCACGTTGATCTGGTTCCATGCCGCCTCAATCGGCGAAAGCCTGTCGGTTTTGCGGCTGATCACGCATATGGGCGCGGCCAATCCCAGCTGGTGGTTTTTGCTGACCACCGGCACCGCCACCTCGGCAGAAGTGCTTGCCAAACGCCTGCCCCCGCGCTGCGTTCACCAATTTGCACCGCTTGATGCCCGCGCCGCCCTGCGCCGGTTTCTCGATCATTGGCAGCCCACAGCGGCGATTTTTGTGGAAAGTGAGCTGTGGCCGCAAATGCTGGCCCAAAGCCACGCGCGCGGCATTCCTTTGGCGCTGATCAACGCGCGCATATCCGACACATCTGCACGCCGGTGGAAGCGCTTTCCAAAAACCGCCCGGCATCTTCTGGGGCAGTTTTCACTGATCCACACACAGAACGCCCGCACCACCGCGCACCTGCATGATCTTGGCCTCGACCACGCCCAAACCGGGCAAAACCTAAAATCCATTTCCGGCCCTCCGCCCTGTGATGAGGCCGAACTGACCCGCCTGCGCACAAGCCTTGCAGGCCGCCCGCTTTGGCTCGCCTTATCAACCCATCCGGGCGAGGATGAGATCATGCTCAAGGCACATAAAACGCTGCTGCAAACTACCCCCGATCTGTTGCTGATCCTCGTACCCCGCCACCCCGCGCGCGCGGGTCGAATTGAAGGATTGATCAAAGATCACGGGCTTCAAAGTGCAAGGCGGTCCACCGGCGGGCAAATCAGCGAAAAAACTCAGGTCTATCTTGCCGACACGATAGGCGAAACCGGGCTTTGGCTGGCCCTTAGCCCGATCACCTGCATGTGTGGCTCATTCACCCCGGTGGGCGGCCACAACCCCTATGAGCCCGCCCATGCCGGATCAGCCATCATTCACGGCGGGCAGACACCCAATTTCACCCAAGCCTATGCTGATCTGGAGACCAGCAATGCGGCGGTGCAGGTGGAAAACGCGCCCGGGCTTGCCAGAACACTCGACAATCTCCTCAGCACCCCAGCGCAACTAGATCAAATGCGCCAAAACGCCCGCGCCTTTGCCGCCCAGCAGGATGATACGCTTGAGGAACTCAGCACAACCCTGATCAACGCCCTATCCCTGCAGCAAACCCCAGACACGGCTAAATAACACAGCCTGCATAGTGGCCGCCCCTCTGGCTTTCATTTTTCTATAAATACTCAAATAAGAACGGCACAGACAGGCGGCGCGACCTTTGACTCTAAGCCGGCATCCGCTGCTCAACAATCCCCGCCCACCAGCTACAGCCGGCAGGGATAACATCATCATTGAAATTATAATCGGGGTTATGCACCATCGCGGTGTCGCCATTGCCCATCAGGATATACGCCCCGGGGCGCTCTTCCAGCATAAAGGCAAAATCCTCACCGCCCATGACCAGCGGCGCCTCATTACATTGCCCGCTGATTGATCTGGCCACTTCAGCGGCAAATTCTGTCTGATCGGGATGGTTGGCCATCACCGGATAATTACGCTTATACTCCAGCGCAACCTTGCCACCAAATCCCAGCGCGGTGCTGTCACAAAGCGCATTCATCCGCGCCTCGGCCAGATCGCGCATCTTGGCGCTCATGGTGCGCACCGTGCCCAGCATTTTCACAGCTTGCGGGATCACGTTGAAGGCATTCGATGAGGTCTCAACCGATGTCACCGACACCACAACCTGATCAATCGGATCGGCGTTGCGGCTGGCAATCGTCTGCAACGCCAGCACCAGATGGCTGGCCATCACCACCGGATCAACCGTATCTTGGGGCTTGGCCGCATGGCCACCCACACCCTCGATAGCGATCTCAAACACATCAGTGGCGGCAAAAAACGCCCCCGGGCGGATGGCAAATGTACCCTCGGCCACGCCGGGCCAGTTGTGCATTCCATAGACTTCCTGAATGCCAAAGCGCTGCATCATGCCGTCTTCACACATCTCACGACCGCCACCGCCACCCTCTTCGGCGGGCTGGAATATCACCACGCAGGTGCCATCAAAATTGCGCGTCTCGGCCAGATATTTTGCCGCCCCCAACAGCATCGCCGTATGGCCGTCATGGCCGCAGGCGTGCATCGCCCCATCGGTTTTCGAGGCATACTCAAGCCCGGTCGTTTCATGAATCGGCAAGGCATCCATATCAGCGCGCAAGCCAATCACCTTGCCGCTGGCATCAGATTTGCCCTTGATCACGCCAACCACGCCGGTGCGGCCAATACCGGTGACCACCTCGTCACAACCAAACGCCTGCAATTTATCGGCCACCAAAGCACTGGTGCGGTGGGTTTCAAACAAGATCTCAGGGTGTTCATGCATATCGCGCCGCCAGACGGTGATCTCATCATGCAGCTCGGCAAATCGGTTTTTAACGGGCATCGGTCTCTCCTTGCAGGCGCGCAAGCAAACGGCGCATAAAATCATGCCCGGCTTCAAACTGCGCCACTTCGATAAATTCATTGGGTTGATGCGCCTGCGCAATATCGCCGGGACCGCAAACCACAGCAGAATAGCCCGCCGCCTGAAATTGCCCGCCTTCGGTGCCATAGCTGACCACATGAGTGCCATTATCGCCAGTGATTGCACGCGCCAGCGCCTCGGCCTCGCCGTTCTCTTCGGGGCGCAATCCGGGCACGCCAAACAGGGTCTCAAGCTCAATCCCGGCCTCGGGGCGCACCTTTTTCATCGCCGCCTCAACCTCGCGTACATAATCCACAAAGCGGCGGTCCCACTCATCGGGGTTTTCGCCCGGCACCACCCGCATTTCAAAATCCATCACGCAATCCTTGGCGGTGATATTGCGCGCGGTGCCACCCTTGATATTGCCCACATGCAGCGTAGTAAACGGCGGGTTGAACATCGCCGCCAGCGGCTCGGGCGCCTTCGCCTGAATTTCCGCATTGGTATGATTGACCCATTCCAGCAACCGCCCGGCTTCCAAAATGGCGCTGACGCCGGTGGGCAGTAGCGATGAATGCACCTCAAAGCCGGTGATCCGCACCACATAGCCTTGGCCCCCCTTATGGGCCGTGACCGCCTGCATGGTGGATGGCTCACCTACAATCACCGCCGAGCCTTTGGGCAACACCGGCTGCATCGCCTTGATCATCGGCGGCGCGCCGGTACAGCCCACTTCCTCATCAAAACTCAGCGCCAGTTGCAGCGGGCGTTTGATGCCGCGCTTATGCGCCTCAACCAAAGCCCAGATCGCCAGCGCGTCATAGCCCTTCATATCACAGGTGCCGCGCCCGTAATATTTTCCATCCTTTTCAACCACTTCAAAGGGGTCCGTGTCCCACGGCTGACCGTCTACCGGTACAACATCGGTATGGCCGGAAAGCACCACCGCCCCCTCCTCCCACGGGCCGACATGGGCAAACAGCGCCGCCTTTTCGCCGGTCTCATGATAATAACGGTGCGCCTCAATGCCGTGCTCCGAAAGATAATCCTCAACCCAGTCAATCAACGGCAGGTTGGTATCGCGGCTGACGGTCGGGAACGACACCAGCTTTTGCATGATCGCCAGCGGCGACAGTTGTTCAGTCATTGGGTTCAGTATCCACTCTCTGAGGTCAGGACAAAATGGCCTTTGCTGACTTGCCTGTAAACCGATGGACCCGGCTCATACCCAATCGGATGAATGGGCGACGGGATCGGTTTGAAATTCATGTCTTTTTCGGATTTGCGCCGGCGCGGATCGGCAATTGGCACCGCTTTCATCAACGCCTTGGTATAAGCGTGCTGCGGGTTTTCAAACACCGCCGCGCGCGGGCCATATTCAACAATGCGGCCCAGATACATCACGCCGACATCGTGGCTGACACGCTCTACCACCGCCATATCATGGCTGATGAAAAGGTAAGACACGCCAAGATCGGCCTGCAATTCCATCATCAGATTAAGCACCTGCGCCTGCACAGAAACATCCAAGGCTGAAACCGCCTCATCGGTGACAATCAGCTTGGGATTGAGCGCCAGCGCCCGGGCGATGGCCACCCGTTGACGCTGCCCACCAGATAACTCATGCGGATAACGGCGCAAGAAGCTACGCGGCAATTCGACCCGGTCAAACAGCATCCCAACCCGGTCCTCAATCTCGGATTTGCTGGCGGTGTGGTAATTGCGCATCGGCTCGGCCACCTGATCGGCAAGCCGCATCTGCGGGTTGAGCGAGGCAAAGGGATCCTGAAACACCATCTGCATATTGACCCGCGCGTGGCGCAATTCCTTTGGCTCAAGCGCCATAATATCGACGCCGTCCAGCACCACATGACCCGCATAAGGCTTGACCAGCCGCAAAATTGAGCGCGCCACGGTGGATTTGCCACAGCCGGATTCGCCCACCAAGGACAATGTGCGGCCCTTGTTGATGGTAAAAGACACATCCTCGACCGCATGAACATATGCCACTGTGCGCCTGAAAAACCCGCCCTTGACGGGAAAGCGCGTGGTCAGGCCCTTAACCTCAAGCAGCAAATCATCGCTGCCGATGATCGGTTTGACCTTGGCCGGGTCGTCACCCAAAAGCTTCATCGGCTCAGGGTAGGATTTACCGCGCATCTCGCCCAGCTTGGGTACAGCGGCCAATAGCGCCTTGGTGTAATCATGCTGCGGCGCTTCAAAGATTTGCTCAACCGGGCCTTCTTCAACCTTGCGGCCCCTGAACATCACCACAACGCGGTCCGCCACCTGCGCCACCACCGACATATCATGGGTGATAAACACCACCGCCGTGCCGTGCTCGCGCTTCAAGCGATTCATCAACGCCAGAATTTCCGCCTGAATGGTCACATCCAGCGCGGTTGTCGGCTCATCCGCGATCAGCAGGCGCGGCGAACAGGCCAGCGCCATGGCAATCACCACCCGCTGCCGCATCCCGCCGGAAAGCTCATGGGGATATTGCTTCATCCGCTGCTCAGGCTCAGGGATACGCACCTCACGCAACAGCTCAATCGCGCGGCTTCGCGCCTCGGCCTTGCTCAGGCCCTCGTGCAGGCGCAGGCCTTCAGTCAACTGCCGCTCGACGGTGAACACCGGGTTAAGCGCGGTCATCGGCTCTTGAAAGATCATGCCAATTTCATTGCCACGAATGGTGCGCATCAGATCATTATCGGCCGCCACCAGATCAATTTCACTGCCATCCTTGCGGTCAAAGATCAGCCGCCCGCCGGTGATGTCTCCGCCACCAAACTCAACCAGCCGCATCAAAGACAGCGACGACACCGATTTGCCCGACCCCGATTCGCCAACAATACAGACGGTTTCACCGGGGTTGACCTCGAATGAGACATCCTCGACCCCCACAACCGTGCCATCCTTGGTCTGAAATTCAACCCGTAGATTTTCAATCTGTGCAATGGGCCGTACAATGGGTTGATCAAGCATCTGCCAAGGACCCTGTTTCAATGAAGTTCATCCCGACGCTACTCAGGCTCAGGCCGCAATGTCAAACCTCATGCCCCACAATTTTGTGATAGCGCTAAAAGCAAACCTTGCAAAATATTTGGATTCGGTCTGTGATAGGGGCTTGGAAATGTGTTCTTAACGAACATGGGCCGGGAAATGTGGGCTTTGCCTCAATACACCCGGGCCCGCAACGCCGCTTTCGTGTCAGACAAGCGAAGGCTGGCGGTCATAAAAATAACTGTCTGAAAAGGGAGAACTGCAATGAACCTTAAAACAACCCTGATCGGTGCCACCGCTGCGCTGGCTCTGGCCTCGATGGCCACGAACGCCAGTGCCGAGCGCGGCTCGGATGGCACCGTCAACATCATCTATTGGCAAGCGCCCTCACTGATGAACCCTTATCTGTCGGGCGGCACCAAAGAGCTGGAAGCGGCCTCAATGGTGATCGAGCCTTTGGCGCGCTACAACCAAGACGGTGCCATGGTGCCGTGGCTGGCCGATTCCATACCGACAGTTGAAAATGGCGGTGTGTCGGCTGATCTCAAATCCATCACATGGAAGCTGAAACCGGGCCTCAAATGGTCGGATGGCACGCCGGTGACGTCGGAAGATGTGAAGTTTTCATGGGAATATTGCACCGCCGATGGCGGCGGCTGTGCCCAGGCTCAAAAATATCAGGATGTGACAAGCGTGGACACCCCCGATGAATTGACCGTGGTGGTGCATTTCTCACAGGCCAAGCCGTTCCCTTATGGGCCATTTGTCGGGGCGCAGGCTCCGATCATCCAAAAGGCGCAGTTCAAAGATTGCGTTGGCGCGCAAGCCGCCTCATGCACCGAGCAAAACTTCAACCCCATTGGCACCGGGCCGTTTGTTGTGACGGATTTCCGCCCCAATGACGTGATCCAGCTTGAAGCCAACCCAAATTACCGCGATCCGGCCAAGCCCGCGTTTGCCAAGGTCTTGTTCAAAGGCGGCGGTGACGCCAATGCAGCGGGGCGCTCGGTTCTGGAAACCGGCGAATTTGATTATGCCTGGAACCTGCAACTTGCCCCCGATGTGCTGGCCAATATGGAAGCCGCCGGGAAAGGCAAGGTGATCAGCGCCTTTGGCACATCGGTTGAGCGGATCATGATAAACTTTACCGATGTCAGCTCCTCACTGGGTGATACCCGAGGGACGCTGGCAAATCCCCACCCGTTCCTGACCGACATCAGCGTGCGCAAGGCGCTGTCGATGGCGATTGACCGGGTGCTTTTGACCGAGATTGGCTATGGCCCGGCGGGCAAACCTACCTGCAACGTCCTGCCTGCGCCTGCGATTTATGCCTCATCCGCCAATGATGCCTGCCTGACACAGGATATTGCTGGTGCCAACAAACTGTTGGACGATGCCGGTTGGGTAAAAGGCGGTGACGGGGTGCGGACCAAAGATGGTATGCGTCTATCGGTGCTGTTTCAAACCTCAACCAACGCCGTGCGTCAGGATTATCAGGCGCTGATCAAGCAGTGGTGGTCGGAAATTGGGGTGGAAACCGAGCTGCGTAATATTGATGCGTCGGTGTTCTTTGGGTCGGACCCCGGTAGCCCGGATACGTTTGTGAAGTTCTTCTCGGATGTTGAAATGTTCACCAATAATTTCGACGGCACAGATCCAGAAACCTATATGGCCCGTTGGAAATGTGATGGCCGTCCTCGTCCTGAAAATCAGTGGCAGGGTAGCAACATCCCGCGCTATTGCTCAGACGCCTATGATGCCCTATCCGCTAAAATGGCTGTCACCGGCGGCCTTGAGGATCGCGCAGCACTGGCCCGGCAGATGAATGACATGCTGATGCAGGATTATGTCATGCTGCCGATCACTCACCGGGGCCGTGTCGCGGCCAAATCCAACAAACTTGGCGGCGTGGTGATGAATGCCTGGGACAGTGAGCTGTGGAATATCGCAGACTGGAACCGGGCAGAATAAACCCTTCGTGAAAAGGTAGGCCGGGCTTAAGCCCGGCTTACATTTCCCTCAAGCCCGAAGGGCAACTGATGCTAACATACACGATCCGTCGGCTGGCTTTGGCCATTCCGACGCTTCTTTTCATCTCACTTGTGATCTTCCTTTTGCTTGAGCTTGCGCCGGGTGATCCGATGTCACAGGTGCCGCTCACGGTGCCACCCGAGGTCAAGCAACAGATGCGCGAGGCCCTTGGCCTTGGCCAGCCAACCCATATCCGCTTTGCCAAATGGATATGGCAGTTCTTTGCCGTGGAACCAATGGTGTGGATGGATCATACCTTTGGCACGACACTGGCCGAGGGCCAACAGCGGGTGATCAGCTGGCAAACCCGCTCGCCGGTGATGGATATTGTGATCCAGCGTATGCCGCAAACCCTGTGGGTGGTGGCGATGTCTTATGTGGTGGGCATTCTGATTGCCCTGCCCATCGGCATCTATTCCGCCTACCGGCAATATTCAGTGTTTGATCAGGTCGGTACTTTCATCACCATGGTCGGCTATTCGGTGCCGCCGTTTTTCTCAGGCGTTCTGGTGATCGTCATCTTCTCGGTGCAACTGGGCTGGCTGCCGTCAATATATGACACCACCCTTGTGGTGGTAAGCTGGGATACCTTCATCCTTCAGCTCAAACAGATGGTCATGCCGGTGATGGTGCTGGCGCTGCAAACCACCGCCCAGATCAGCCGCTTCATGCGCGCCTCGATGCTGGATAATCTGCGTCAGGATTTTGTCCGCACCGCCCGCGCCAAAGGCCTTTCTGAGCGCTCGGTAGTGTTGGTGCATGTGCTGCGCAACTCGATGATCCCGGTGGTCACAGTCATCGCCCTCGGCGTGCCGCATATCTTTGGCGGCGCTATTATCACCGAACAGATTTTCAAGGTCAACGGATTGGGCCAGCTTCTGATCACCGCGATTCAGGCCAATGATCTGCCGATGGTGCAAACCGTCACCTTCATGCTGGCCATCCTGATCGTGCTTTTCAACATCATCGCCGATGTGCTCTACGGCTTTCTTGACCCGAGGATCCGCTATGACTGAGCCGCACATGCCCCCGCCCGCCATCGCTGCCCTGACCGACCCCGAGCCAGCGGCCCCGCCACGCAGCCATTGGCGCGATGTCTGGGATCAGTTCAAACACCATCGCGGCGCGCTGATCGGCGGGGTGATCTTTTTCGGGATCATCGCCACGGTGTTTCTTGGCCCGCTTTTGTGGCCGCTCGACGCCACCTATATTGACATCCGCGCCCGCAATCAGGGGCCAAACTGGGGGCATCCCTTTGGCACCGATCAACTGGGCCGCGACAGCTTTGCCCGGATGATGGCGGGGGGCCGAGTTTCAATCGCCGTGGGCCTTGTGGCGATGCTTTTATCACTGGTTCTGGGCAGTTTCATCGGCGTCATCGCAGGCTTTTTCAAACGCCTCGACGGGCCACTGATGCGCCTGACTGACCTGTTTTTATCGCTGCCCCTCCTGCCCCTCCTGCTGGTCATGGTGCTGCTGTTTCGCGACAGCCTCAACGCCGCTTTCGGCCCCGAGCAGGGTATCTTTATCCTGATGGTCTCGGCCATTGGCATCACCAGTTGGATGCCCACGGCCAGAATAGTTCGCGGTGATGTGCTGGCCCTGAAAGAGCGTGAATTTGTCTTGGCCGCACGCTCCATCGGCACCACGAATTACGGCATTATCACCCGCCATATCCTGCCCAATGTGATGTCGCCGATCATGGTCTCGGCCACGCTGGGCATCGCCAACGCCATCATAACGGAAAGCGCTCTCAGCTTCCTCGGCCTCGGCTTCCCGCCGGACTTTCCCACCTGGGGGCGGCTGTTGAATGACGCCACGGTCTACCTGCAAGACTACCCCGAGCGCGTCTTCTGGCCCGGCCTTGCGATCTCTCTCACGGTGCTCAGCGTCAACTACCTTGGCGACGGGCTACGCGACGCACTTGATCCGCGGATTAGAGGGCGGTGATGGGGAAATCTGCACCGATGTCCGGTTCGAGCCCATAGTGGCCAAAACTTGGCTAGTTTTCCAAATTACTCACCACTAATATATTGAGAAACCACAAATACGTCGCAATACTGTTACGACCCTTGGTGTAATAGGAGCTTTAATTTGGACGATTACATTCACCGTAGGGTGGCATTTCTCCTAACCGAAGCGCGCCTGAATGCGAAACGCGATCAAGCAATCACGTTCATTATGCGCGTTCTTTCAAACCACGCAACTGTGGATAAGGATGCTTCATCTAGCCTTGTCAAGAAACTCAATCGCCGCGTCAGTTTGCGGGCCCGTCAAGAATTAGATCAGGTCAAGACGTTTAACGAGTGGACTAGCAAAACAATAAATGAACATCCTATACCGCTGAAGGTATCGTGGCAGTGGCTTTTAAGTAACTCTGCCGAATTGAATATTGAAGACGTTTGGGAACATTTTATCAATTGTCCAATGACAACTATTCTTAAAACTGAAGACCGAGATATTAATGAGAAAGGCCTTCGATCATCTGGGGGGGCGTCACGCTATTCGGATGTTGGCATTAAAATTGTTGAACTCGATACGACACCGATAGAACGCTTTAAAAAGCGGACCCAATAATCAAGGTTCGATGTGGCGGGCTCCGGCAATTTCAATGTCCACTTTGTTCCGCATAGCTGCCTTTGCTTGTCTCAAAACGATGGTTTTTGTATAAGCGGGAAGGTCGCTTCGAACCCATTGTGGACGCTATGACTTTGC
>CAZZKL010000081.1:5670-13751 GCA_964655135.1 uncultured Roseovarius sp. | reverse complement strand
CGGGTGAGGCGCAATCGGGCGATGTGGCCCCCGAGGTGGCGCGGATCAAAGCCAAGACCGACCTGCCAGTGATCGTCGGCTTTGGTATCAACACACCCGAGAAATCCCGCGCTATTGCTCAAGTGGCTGATGGCGTGGTTGTTGGCTCGGCGATTGTGTCCAAGATTGCTGAGGGTGCGCCGGTGGATCAAGTGCTGGCCTTTGTCAAAACCTTGGCGGATGGGGCGCATTCGGTCTGAACGGAATGGCCATTGCGGATTTATTCCGGGATTGGTAAATTTACCTGACCAAAACCGAACTGGGATCAGAGCATGGCCGTAATCACCTGCATTGACGACCTAAGGCGCATCTATCAGCGCCGGGTGCCGAGGATGTTTTACGACTATGCCGAGAGCGGCAGTTGGACGGAACAGACTTTTCGCGAAAATTCCAGTGATTTCAACCAGATATACCTGCGCCAACGGGTGGCGGTGGATATGTCGGGGCGCAGTACCGCAAGTCAGATGATTGGACAGGATGTGGCGATGCCGGTGGCGTTGGCACCTGTTGGCCTGACGGGGATGCAATGCGCCGATGGTGAGATCAAAGCCGCGCGCGCAGCCGAGAAATTCGGCGTGCCGTTCACGCTTTCAACCATGTCGATTTGCTCAATCGAGGACGTGGCCGAGCATACGCAAAAGCCGTTTTGGATGCAGGTCTATACCCTCAAAGATGATGATTTCATGCAGCGGTTGTTTGATCGGGCGAAAGCCGCCAAATGCTCGGCGGCGGTGATCACGGTGGATTTGCAGGTCATGGGACAGCGCCATAAAGACCTTAAAAATGGCCTGTCCGCGCCGCCAAAACTGACGCTGAAATCCATCGCCAATATGATGACCAAGGTGCGTTGGGGGCTTGGGATGCTGGGCACCAAGCGGCGGTTTTTTGGCAATATTGTGGGCCATGCCAAAGGTGTCAGCGATCCTTCGTCGCTGTCGTCCTGGACAGCCGAGGCATTTGATGAGGCGCTGGATTGGGACCGCATAAGGCAGTTTCGCAAGATGTGGGATGGGCCTTTGATCCTTAAGGGTATCATCGACGCGCGTGACGCCAAGCAGGCGCTGAATGTGGGGGCCGATGCGATTATCGTCTCCAACCACGGCGGGCGGCAACTGGATGGTGCGCTTAGCTCAATCCGCGCCCTGCCCGCGATTTTAGATGCGGTGGGCAACAAGATCGAGGTGCATCTTGATAGCGGTATCCGCTCCGGTCAGGACGTGCTCAAGGCGCTGGCGATGGGGGCCAAGGGCACCTATATCGGGCGCGCTTATACTTACGGGCTGGGGGCGATGGGCGAGGCTGGCGTGACCAAATCACTTGAGATCATCCATAATGAGCTGGACATCTCAATGGCGTTTTGTGGCCATCGTGATCTGCGCGGGCTGAACCGTGATATTCTGATGATCCCAAAAACTTTTGCCGGTGACTGGCTTGCTGGCGACTGGCAAGCCTGAACGGTACGCGCTAACATCCCCTCATGCTGATATTTACGCAACAATCCCTGGCCTTTATCGCCGTCCCCAAAACCGGGACGATGGCTGTCCGGGCGGCGATAGGTAAAAAGGCCGATATTTCCTTGTCGGGGGGGCTCAGGCATATGACCGCGCGGCGGTTTCACCTCAAGGTCGTGCCATGGCTTGAACAGGCCTTTGATCTGACCCCCGAAAGATTTGCCGTGATGCGCGACCCCGAAGAGCAGGCGCGTAGCTGGTACAGGTATCGCTGTCGGTTGCAAAATATTGGCACGCCAAGAAGTGCGGCGGGCACCAGCTTTGATGATTTCATTTTGGCAAGCATTACAGACGATCCGCCGCCCTATGCGCGGATTGGCAGCCAGTCGAATATGCTGACGGCCCCTGCCGGGGATGTGCTGGTGCATCATCTGTTTGCCCATGAGAAAATACCGCTGCTTGAGGCATTTCTGAGCCAGCGGTTTGGCGAGGAAATTACGCTGGAGAAAAAGAATGTCTCACCGGCTGTGCCTGCGGAATTAAGCCCTGAGGTGCGGCAAAAATTCCGCGCCGCCCGGATCAGGGATTATGAACTATATGCCCGTTTGCTTGAGGCCGGGGGGTATCTGAAAACCGAGGTTGAGTAGGGGGATTACGGCGGATTTTCCGGGCTACATAACTTCCTGAAGCGGTATCTCCATATACAACCACGGCCTGATTGCCCCCCATCCGTGCAAATAAAGCGAACATCTGATATAAGAGCGAACACCTGATGTAAGAGCCACCAATTATTACGGTAATAGGTATTTCAGTTATCGCAGCATTAACGGTGCAAAAACATAATCCTCAAAATATCACCATGGGTGTGGGGGAAATATCATGAATGAATTATCATCACCGGGGATATCCATCACTGGCCTCATTAATCACAGGCGCGGCCAGACCACGCAACACAAGCCGCCGCTGATGCGTGCCTTCAGGCACATGCTCGCGTGGCTTGTCATCCTCTTAAGCCTGGCTCTGTTGCCTGCCGCCGCCGATGACGGTCAGGACCTATTGGCGGCGGCCAAAACCGGCGATCTTAAGCAGGTGCGCGCTTTGTTGCAGAACGGTGCCGATATCAACCATCAAAACAGAATTGGCGCAACCGCATTGGTCATGGCGTCTCAGAATGGTCACACTGAAGTAGTGCAAGCCCTACTTGATATGGGCGCTGAAATCGATCTGCAAACCATTGAGGGTGCCACGGCTTTGGCCATTGCGTCTCAGGAAGGTCATATTGCCGTGGTGCAGGCCCTGCTTGATAAGGACGCTAAGATAGGCCTGCAAACCATTGGCGGCGCGACAGTCTTGGCCATGGCGTCTCAGGAAGGTCACGCCGCGGTGGTGCAGGCCCTGCTTGATGCAGGGGCCAAGATCGACTTACAGGACAGAAACGGCATCACGGCATTGTTCATGGCATCCAAGAACGGTCATACAGCGGTTGTGCAGGTCCTGCTAGATGAAGGGGCTAAGGTTGACCTGCAACATAAAAGCGGCGTGACCGCCTTGATCATAGCGTCTGAAAAAGGTCATGCGGCAGTGGTGCAAGCCCTGCTTGATATGGGGGCCAATACCGATCTGCAGGACGATGATGGCGCGACCGCGTTGATGGTCGCGTCTCAGAACGGTCATGCAGAAGTGGTGCAAGCCCTGCTTGATGTGGGTGCCAATACCGATCTGCAATCCAATAATGGCACGACAGCCCTGACCATAGCGTCTGGGGGAGGTCACATTGCCATAGTGCAGGCCCTGCTTGATCAGGGTGCCAGCATCGACATACAAAAGAACGATGGCGCGACGGCGTTGTTCATGGCGGCTCAGGACGGTCATACGGTGGTGGTGCAAGCCCTGCTTGATATGGGTGCCAATATTGACACGCAAGTCGGGGACGGCGTGTCGGTGTTATTCGTGGCGGCTCAGAATGGTCATGCGGCGGCGGTGCAAGCCTTGCTTGACAAGGGGGCCAAGATTGACTTGCCAACAGACGATGGCACGACGGCTCTGTTTATGGCGTCTCAGAAAGGTCATGCGGAGGTGGTGAAAATCCTGCTTGATGACGGAGCCAAGAGCATCGACTGGCAAAATAAAAACGGCGCAACGGCCCTGTTCATGGCCTCTCAGAACGGCCACACGGCGGCGGTGCAAGCCCTGCTTGGTATGGGGGCCAGGATCGACATTCCAAAAATAGATGGTTCAACAGCCCTGATCATGGCGTCTCAGGAGGGCCACACCGAAATAGTGCAAGCCCTGCTTGATGCCGGGGCCAGGATCGATTTGCAACATGAAAGCGGCGCGACCGCCTTGTTCTTAGCCTCTTATGTGGGGCATCAGAGAATCGTTGAAGCCCTACTCGCCGCAGGTGCCGATCCCAATGTTCGTGAAAACGGTGGCGGAACCGCCTTAAAATACGCCAAAACAGACCAAATAAAGCAAATGCTGAAAGCGGCCGGGGCAACGGAATAAGGCGCATGGGCCGTGAAATTGGCAGGACAATAGCCTTTGTCGGGGAAATGCCCTGCCCGCGCCGATGCGGGGCATATACAAAAGGATACTGCCCAAAGCTGACGGGTACGTTTTAGCCCTTTTCTTAAGGCTAAATCCGGTCTATACGCGCCCCTTCACGCGGGTATACAGCCTTGGAGGATACCCGCCCTTATATATGGAGACTAACATGGCTGGATCAATTCCTGATCTTCACGCCCAGGAACGCACGGGGACAGGCAAGGGCGCCGCTCGTGCCGCACGCCGCAATGGCATGGTTCCGGGTATCGTATTTGGTGGCGACACAGACCCGCTTCCGATCAATATTCCGTTCAACAAGCTGTTTCACCGCCTGAAAGCGGGCCGCTTTAAATCGACATTGTTCAACCTCAAGGTTGACGGCCATGATGATGTGCGGGTGATCTGCCGCGATGTGCAGCGCGATGTGGTCAAAGACCTGCCGCGCCACCTTGATCTGATGCGCCTGCGCCGCACCACCAAGATCAACCTGTTCATTCATGTTGAGTTCATCAACGAAGAGGAATGCCCGGCGCTGCGCAAGGGCGGCACCCTGATGGTTGTGCGCAACGAGGTTGAGCTGATCGTGACAGCGGGCGACATCCCCGAGACTTTGATCGTTGATCTGGCCAAAATCGAAGACATCGGCGATACCGTTACCATCTCGGATATTGAGATTCCTGAGGGGGCCAAGCTGACCATTACCGATCGTGATTTCATGATCTGTAACGTTTCGGCCCCATCGGCGCTGAAATCTGCCGATGACGAGGATGAGGAAGATACAGAAGCAACCGAAGTGCCCGTCGTTGGTGACGAAGGCGCGGAAGGTGGCGAAGAGGGGGCAGGCGAAGAATAAAGCCTTCAACCTTTCGGATATTTTTAAACGCGGCTCTCAGAGGGGGCCGCGTTTTTTATTGCCGGGCCTCGCCTCAATACGCCTTGATGATTGATTCCACCGCACCCGGCGCGTAGACCATAAGAAATCAAGAACAGGGCAACGACAATGCTGCTTTTTGTGGGTCTGGGAAATCCCGGCGTGAAATATGCCGGTAACCGGCATAATATCGGCTTTATGGCTGTGGATGAGATTGCCCGCGCGCATGGCTTTGGCCCGTGGAAATCGAAATTTCAGGGGCAGATATCCGAAGGCCGTCTGGGCGCTGAGAAGGTTTTGCTGCTCAAGCCCGAAACCATGATGAACCTTAGCGGTCAATCGGTGGGTGAAGCGATGCGGTTTTACAAGCTTTCGCCCGATGACGTGACGGTGTTTCATGATGAGCTTGATCTGGCACCGGGTAAGCTGCGCCTTAAACAAGGCGGCGGCCATGCGGGGCATAACGGGCTGCGCTCAATCCATCAGCATATCAGCGAGGATTACCGCCGGGTGCGCCTTGGCATTGGCCATCCGGGGCGCAAAGAGCTGGTGGCGCATTATGTGCTGCAGGATTTTGCCAAGGCCGATGCGGCATGGCTGGATGATCTGTTGCGCGGTATTGGCGACGGGGCGGTTTATCTGGCGGAGGGCGACAAGGACCGCTTTCAAAACGCGGTGGCCCTGCGTCTGCACCCGCCGAAATCAAGCGCCAAGCCCAAAGTGGGGCCGTCGGTAACGCCGGAGGGGCAGGCCCCGCCAGAGCCAGCAAAATCACCTCTGCAAAAGCTGGTTGATAAATTTCGCTAATCCCGTTGCGTCACCCTTGCCAGCTAGGTTTCGGGCTGCTTTGTTCACGGGCAGGGAGGATATTTTATGCGCAAACTATTAAAATGGGTGGGCCGCGCCACCTTTATGCTGGTGATCGCCGTCGTCGTCATTGGCATTGTCAAACGCGAACAGATCACCCGGCTTTTGGCGGTCAACTCATTGTTTTCCGAAGAAAAGATTGTTCACAACTTCTCAAACATGAACGCGGCCTTTCTCACCCGTGACATCGCGCGCGGGGATGGGCCGGTATCCGAGCTGCCGCAAGGGCCACAGGCCACATTACCCGAGGCTGTAGACGGCTGGATCGAGGCCCGCAATGTCACTTCTCTTTTGGTGCTGAAACAGGGCGAGATTGTGCATGAAAGCTATTATCTGGGCACCGGCCCTGATGATCGCCGAATCTCGTGGTCGGTGGCGAAAAGCTATCTCTCGGCGCTGTTTGGCATTGTCATGGCCGAAGGCAAAATCGCCTCATTGGATGATCCGGTGATCAAATATGTGCCCGCGCTCAAAGGCAGCGCTTATGATGGGGCCAGCCTGAAAAATGTCCTGCAAATGGCCAGTGGCATTGAGTTTAACGAGGATTATTTGGATTATAATTCCGACATCAACAAGATGGGCCGGGTGATTGCGCTGGGCGGTAGCATGGATGGGTTTGCCGCCGGTCAGGATAAAAATTTCGCGCCGCCGGGGCAGACATGGCATTATGTCTCGATTGATACCCATGTGATTGGCATGGTGATCCGGGGGGCCACCGGGCGCGACATTCCTGATCTGCTGGCCGAGAAAATCATCATACCGCTGGGGCTTGAGGCCGCGCCCTATTACCTGACCGATGGCGAGGGCGTGGCGTTTGTTTTGGGCGGGCTGAATATCACCACCCGTGATTACGCTCGCTTTGGCCTGATGATTGCGCAAAACGGCCTATATGGCGGCCAACAGATTGTGCCCGCCGACTGGATCAAAGCCTCGACCACGCCAAGCGCGCCGACGGCGGCGGGGGAAATGGGATATGGTTATCAATGGTGGGTGCCCAAGGAGGCCCATGCGGGCGAATTTTTGGCCCGTGGCATTTACGGCCAGTATATTTATATTGATCAGGCAAAGGATGTGGTGATTGTCAGCACAGCCGCCGACCGCAAATTCCGCGACCCCGGCGTGGATGATCAAAATGTCGCCATGTTCCGACAGATTGCCGGGGCGCTATAGGGAGGGACCGGAATGCAAGAGCAAGACGTCGCGGTAAATGTCCTTGGCGGGCCGTTGGAGGCTTGCTCAAACGATCCGCTGACCGGGTTTTTCCGCGACGGGTATTGCAACACTTGCGCCGAGGATCACGGCAGCCATACGGTGTGTGTTTTGATGACGGCGGAATTTCTGGCCTATTCCAAATATGTTGGCAATGATCTGAGCACGCCGCATCCGGAGTTTGGCTTTCCGGGTCTGGCCCCGGGTGATCAGTGGTGTCTGTGTGCGGCGCGGTTTTTACAAGCCCATGACGAGGGTTGTGCGCCGCAGGTCCGGCTTGAGGCCACCCATGAATTGGCGCTTGATATTGTACCGCTGCGGATATTGCAAAGCCACGCTGCCAACCGGATGTAAGTGCAGAATAGAAACACTCACTTCTTTTTACCGGCCTTTGGCAGATCTTTGGCCGTTCCCGGCAGGGCCTCATCCATCAGATCATCGATGAACAGGCTCAAAAGCTGTGGTCGGCCACTGACGCCGGCCTTGCGGTAGATGGCATTTGTCTGGGCTTTCACCGTGCCTTCGGAAGTTTTGCGTAAGTCCGCAATTTCCGACAATGACAGCCCCTTGATCGAAAACAAAGCCACATCAGTTTCTGCTGGTGTAAGCCCCCATTTTTTAAAATGCTCATCCAGCAATTCCATGAATGCCCCGGATGCGAGCCTCAGCCGCTGTTCCATCTGCCTTGATTTCAAAACCGAACGGCGAAAGGCGATCCAGCCCAGTATCATGCCCAGAACAAGCCCAATCGAGGCTCCAACCTCAAGATTTTCACGGGCCTGCCAACTGATCGGACTGGTCCTAAGGCTCAGTACCGTCAGTAAAATGTCTGAAACAAAGAAAAGTGTACAGATGGTCTGAATGATAACAATTAATAAAACTGGCAACAGGCGCATCAGACATCCACACAAAAAGTAGTCCGGTCAGACAGCGCTGTGCGCCAACCCGAACTATTAGTCACCGTCGCCGCCGTCGCCGCCACCATCTCCGCCGCCGCCATCTCCGCCGTCGCCGCCACCATCTCCGCCGTCGCCGCCACCATCTCCGCCGTCGCCACCATCTCCGCCGTCGCCACCATCTCCGCCGTCGCCACCATCTCC
>CAZZKL010000081.1:0-5570 GCA_964655135.1 uncultured Roseovarius sp. | reverse complement strand
CCAGTGCCGCCTGTTCCAGTGCCGCCAGTCCCAGTGCCGCCAGTACCAAGAGCACTACGGCCAGGGGTGTTCCCATCCTGTTCGGCCACAACAGACCATCCTTCATGGGATGGGTTTGCTACTGTAGGTTCTGCCAGCGCAAAAGCGCCGGTAGAAATACCCAAACTGCTTCTGCTGATTTCAATACCGGCTTGCGATAATGCCATGGCATGTGTCGCACTCAACAACATTGTTGTACTCAACAATATTGTTGTTTTTGATATGATTTTCATTTCTGTCTCCTTGGTTATTGCCCGGAAAAACCGAACCACGACTCATCAAAAACAGGTATTTAGGTCTTCATCTATACTCCTAAGGATTATTGACCAAAGGTTAGACCGCAGGTTTATGCCCCTCAACTTAAGTTTATGGGGGGTAGGACCGGGTTAAGGAGCCTCTGAGCAATAGTTGTTTTGGCATTTTGAGGAAAATCCACTCCCGGCCACCGGCCCCATTGCGGGCTTATAAGAATCGCATCTTATTGAAAACATTATAAATTTAGCGATGCCCTGCGGTGAATTATCCGCATTCTTGCCCGCCTCAGACGGGGGATGACATTTTTGCAAAACTCTTTGCTTGTTCAGAGATTCCTCAAATCGCGGGTAATATATCGCCAGATCACAATTATGTTTTGAGATAAGCCCGACATATGATTATTTCATACGTTTCGAATTTAAACCCGTGTCTCAACGTAAGCCCGAAGTGCTTCAATCTGCCTCAGCCATGCCAAAACCCAGATGTTTGGCGACGGTAAAGATGTCTTTGTCGCCCCGGCCACACATATTCATGATGATCAGGTGATCTTTGGGCAGCTCAGGCGCAATCTTCATCACATGGGCCAGCGCATGGCAGGGCTCTAGCGCGGGGATTATGCCCTCTTGCTCACAGCTAAGCTGAAACGCCTCAAGCGCCTCGGCATCGGTGATCGCCACATATTGCGCCCGTCCGGTATCATGCAACCATGAATGCTCGGGGCCTATGCCGGGGTAATCCAGCCCCGCCGAAATTGAATAGCCCTCAAGGATCTGCCCGTCATCATCTTGCAAAAGATAGGTGCGGTTGCCGTGCAGAACGCCGGGGCGACCGCCGGTCAGCGAGGCGCAATGCTGCATCTTGGCATTGACACCTTTGCCGCCGGCCTCAACGCCGATGATCCTGACATCCTTGTCATCAAGAAACGGGAAAAACAGCCCCATGGCGTTTGAGCCGCCGCCAATGGCCGCGATTAATGTATCGGGCAGGCGGCCTTCGGCCTGCATCATCTGCTCTTTGGCTTCCTTGCCGATGATGGCCTGAAAATCGCGCACCATTTCCGGGTAGGGGTGCGGGCCTGCGACGGTGCCAATGCAATAGAACGTGTCGCGCACATTGGTCACCCAATCGCGCAGCGCGTCGTTCATCGCGTCTTTCAACGTGCCCCGGCCCGAGGTGACGGGTATGACTTCGGCCCCCAACAGGCGCATCCGAAACACATTGGGCTTTTGCCGTTCCACATCATGCGCGCCCATATAGACCACGCATTTCAGGCCAAACTTGGCACAGACCGTGGCGGTGGCGACACCGTGCTGCCCGGCACCGGTTTCGGCGATGATGCGGGTTTTGCCCATGCGCCGCGCCAGAATGATCTGGCCCAGCACGTTGTTGATCTTATGGGCGCCGGTGTGATTAAGCTCATCGCGCTTAAGGTAAATCTTGGCCCCGCCCAGATGTTTGGTCAGGCGGTCGGCATAATAAAGCGGCGACGGGCGGCCGACATAATGCGTCCAGAGGTCCTGCATCTCGTCCCAGAAGGATTGATCGGTCTTGGCAAACTCAAACTGCTGTTCCAACTCAAGGATCAGCGGCATCAGCGTTTCGGACACAAACCGCCCGCCGAATTTGCCAAAACGGCCTTTTTCATCGGGGCCATTCATAAAGCTGTTGAAAAGATCGTCGGCCATGGTGGTTCTCCCTGAATTAGTCAAGATAGCGTTTAAAGCCAATATGCGAGGGGGTAAAGCCAAGGCGATCATAGAAACGCCTGCTGTCTTTGCGGCTTTGGTTCATCGTCAATTGTATCAGCTTGCACCCGGCGGCACGGGCGCGAGTTTCAACCTCGGCAAACATCTGCTTGCCAATGCCGTGGCCGCGCAGATGGCTGGCCACGCGCACAGATTCGACCTGCGCCCGGCGCGCCGCCGATAAAGACAGGCCACTGATGAATGTTAGCTGACAGGTGGCAATGATCGCACCCCCGGCGTCTTCACCTACAATCAACAGGTTGCCGCCCTCGGACTGCATCGCGTCATAAGCCGCAAGATACGGGGCAATATCAACGCCTTCACGGCCCTGTCCCAACACATCATCCACCAGTAAAGCCAGCACCTGAGGCACGTCCTCACGCCGGGCTTCGCGGAAGGTAACCTTCATTTCGCGGCCATGATGAAATTGCGGATAAGCCCGGCATCCTTAATCCCCGGCGCGCTTTCCACACCCGATGAGACATCAATCTGTTTCGCCCCGGTCAGGTGAATGGCCTGCGCCACGGTTTCAGGCGTCAGCCCCCCGGCCAGCATCCACGGCAGCGGCCAGCGCCGCCCGGCGATCAGTTTCCAGTCAAACGCCACGGCATTACCGCCGGGGCGCCCGGCGTTCGGGGGCGGCTTGGTATCCACCAGCAATTGATCGGCGACGCGGGCATAGGTTTCAAGCTGTGGCAGATCCTCAGCCGTGGCAATGCCCACCGCCTTGATCACCGGCAGGCCGTAGCGGGCTTTGACCTCGGTCACCCGCTCAGGGGTCTCGCCCCCGTGTAATTGCAGCATATCCAGCGGCACTGTGGCCGTGAGCGCATCCAAAAACCCGTCATCCGCATCGACGCTCAGCGCGACCTTGACCACGCCTTCAGGCACGATGAGCGCCAGCGCCGCCGCATCGGACAAAGAGACATAGCGCGGCGATTTCGGGAAGAAGTTAAAGCCTAAATAGGCCGCACCTGCGCTCACGGCCGCAGCCACGTCGCTTGCGCGGGTCAGCCCGCAAATTTTCACCCGTGTTGTCATGGGGATGCTTTAGCTGGCCTCGTCGAGGATTGCCAGAACCTCGTCCTTGCCCTCGTGCTTTTCGCCTTTGAGGCGGCGGACCTCATCGCGCAGGCGCTGCATTTCACGCTTTGTGCGTGCGGCGGCGGCGCGCTCTTTTGCCTCGCGCAGCCATTCCCAGAAAAAGCCGATGATCAGCCCGGCGATAATACCGCCGAAAATCACCAAAAACAGCGGCATCTCAACTGAGCGGCTTAACCCCGCCAGCCCGGCCACCTCATCGGGCAGCAATTTCACCTGCACCATGCCACGATTGGCCAGTGCCACAAGGATCAGCGCCACCGCAAAGATGGCAATCAAGGCATATCGGATAGTGCGCATCGGTTACTTCCCGTTCAGGCGGTCCCGCAGCAATTTGCCGGTCTTGAAAAACGGCACATGTTTTTCCTCAACCTGAACCGAGGCACCGGTGCGTGGGTTGCGGCCGGTGCGGGCCTCGCGTTTCTTGACAGAAAATGCGCCAAATCCGCGCAGTTCAACCCGATTGCCATCTGCCATGGAATCGGTGATTTCGCTAAAAATTGTATTCACGATCCGTTCTACGTCTCGTTGATAAAGGTGTGGATTTTCGTCCGCGATCTTTTGAATCAATTCCGATCGGATCATCGGTTACGTCCCCCGGTTTTTGTTAATTGTAATACTGGCAACAAGATAACTATAGATAGAAACTGGAAAAACAGGAATAGATAGCTGCAACTAAAACAGCAATATATTGACAAAATTTTGCCACAATTGGCGAAAAACCCATGGATTGATGCGCCATTCCTGTTTTGGGCAATCAACCCCGGCCGTTTCTGCAAACCCAAAAAGCCATTGATTCGCAAAAGAAAACGGCCCCGCCGGGTCTGGCAGGGCCGCATTATTAGTTGCTCAACATTAAGAAGATTGTGATTTACTCATCGTCAGCTTTAAGGGCAGCGCCGAGAATATCACCAAGCGATGCGCCCGAATCAGACGATCCGTATTGCTTGACAGCTTCTTTTTCCTCGGCAATCTCGCGGGCCTTGATCGAAAGACCAAGACGGCGCGATTTTGCGTCGATATTGGTGACACGCGCATCCACCTTGTCGCCAACCGAAAACCGGTCAGGGCGTTGTTCGCCACGATCACGCGACAGATCAGAGCGGCGGATAAAGGCTTTCATGCCTTCATACTGCACTTCGATGCCGCCATCCTCGATTGAGGTCACTTCAACAGTGATCACCGAGCCACGTTTGACACCGCCAACTGCCTCCGAGAACTTATCGCCGCCAAGGGCTTTGATCGACAGTGAGATGCGCTCTTTGTCGGTATCGACATCGGACACAACCGCCTGCACCACATCGCCTTTGCGGAAGCTTTGGATGGCGTCTTCGCCACGTTCGTCCCAGCTGATGTCGCTGAGGTGAACCATGCCGTCGATCTCACCTTCGAGACCGATGAACAGGCCAAATTCGGTGATGTTTTTAACTTCACCTTCCACTTCGGTGCCCTCGGGGTGGGTTTCAGCAAACACTTCCCACGGGTTGCGCATGGTTTGCTTGAGGCCCAGCGATACACGGCGTTTTTCGCCGTCGATCTCAAGCACCATAACCTCAACTTCCTGAGAGGTGGAAACGATCTTGCCCGGATGGATGTTTTTCTTGGTCCAGGACATTTCCGAGACGTGAACCAGACCTTCAACACCCGGTTCCAGCTCAACAAATGCGCCGTAATCGGTAATATTGGTCACGCGGCCGGTATGCACACTTTCCAGCGCGTATTTGCCAGCAACCAGATCCCAAGGGTCATCCTGCAACTGTTTCATGCCAAGGCTGATACGCTGGGTTTCTTTGTTGATCTTGATGACCTGAACCTTGACGGTTTCGCCAATCGACAGGATTTCTGACGGGTGGTTAACCCGGCGCCAGGCCATATCAGTGACGTGCAACAGCCCGTCAACACCGCCCAGATCAACAAACGCACCGTATTCGGTGATGTTCTTGACCACACCATCGACGGCCTGACCTTCGGTCAGATTGGCGATGACTTCGGCGCGCTGTTCGGCGCGGCTTTCTTCCAGAATGGCGCGGCGTGAAACAACGATGTTGCCCCGGCGGCGATCCATTTTCAAAACCTGGAACGGCTGCTTGAGACCCATCAGCGGGCCGGCGTCGCGTACCGGGCGCACATCCACTTGCGAGCCGGGCAGGAACGCAACCGCGCCGCCCAGATCGACGGTGAACCCGCCTTTGACCCGGCCAAAGATCGCGCCTTCGACACGTTCTTCGTCGGCATATGCTTTTTCCAGACGATCCCAGGCTTCCTCACGGCGCGCCATTTCGCGGCTGATCACCGCTTCGCCACGGGCGTTTTCGACCTGACGCAGGAACACCTCTACCTCGTCGCCAGCGGCGATTTCGGGGGCTTCTCCGGGGTTTGCGAATTCCTTGATATCAACGCGGCCTTCCATCTTGTAGCCGACGTCGATGA
>CAZZKL010000080.1:0-13852 GCA_964655135.1 uncultured Roseovarius sp. | reverse complement strand
GCATTCCCCTTGCAGACTCACCCAAGCGCGCGTATATGCATTTCAACAGCGGCGCTTTCGGGTCCACACCGATAAGTACCACCGGAAATTTTTACGGGCCGCGCGCCCGTTTTTTTGTGCCTTGAAGTGAGCCAATGACCAACGATCTGATTGCCAAAGCTGCGATAGACCGCCGGATGGCCGGGATCATCGCCCCTGTCCTTGAGGATATGGGGTTTGAACTGGTGCGCGTGCGCCTGATGAGCGGCAAGCATGAGATTTTGCAGATCATGGCCGAGCGCCCTGAGGGCGGCATTGAAGTGGATGAATGCGCGCAAATCTCAAACGCCATCAGCGCGGTTTTGGATGTGGAAGACCCGATTGCCGACGCCTATGCGCTTGAGGTCTCAAGCCCCGGGATTGACCGGCCGCTGACCCGGCTCAAGGATTTTGCGGCGTTTGAGGGCTATGAGGCCAAGCTGGAAACCGCCGATCTGATTGATGGGCGCAAGCGTTTCAAGGGTATGCTGGCCGGGGTTGAGGGGCAAGATGTGCTGATTAATATCGAAGAGGGCACCATTGGTTTGAATTTCGACTGGTTGGTTGAGGCCAAGCTGATACTGACCGATGAGCTGATCAAAGACATGCTGAAAGCGCGCAAAGATGCGGGCGAGATCGATGAAGACAAGTTTGACGACATTATTGAAGATGCGCCCCTCGGGGGCGACGAGACCGAAACCGGTTCTGAGGAGGACTGAGACCATGGCAATTACATCCGCCAACCAGCTTGAGCTGCTGCAAACCGCCGAGGCTGTGGCCCGCGAGAAAATGATCGACCCCGGGTTGGTGATTGAAGCGATGGAAGAAAGCCTCGCCCGCGCTGCCAAATCGCGTTACGGGGCCGAGATGGATATTCGCGTGGCGATTGACCGCAAGACCGGCAGGGCGACGTTTACCCGGGTGCGCACGGTTGTCGAGGACGCCGAGCTTGAGAATTATCAGGCGGAATTCACCCTGGAGCAGGCCAAGCAATATATGGATGACCCAAGCGTGGGCGATACCTTTGTGGAAGAGGTGCCGCCGGTTGAAATGGGCCGGATCGCGGCGCAAGCGGCCAAGCAGGTGATCCTGCAACGGGTGCGCGAAGCCGAACGTGACCGGCAGTTTGAAGAATTCAAGGATCGCGCCGGCACCATCATCAACGGGCAGGTCAAGCGCGAGGAATACGGCAATGTCATCGTTGACGTGGGCCGTGGCGAGGCGATTTTGCGCCGCAATGAGAAAATTGGCCGCGAAAGCTATCGCCCGAATGATCGTATTCGCTGCTACATCAAAGAAGTGCGGCGTGAGGCGCGTGGGCCGCAGATTTTCCTGAGCCGTACCGCGCCGGAATTCATGGCCGAGCTGTTCAAAATGGAAGTGCCTGAGATTTACGACAACATCATTGAGATCAAGGCGGTGGCGCGTGATCCGGGTAGTCGCGCCAAGATTGCGGTAATCTCTTATGATGGCTCGATTGATCCGGTAGGGGCCTGCGTCGGGATGCGCGGCAGCCGGGTTCAGGCGGTGGTGAATGAGCTGCAGGGCGAAAAGATTGACATCATCCCATGGAACGAGGATCAGCCGACATTTTTGGTCAACGCACTGCAACCGGCCGAGGTTTCCAAGGTGGTTCTGGACGAAGAGGCCGAGCGTATCGAGGTGGTCGTGCCCGAAGAGCAACTGAGCCTTGCGATTGGGCGGCGGGGCCAAAACGTGCGTCTGGCCAGCCAACTAACCGGGCTTGATATTGATATTATAACCGAGGCCGAAGATTCTGAGCGGCGTCAGAAACAGTTTGAGGAATGCACCAAGCTCTTTATGGAAGCGCTTGATGTGGATGAGTTTTTTGCGCAGTTGCTGGTTTCCGAAGGCTTCACCAACCTTGATGAGGTGGCCTATGTTGAGGTTAATGAGCTGTTGGTGATCGACGGTGTTGACGAAGACACGGCAGGCGAATTGCAGGCCCGCGCGCGGGATGTTTTGGATGCCAAGGCCAAAGCGGCGCTGGATAAGGCGCGCGAATTGGGGGTTGAGGACAGCCTCTTTGCCTTTGAGGGCCTGACCCCGGATATGATCCTGGCATTGGCCGAGGACGGGGTGAAATCGCTGGATGATTTTGCCACCTGCGCCGATTGGGAACTGGCCGGTGGCTGGACCACGGTGGATGGTGAGCGGGTCAAGGATGACGGCATATTGGAACCATTTGATCTGTCGCTTGAGGAAGCGCAAACAATGGTCATGACCGCGCGGATTGCGCTGGGCTGGGTTGATCCGGCGGATTTGGAGACGGATGAAGAAGAAGCCGAAGAAACTGATGAACAGGGGGCTGAGGCCTGATTTTTCAGGCCTCAGAGCTTGAACATGGGACGCGGTGGGCAACCCAAAGACCAAAGTCAAGGTCCGGAACGCAAGTGCATAGCCACAGGCGAGGTGCAGCCAAAGCATGGGCTGATCCGCTTTGTGGTCGGCCCGGAGGCACAGATCGTGCCGGATTTGCTGGAAAAACTGCCGGGCCGGGGGATTTGGGTTTCGGCCGATAAGGCGGCGCTGCAAAAGGCCGTTACAAAGGGCCTGTTTGCCCGCGCCGCAAAGCAGCCGGTGCAGGTGCCCGATGATCTGGTGGACATGGTTGAGACGCTTTTGGCGCGCCGGGTTGTCAACCTTCTGAGCCTTGCCCGCAAGGGTGGTGGCGCGGTTGCCGGCTATGAGAAGGTCAAAAGCGCGCTGGGCCGGGATGAGGCGGATGTGCTGATTCAGGCCTGCGATGGCTCGGAACGGGGCAAATCGAAGCTAAGTACGCCTTATGGCGGATTTTTTATAGGTTGGCTGACAGCATCCGAGCTGGGCCAGGCCTTTGGGCGACAAACAACCATCCATGTGGCACTGGGTGCTGGCGGTTTGTCGCAACGTGTTGTAGAGGAAGCGGCAAGGCTGAAAGGCCTGCGCGACTCGAGTGGTGGGAAATCCCGCCCGGAAGGAAAGTAGACCAAATGAGCGACAATGACGGCAAAAAGACATTAGGTGTAGGTGGCCCCCATTCGGGGAACGTGAAGCAAAGCTTCAGCCATGGCCGGACCAAAAACGTCGTGGTGGAAACCAAGCGCAAACGCATCGTCAAACCCAAGCCCGGCGGAACACCGGGGGGCGTGGCACGCAAACCTGTGTCTCCGGGCAGTGCCGCAAAACGGCCTGCGGGAATTTCCGACGTGGAAATGGACCGGCGCATGAAGGCGCTTCGGGCCGCCAAAGCGCGCGAAACAGAAGAAGCCGCCCAACGCGAAGCCGATGAGAAAGAACGCGAAGCCAGTCGTCAGCGCCGCCGTGAAGAGGCCGAAGCGAAAGAGCGCGAAGAGGTTGAGCGTGTCGAGAAGGCCAAAGCCAAGGTCGACGCAGAAGAGCGCAAGCGCGCCGAATCCGAGGAAGCCGCCAAGCAGGCTGCTGTTGCCGCTGCACAACCCGAGGTCAAGCCGCAGGCGGACCGTGGCACACCTAATAAGCCGATGCCGGCGCAAGCCCCGCGCAAGCAAGACCGGGAGCGCGATCAAAACCGCCGTGGCAAGGGCCGTGGCGATGATGATGGCCGCCGTTCAGGTAAACTGACGCTTAATCAGGCCCTGTCGGGTCGTGAGGGCGGCCGCCAGAAATCAATGGCGGCGATGAAGCGCAAGCAAGAGCGCGCCCGGCAAAAGGCCATGGGTATTGCCGCGCCGCGTGAAAAGGTTATCCGCGATGTGCAACTGCCTGAAACCATTGTCGTTTCCGAGCTGGCCAACCGTATGGCCGAGCGGGTGGGTGATGTTGTCAAAGCGCTGATGAATAACGGCTTTATGATGACCCAAAACCAATCCATCGACGCCGATACCGCCGAGCTGATCATCGAAGAGTTTGGTCACAAGGTTGTGCGGGTCTCGGATTCCGATGTGGAAGATGTGATTGATCATGTTGAGGATAAACCCGAAGACCTGAAAGACCGCCCACCAGTGATTACCATCATGGGCCATGTGGATCACGGCAAAACCTCGCTTCTGGATGCGATCCGGCACGCCAAAGTTGCCGCCGGTGAGGCCGGGGGGATCACCCAGCATATCGGCGCGTATCAGGTGACCACGGAAACCGGCGCGGTGCTGAGTTTTCTGGATACACCCGGCCACGCGGCCTTTACCAGTATGCGCTCACGCGGGGCGCAGGTGACGGATATTGTGATTTTGGTGGTGGCCGCTGATGACGCGGTAATGCCGCAGACGATTGAGGCGATTAACCACGCCAAAGCCGCCGAAGTGCCGATGATCGTGGCGATCAACAAGGTGGACAAGCCCGAAGCCAACCCTGACAAAGTGCGCACTGATCTGCTTCAGCATGAGGTGGTCGTTGAGAAGATGTCAGGCGAGGTGCAGGATGTTGAGGTGTCTGCCGTCACTGGTCAGGGGCTTGATGAACTGCTTGAGGCCATAGCACTTCAAGCGGAAATTCTTGAGCTGAAGGCCAATCCGACCCGCGCCGCCGAAGGCGCTGTGATTGAGGCACAGCTTGATGTGGGCCGGGGGCCGGTGGCCACGGTTCTGGTCAAGAACGGCACGTTGCATCAGGGCGATATCTTTGTTGTGGGTGAACAATTTGGCAAGGTCCGTGCGCTGATCAACGATCAGGGCGAGCGGGTGAAAGACGCCGGGCCTTCGGTTCCGGTTGAAGTTTTAGGCCTCAATGGCACGCCGGAAGCGGGTGATGTTCTGAACGTGGTAGACACCGAAGCGCAGGCGCGTGAGATTGCTGAGTACCGCGCCAAAGCCACCAAAGATAAGCGCGCCGCTGCTGGCGCGGCCACATCGCTTGAGCAGTTGATGACGCAGGCCAAGGAAGATGAAAACCTTTCCGAGATGCCGATTGTTGTGAAAACCGATGTGCAAGGTTCGGCCGAGGCGATTGTGCAGGCGATGGAGAAAATTGGCAATGATGAGGTCCGCGTGCGGGTGCTGCATTCTGGCGTTGGCGCGATTACCGAATCTGATATTGGCCTGGCCGAAGCGTCAGGCGCGCCGGTGTTTGGCTTTAACGTGCGGGCCAATACGCCTGCGCGCAACAGCGCCAACCAGAAGGGCGTGGAAATCCGTTATTATTCAGTGATTTACGATCTGGTGGATGACGTGAAAGCGGCGGCCTCGGGCCTGTTGAGCAACGAAATCCGTGAGCATTTCATCGGCTATGCCAAAATTCAGGAAGTGTTCAAGGTTACCGGCGTTGGCAAGGTGGCTGGCTGTCTGGTCACCGAAGGCGTGGCGCGGCGCTCGGCTGGGGTGCGGCTGTTGCGCGATGATGTGGTGATCCATGAGGGCACGTTGAAGACCCTCAAACGCTTTAAGGATGAGGTGCCCGAGGTGCAATCCGGTCAGGAATGCGGCATGGCGTTTGAAAATTATGATGACATCCGCGCCAGTGACGTGATCGAGATTTTTGAGCGCGAGGAAGTGACCCGCACGCTTGAGTAAGTGCGACTGTATAATATACGCAAAAGGGGCTGGTTTTCCGGCCCCTTTTTACGTCAGAGCCAATCGCGCAGGATCGGGATAAGCGGCAGATCGGCGGGCGGCATCGGATAGGTTTTCAGGTCCTGCACCCGCACCCATTTCAAAGCCTGACCTTCACGGCCCTGCGGATTACCCTGCCATTTGCGGCAGGCAAAAAGCGGCATCAGCAGGTGAAAATCCTCATAGCTGTGGCTGGCGAATGTCAAAGGCGCAAGGCAACTTTCCCAGGTATCAATCCCCAGCTCCTCTTGCAATTCGCGGATCAGGGCGGTCTCGGGGGTTTCTCCCGGTTCAACCTTGCCGCCGGGAAACTCCCACAGGCCGGCCATGGATTTGCCCTTGGGCCGCTGCGCCAACAGCACCCGGCCATCCACGTCAATCAGGGCCACCGCAGACACCAGAACGGTTTTCATGAGCGGTAATCGGCGTTGATTGAGATATAGCCATGGGTCAGATCACAGGTCCAGACATGCGCGGTTCCACCGCCAAGGCCCAGATCAACCGAGATGGTAAGCTCTTGATTTTTCATATATTCGGCGGCTTTTTCTTCATCATATCCGGGATCAACCCAGCCCTCATGCGCCACTAAAATATCGCCAAACCAGATCGAAATGGCATCGCGGTCGGCGCGCGCGCCGGATTTACCGATGGCCATGACAACCCGGCCCCAATTCGGATCTTCGCCCGCAAGCGCGGTCTTGACCAGCGGCGAATTGGCAATGGAAAGCGCGTGAATTCTGGCCTCATCATCGCTGGCGGCTCCGGTCACGGATATTTCGACAAATTTGGTCGCCCCTTCGCCATCGCGCACCACCTGATGCGCCAGATCAAGCATCACATTGCGCAGGGCCTCCATGAACGGGATGCTGGTCTCAGACACCTGCACCCCCGAGGCCCCGGTGGCGGCCACCAGCAAAGTATCAGAGGTTGAGGTATCGCTATCGACGGTGATGCAGTTGAAGGTTTTCTTATTCAGCGCGCTGACCATGGATTGCAGCACCGGCTGATCAATCCGGGCGTCGGTGAAGATATAGACCAGCATCGTCGCCATATCCGGCGCAATCATGCCCGAGCCTTTGGCAATGCCCGCAATCCGCACCGTTTGCCCGTCTATTTCAACACTGCCCCCGGCCCCTTTGGCAAAGGTATCGGTGGTTCTGATGGCATTTGCCGCGTCCTCAATCGCCTCGGCGCTAAGCGACTTGGCCAGCGCATCAAGCTTGGCGGTGATACGGTCATGCGGCAACGGCTCGCCGATCACGCCGGTGGAGGATGAAAACACCCGTGATTCAGGTAAATCAAGTGTTTGTGCCACGGCTTTGGTCACCGCATAGGTGGCTTGGGTGCCGTTCTTGCCGGTAAAGGCGTTGGCATTGCCGGAATTGACAATAATCGCCGCCGCCTCAGAACTGTTGCCAGCGCCGATCTTGGCCTGACAATCCAGCACCGCCGCCGAGCGGGTGGCGGATTTGGTAAAGACGCCCGCAATAGCCGTGCCCGGGGCAAGCTGCGCCAGCATCACATCCGTGCGCCCGCCATAACGCACGCCCGCCGCAATACTGGCAAACCGGACACCATCAATGACCGGCAGCCGGGGAAAGGATTTTGGGGCCAGCGGAGAAACCGGCGGTGCTTCACCCATATTTACTTCTCCAAAAGATCGGAATTATTGATGATCTCAGGGTCAAGGCCGTCAAATTCAGGCTGGTCAATTTCGGCCGCCTTGGTCAGCTCCTCAATATAGCTGTCAAATGCGGCTTTGCGCATCCCCGCCTCAATTTCAGAGCGGACAAGGCCCAATTCAGGGCGTTCCATGCTGCGGGTGTCTTTGAGCTTGATCACATGCCAGCCAAATTCAGACTGCACCGGAGGCGATATTTCATCCGGTTTCAACACCACCACCGCATCGAAAAACGCCTCAACCATCATGCCTTCGCTGAACCAGCCAAGATCACCGCCCTGTGCCCCCGACGGCCCAATGGATTTTTCCTTTGCCAAAGTGGCAAAATCGGCGCCATTTTGCAGCTCTTCAATCAGGGCCTTGGCCTCATCCTCGGTTTCCACAAGGATATGGGCCGCGCTGTATTCGGTATTTTGCCCGATGTCGGCATATTGCTCATCATAGGCCTTTTGCAGCGCATCCTCGGCAATCGGTGCCCCCATGACGCCCTGAATGACATCGCCCGCAATCAGGGCGCGGCGTTCGTTTTCAAGAGTTAGCCTGGCAATTTCCGAAAGTTTGGCATTGTCGGATTGCATCAATAAAGTTTGCTGAACAAGCTGATCCAGAATGCCCTGATACAACACATCGGCAGGGATCTGATCATATTGCTGCGGCAGACTTTTGCGCAGGGCGATCATATGGCCAAGGGTTATTTCGGTGCCGTTAACCGTGGCCATGACAGTATCGGCTGTTGGGGTCTCTTGGGCACGGATGGGCAAAGCCATAAGCAGTGTTGCCGCAAGGGCAAATACAGACAGTGATTTGAGGCGTATAAACATGGATATTCCCTTTACGAACACAGTGTAGGTTATTGCGCGGTTGCGCGACGTTGACACTTTTCCACCGGCCCCTTACATCGCCATATGATATAGGAAAATCGCCAGCCTGCTTCTGTTGTAGGGCGGCATGGCGGAGGGGGCAAGCAGTTGTGCCTTCGCCAGCGATCAAAAAAGCGGAACGGATAAACAGAATGCTGGGAATAGGAACTGTCGCCAAAAAAATATTTGGGACGCCAAATGATCGTAAGGTCAAGGCAACCCGCCCGCTGGTAGAACAGATCAACGCGCTGGAGCCGGAATTTGAGGCGCTGAGCGACGCAGAAATTATTGGGAAAACCGAAGAGTTTCGCAAACGTGCGGTTGAGGGCGAAAGCCTTGATGCGCTGTTGCCCGAGGCGTTTGCAAATTGCCGTGAGGCGGCGCGCCGGGCGCTGGGCCTGCGGGCGTTTGATGTGCAGCTTATGGGTGGGATTTTCCTGCACGGGGGCAACATCGCCGAGATGAAAACCGGCGAGGGCAAAACCCTTGTGGCGACATTTCCCGCCTATCTCAACGCCCTGACAGGCGAGGGCGTGCATATTGTGACGGTCAATGATTATCTGGCCAAACGCGATGCCGATTGGATGGGCAAGGTTTACACCGCTTTGGGCATGAGCACGGGCGTTGTTTACCCGCAGCAGCCGGAGGGCGAAAAGAAAGCCGCTTATGGTGCCGATATTATCTATGCCACCAATAACGAGCTGGGCTTTGATTATCTGCGCGACAACATGAAATCCGAGCTGCGCGAGATGAATCAGCGTGGCCATAACTATGCCATCGTCGATGAGGTGGACAGTATCCTGATTGACGAGGCCCGCACGCCGTTGATTATTTCCGGCCCGGCCGAGGACCGAAGCGAGCTGTATCTGTCGATTGATGATTTGATCCCTGAGCTGACAGAAGAGCATTTCACTCTGGATGAGAAAACCAAAACCGTGACCCTCACCGATGAAGGCATTGATGTTCTGGAAGGTCTGTTGCGCCAGCGTGGGCAGTTGGAAGAAGGTCAAACGCTTTATGATCCTGAAAACACCACACTTGTGCATCATGTCAATCAGGGCCTGCGCGCGCACAAGCTTTTTACCCGCGACAAGGATTATATCGTGCGTGATGGCGAGGTGATGCTGATTGATGAATTCACCGGCCGGATGATGGCCGGGCGGCGTTTGTCAGACGGGCTGCATCAGGCGATTGAGGCCAAAGAGGGTGTCGAGATTCAACCTGAAAACTCCACCATGGCGCAGGTTACGTTCCAGAATTATTTCCGGCTTTACAACAAATTGTCGGGCATGACCGGCACCGCCCTGACTGAGGCCGAGGAATTTGGCGAAATTTACGGCCTTGGCGTGGTTGAAGTGCCCACCAACATGCCGATCATGCGGGTGGATGAGCATGACGCCATCTTTCGCTCGGTTAAGGACAAATATAACGAGGCTCTGACCTCGATCAAAGAAGCGCACGAAAAGGGGCAGCCGATACTTGTGGGCACCACCTCAATCGAGAAATCCGAGATTTTGAGCGATATGCTGACCAAAGAGGGGCTAAAGCATAACGTCCTGAACGCCCGCCAGCATGAAAAAGAAGCGCAGATCATTGCCGATGCCGGCAAATTTAAGGCGATCACAATCGCCACCAACATGGCCGGGCGCGGCACCGATATTCAGCTTGGCGGCAACGTGGATTTGAAGGTTCTTGAGGCGCTTGATGCCGATCCTGATGCCGATCCAGAAGAGTTGCGCACCCGGATTGAGGCCGAACATGCCGATGAAAAGAAAAAGGTGATTGAGGCCGGAGGGCTGTTTGTTCTGGCCACTGAGCGCCATGAAAGCCGCCGGATTGACAATCAGTTGCGCGGCCGGTCAGGGCGTCAGGGAGACCCAGGGAAATCCTCGTTTTACCTCAGCCTTGAGGATGATCTGATGCGCATTTTCGGCTCGGAGCGTCTGGAAAAAGTGCTGACGACGCTGGGCATGAAAGAGGGCGAGGCGATCATCCATCCGTGGATCAACAAATCCCTTGAGCGGGCGCAGGCCAAGGTTGAGGGCCGCAATTTTGACATCCGCAAACAGTTATTGAAATTTGACGATGTGATGAATGATCAGCGCAAGGTGATCTTTAAACAACGGCTTGATATTATGCGCGCCGAGGACCTTTCAAACATCGTGAAAGACATGCGCAATGAGGTGATTGACGACCTGATTGATGAATATATGCCGGAAAATACCTATGCGGATCAATGGGATACCGAGGGTCTTTATGCGGCAGTGATTGAGCGGCTGGGCATGGACCTGCCGATCATTGACTGGGCCGAGGAAGAAGGCGTTGATGATGAGGTGATCATTGAGCGGCTGGAAAATGCCGCGGATGAGATGATGGCGCAAAAGGCGGCTGAATTTGGCCCTGAGACGATGCGCAAGATCGAAAAACAGTTTCTGTTACAGACGATTGATGGCAAATGGCGCGAGCATCTTTTGACGCTTGAGCATCTGCGCAATGTTGTGGGTTTTCGCGGCTATGCGCAGCGTGATCCGCTGAATGAATATAAAAACGAGGCCTTTCAACTGTTTGAATCCATGCTTGATGGCTTGCGGCAGGATGTGACGCAGAAACTGTCGCAAATCCGCCCACCCTCGGAAGAGGAAATGCAGGCCATAATGCAGCAACAGGCGGCACAGGCGGCAATGATGGTTCAGACGGCGACTCCGGTTGGGGATCCGGCCAAGGCGAAAGACGGGTTTGACGAGGCGGATCAATCAACCTGGGGAAATCCCGGTCGTAATGAGAAATGCCCCTGCGGATCGGGGGATAAATTCAAGCATTGCCATGGGCGTTTGGTTTAGCATCTCACTCGGAGGTTGAAAAACCTTGCCAATAATCCGAGTATTGCCGGAACAAAATTCGCATTATTCGGGGTCTGCCCTATGACATTGCTGCGCTTCGCGACCCTCGCCGCGCTCTTTATATCCGGGGTTGGGCCTGTGGCTTGGGCGCAGGACGTCACCCTGACATCGCGCGATGGCGACGTGGAAATTTCCGGCAATCTTTTGGGTTTTGACGGTGAATTTTACCGGGTGGATACGATTTATGGCGAGCTGACGGTTGATGGCTCAGGCGTGCTGTGTGAGGGTCCGGGCTGCCCCAATCTTGAGGCCTATATTGCCCGAGTCACGCTGTCGGGCGCGCCGACCATTGGCCGGGTGTTGATGCCCGCGCTGATCGAGGCCTTTGCCATTCGTGAGGATTACGCCCTGACCCGCGAGGCGGTGGATGACGCCCGGGTTATTTATATTCTGGCGGATAAGCAGACTGGCGTGATTTTGGGCGAGTTTGAGTTTCACCTGAGCAGCAGCGATGAAGGTTTTGCCGATCTGCTGGCGGATGAGGCCGATATTGTCATGTCCCTGCGCGAGGTGCGCGCGGATGAGCTGAGCCGGGCGCAGGGCGCCGGGATTGGCAATCTGGGCGGGCGCGGACGCAGCCGGGTAATCGCCCTTGATGCGCTGGTGCCGGTGGTGGCCCCCAGCAATCCGGTGCAGGCCATAACCACGCCTGATCTGGCCCGGGTTCTGGCGGGTGAGATTGACAACTGGCAGGCGCTTGGTGGGCCAAACGCGCCGATAGCCGTGCATTTGCCTGACGCCAAATCAGGCCTTGGGCAGGCAACGGTTGACCGCATTCTTGCACCACCCGGCCTGACTTTGGGTGCCGGGGCCAAGCGCCATGACAGCAGTCAGTTGCTGATTGATGCGGTGATGAAGGATCCGTTTGCCCTTGGTGTTACCAGCCGGTCAGAGACGGGAAATTCCTGGGTTCTGGCCCTCAAGGGGGCATGTGGCTTTGCCCTTAATGCCACCCGCCGGGCGGTTAAAACCGAAGATTATCCGCTGACATCGCCGTTATTTTTATACCTGCCGGCGCGGCGTTTTCCAAAACTGGTGCGCGAATTTTTATCTTATCTGCGTGACCCGTCGGCGCAGTTGGTGATCCGGCGGGCGGGGTTTGTCGATCAGGCCCCCGAAGAGATTGCGATCAACGATCAGGGGGATCGTTTTGCCAATGCAATCATTCAGGCCGGGGAGGAGGTTGATCTGGCAGAATTGCAGCGGATGACAACTGCCCTTGGTCCGTTAAAGCGCCTGACAACCACCTTCCGGTTTGAGGCCGGATCGGCACGGCTGGATGCGCAATCGCGCTCAAATGTGTTGCAACTGGCGCGCGCGATGGAGCTGGGGCTTTATGATGCGCGGCGGCTGGTTTTTGTCGGCTTCAGCGATGGCGACGGTGGGGCGGCGGCCAATCGCGATATCGCCATGCGCCGGGCGATGGCGGTGCGCGCGGCGGTGACACGCGCGGCAGAGGCGGCTAATCTCACACGCATCAAACTGGGGGTCGAGGCCTTTGGCGAAGCCATGCCAATGGCCTGCGACGATAGCGAATGGGGCCGTCAGGTTAACCGCCGGGTCGAGGTCTGGGTGCGTTAAAGCGGGTTAAAGATAGCCGTGGCTGCGAAAGCTGAGTTCGCAGGATTTGCCGATGATGATATGGTCATGCAAGGTGATGCCCATGGTTTCCAGGGCTGCCTGCACCGCCCCTGTCATGGTGATGTCCTGATCGGACGGCGTTGGATCACCTGAGGGGTGATTATGCACTAAAATCAACGCACTGGCATTGAGTTGCAACGCGCGTTTGACAACCTCACGCGGATAAACCGGCACATGATCAACGGTGCCATGGGCCTGTTCTTCATCAGCGATCAGCACGTTTTTGCGATCCAGATAAAAAATCCGGAACTGTTCGGTTTCGCGGTGCGCCATGGTGGTGTGGCAATAGTCCAGCAGCGCATCCCACGACGACAACACCTGCCGCCCGGATACCCGCGCGCGTGAAAGGCGATGGGCGGCGGCCTCAATTATTTTAAGCTCGCAAATAACCGCGTCACCTATGCCGGGAACAGATGCCAGACGATCAGCCGGGGCCGATAAGACACCGTTAAAATCGCCAAAATCATCCAGTAAGGCACGCGCCAGCGGTTTCACATCCCGGCGCGGGATGGCCCGGAACAGAACCAGCTCAAGCAGCTCATAGTCGGGCATGGCCTGCGCCCCACCATTTAGAAATCGGTCTCGCAGGCGTTTGCGGTGATCACGGATGTAGGAGGGTTGCCTGCCCGGCGGCAAACCATCAGCGATCACCGCTTCATCGCCTTGAAACAGCGGTAACGGAACTTCATTAAACGCATTTGCTTCCGACATGACAACAGATTGCCGCATCTTGGTTAGCGTAAGGTTAACGGTTGTAATTTTGCCGTAGGCCGGGCTTAAGCCCGGCTTACGCTAGCTTTTCATGCTGTCCCAAAAGCCTTTGACCGACGAGAAAAAGCTTTTGCTTTCGGGGTTGTTATCTTCTGACAGCGCCTCAAATTCGCGCAACAGCTCTTTTTGTTTGCTGGTCAGGTTAACCGGCGTTTCAACTGCCAGTTCAATAAACATATCCCCCGCAGCACCGCCGCGCAGGGCGGGCATACCCTTGTGACGCAGGCGCATCTGACGCCCCGACTGGCTGCCGGATGGGATTTTCACCCGGCTACGGCCGCCATCAATGGTCGGCACTTCGATATCACCGCCAAGGGCGGCGGTTGTCATGGACACCGGCACACGGCAGAAAAGATTGCTGTCTTCGCGCTCAAAAATCGCGTGTTTGCTGACATCAATAAAGATATAAAGATCGCCGGGCGGGCCACCGCGCATCCCGGCCTCGCCTTCGCCGGC
>CAZZKL010000079.1:0-14059 GCA_964655135.1 uncultured Roseovarius sp. | reverse complement strand
CACGCCGTTCACTCAAGCCATGGCCCAAACCTGGGCCTCAGGCCCCGGCATCACGCTGTTATGTGGCCGGTTTGAAGGCGTCGATCAGCGCGTCCTTGATCACTATGACATCCAAGAGGTTAGCCTCGGCGATTTTGTCCTGACCGGCGGTGAAATTGCCGCCCAAGCGATGATCGACGCCACTGTGCGCCTGCTGCCCGGCGTTTTGGGCAATGCCGACAGCGCCCTTGAGGAAAGCCACACAAACGGCCTTTTAGAACACCCGCACTACACCCGCCCCGCCGACTGGAAGGGCCATAAAATCCCCGACATTCTGACCTCGGGCAACCACGCCAAAGTGGCTGAATGGCGGCGCGAGATGTCAGAAAAACTGACCGCCAGAACCCGCCCTGATCTCTGGGCCAAACACCTTAAGGATAAATAACCCCCACCTCCCCCTTTCATTTTTCCGATAAATACTCCGGGGGGCTGCCATTGGTGCGCCATTGGTTCAAGCCCAATGGCGGCGGGCTGGCCCCCAATGCCGCGTGCAAACGCAAAAATAAACCTGTGCGCGCACCTGCGCGCTCCTTTTCAAAACACCCGCCTCAAGGGTTGATCCAACCAGATTTAGCGCCTATACACCCCCGCGTGGCTCAGAATCGTTTAACCGATCCGGGCCTGTTTGTTTTGGCTACATACCACCCGGCTTTCTTCGGCCATGGGCAACAGCCCCGGCAAACCAACATAAGATAATGACGGCCTAACCTCTGGCGGGCGCAACCACGCGGACCCGGGAAGAAGACCAAGAGCTCTTAGATCGCGCGAAACCTTTGTGGGATTAACCACAAGCATAAACCGGAGTATCAGCGATGGACATAATCGCACAGCTTGAGGCCGAACAAATTGCCTCACTCGGGAAAGACATTCCCGATTTCAAACCCGGCGATTCAATTCGCGTGGGCTTTAAAGTCACCGAAGGCACCCGCACACGGGTTCAGAACTTTGAGGGCGTCTGCATCGCCCGCAACAACGGCAAAGGCATTGCCGGCTCGTTCACCGTGCGCAAAATCTCATTTGGGGAAGGGGTGGAACGTGTGTTCCCACTTTATTCCACCAATATCGACAGCATCTCGGTTGTCCGCCGGGGCCGCGTGCGCCGCGCCAAGCTTTACTATCTGCGCGCGCGCCGTGGTAAATCCGCCCGCATCGCCGAAGACACCCATTACAAGCCCCTCAAGGGCAAATCAGCGTAAGGAATGGCCCGATGAAAAAAGAAATTCACCCCGATTATCATATCATCGATGTCAAAATGACCGATGGCACCATCCTTCAGATGCGCTCAACCTACGGGTCCGAGGGCGATCAGCTTTCGCTTGATATTGACCCCACCGTGCACCCGGCCTGGACTGGCGGCGGCACCCGCCTGATGGATGTTGGCGGCCGTGTCTCGAAATTCAAAAACAAATATGCGGGCCTTGGCTTCTGATAGAAGCAGCCTATTTGCCGTATAAAAAACGCCGCTCAGATCACCTGAGCGGCGTTTTTCATTTCAACTCAGCGTTCCGGTTTCAGGCGTCATTACCCTCCGCAGGCAGCGCCTCAACCATGGTTTCAAAGGCCTGACCACTGGCCACCAGACAAGTCAGCCCGCTGACGCTTGTCACCGTAATGGTCCAGGTGCCCGATTTCTCAGAGGCAAAAACTTCAATCACCACATTATTGGCACCCAGCCCCATGGATTGCCTGGTTTCGCCATATTTGCTGGCCAGACGTTCCACAACCATCTCACGCGGCGCGCAATTGCGGCCCTGAGCCACCACAGGCCCCGTTAAAAGCGCCATAACCGCCGCACATCCAATCACAAGTTTTTTCATTCAGATCACCTTTCTTCAGGGGGATCCCTGCCGCCATATGACCCTCAGCATGCCCGCTCGGATGTCAAAACAGGGTTAATTTGCCGTTCGATGATGAAAATTTGTGATAGATTCTGCACTGCGCAACATCTGCGGCACGAAAACGCTTGAAGTTTTCCGCCCAAAAATGCCATCCCTGCGCAAGAAAATTACCATGAGAGGCACAAGATGGATTTTGCAACACACCCCCTCCGCTCGGTCCTCTATATCCCTGCCTCGAATGAGCGGGCGCTGGATAAGGCGCGCGGCTTGCCCACCGATGCCATCATCTTTGATCTCGAAGACGCCGTCGCCCCCGATGCCAAAGCGGCGGCCCGCGACACCCTCAAAGACGCCCTGCAACAGGGGGGGTACGGCAAACGCGCCAAGATCATCCGCATCAATGCCCTGACCACCGAATGGGGCCTGCAAGATGTGCGCGCCCTGCGTGAGGCCGGGGCCGATGCCATTCTCCTGCCCAAGGTCAACACCGCCTCGGACGTGGATAATCTGGCTGATCTGCTGGGGCCGGACATGCCCATCTGGACGATGATGGAGACCCCGATGAGCGTGTTCAACGCCCGTGAGATTGCCGCCCACCGGCAGGTTGAGGGGTTGGTGACCGGCACCAACGACCTGACCAAAGACCTTAGCAGCCGAATGCGCGCCGACCGCCTGCCGTTGATGCTCGCCTTGCAAAACATCATCATGGCAGCGCGGGCGGCGCGGATTGTGGCAATCGACGGGGTTTATAACCGGTTTCGCGATGGTGACGGGCTTAAGGCGGAATGCGAACAGGGCCGTGATCTGGGCTTTGACGGCAAAACCCTGATCCACCCGGCACAGATCGAGGGGGCCAACATGGCCTTTGCCCCCACCTCCTCCGAGGTTGATCTGGCCAAACGCCAAATCGCCGCCTTTGAAGAAAGCCGCGCCTCGGGGCAGGGCATTGCGGTGGTGGATGGTACTATCGTTGAAAACCTGCATATTGTGGCCGCAGGCCGGGTTCTGGCAAAAGCACAGGCCGTGGCCGACATGACAGCGGAGTGACCCTATGACCCTTCTTATTCTTGGCCTGACCCTGTGGTTCACCGCGCATGTCTTCAAACGCCTCGCTCCGAATGCGCGTGCCCGCATGGGCAACAAGGCCAAAGGCCCCATCGCCCTGACAATTCTGGTCAGCGTCGTACTGATGATCCTTGGCTACCGCATGGCAGAAATAACCCCGGTTTACACGCCGCTTCCCGGCATCGGCCACCTCAATAACCTCATAATGCTGCTGGCGATATTTTCCTTTGGCATGAGTGCCGGCAAAGGCCTGTTGGCCGATAAAATCCGCCACCCAATGCTATCGGGCATGGTGCTCTTTGCCATTGCCCACCTGCTGGTCAATGGGGATTTGGCGTCAATCATCCTGTTTGGCGGGCTGGGCCTTTGGGCCATGCTTGAGATGATCGCGATCAACCGCGCCGACGCCAACTGGGATCGCCCCGCGCCGGGCAGCCTCAAAGGTGACATCAAAAACCTGATCATCACGCTGGTGCTGTTCGGCGTTATCACCGGCATCCATATCTGGCTGGGCCATAACCCGTTTCTGGGGACATATACATGAAACTCTACCGGTTCCTCAGCGAAGACGATACGTCGGACTTTTGCCACAAGGTGACGGATGCGCTCAACAAAGGCTGGGAATTGCACGGCAGCCCGACCTACGCCTATGACGCCGCCAAGGGCGTTATGCGCTGCGGGCAGGCGGTGATCAAAGACGCCCCCGGCACCTATTCGCGTGACACCAAACTGGGGCGACACTGATCATGACTAAAACCAACATGGCCAAAACCAATCCGGGCCGGTTTTTTGAAGATTACACTCTGGGCGAGACCATCGCCCACGCCGTGCCGCGCACCTATTCCGGCGGCGAGCGCGCGCTGTATCACGCGCTATACCCCGCCCGCCACGCGCTTTATTCCTCGGATGAATTTGCCCGTGCCTGCGGCCTGCCCGGCAGCCCGTTGGATGATCTGGCGGCGTTTCATCTGGTGTTTGGCAAAACCGTGCCGGATATATCGCTTAACGCGCTGGCCAATCTGGGATACGCGATGGGCAAATGGCTCAAACCCGTCTACCCCGGGGACACCCTGCATTCCACGTCTGAGGTCATCGGCCTCAAGCAAAACTCAAACGGTAAATCCGGCATTGTCTGGGTCCGCACGACAGGCCGCAATCAGCGCGGTGAGGTGGTGCTGAGCTATGTCCGCTGGGTCATGGTGCGTAAACGTGACGCTCAATCGCCCGCGCCCGAAACCGTGATCCCCGATCTGGCGCAGGTGATTGACCCGGCTGACCTGACCATCCCCACCGGACTGGACTTTACAAATTACAACTTCACCCTTGCCGGTGAGCCGCACCGCTGGGGTGATTACACCATCGGCGAAAAGATTGATCATGTGGACGGCGTCACCGTGGAAGAATCTGAGCACATGCTTGCCACCCGCCTGTGGCAAAACACCGCCAAGGTGCATTTTGATGCCACCTTGCGCCCGGACGGCAAGCGGCTGATCTATGGCGGGCATGTGATTTCCATGGCCCGCGCGCTCAGCTTCAACGGCCTTGCCAACGCGCAAATAATTACCGGGCTAAATGGCGGCAGCCACGCCAACCCGTGCTTTAGCGGCGACACCATCAAGGCCTGGTCCGAGGTGCTGGGCAAAGCCCAAACCCCCGCCCCCGGCGTTGGGGCTTTGCGCTTGCGCCTTGTCGCCACCAAAGGCGGCGCGCCGTTTGAATTGAAGGGCGAGGATGGCAAATACCTGGCGCATGTGCTGCTGGATCTGGATTACTGGACACTTGTCCCTCTGTGATCCCGGCCCACCCCAAAAGGATTAGGTAATTTCCCGGACCAGAGTTACACTTACCAAAACACTCCGGGGGGGGAACATGCTGATATATTCCACAATATTGCTGTGCATCGCAGCACTTGGCATTGCCGGGCTTGCGGCCAAATATTTGCTGGGGCCAGCGCCTGCTGATTATCATATCAAGATTTTGAAACATGACGGTGTTGACGTGACCGACGGCCACAAGCGTGTCTTCCGGACGCTCTATCTTGTACTTGGTTGTCTGGCCCTTTCGCTGTCACTTACGCTGGCGGTGCTGGCCCTGATACCAATCGCGCAAAACCTGCTCTGGGCCAAACTCACCGTGCTGTTCATCGGTGCCGTCACAGCGCTCGGGGCCTGTGTTGTCCCTTTCAGAATCGAAAAAGAAACCGGGGTCAGAACACCCTGGCGCCCGGCGGCTGGTGTGATCGCGCTCATCTTTGTCGCGGTGCTGTTGTCATTTGTCTGACGATACCCCTGTGCCAAATTTCCCTGTGAAAGGCCGCATTCTATGACCACTTTCGCATTGTCTGAACGGCCCACCCGCCATTACCAACACCGTATCTGGGATTCCGCCCGCTGGCAGGGGTTTGAATTTCGCCCCGATGACATCTTTATCTGCACGCCCTACAAGGCTGGCACCACTTGGATGCAGATGATCTGCGCCCTGCTGATCTTTCAACGTACCGAGTTTGACCGGCCCCTTGCCGAAATATCGCCGTGGATGGACATCCGCGCCGCGACCACCGCCAAAACCCATGCGGTTTATGAGGCGCAAAGCCACCGCCGCTTCATCAAAACCCACACGCCGCTCGATGGCCTGCCATGGCGGACCGACGCGCGCTATATCTCGGTGCTGCGCGACCCGCGCGATATTTTCATTTCAATGCTCAACCATCAGGCAAATTTCAATCCTGACACCTCCGCCATCTTTGCGTCCGAAATGAAAAACGCCGGTCCCCCGCCCGATCTGCCCTCGGACCCCGATGAATTTTTCCGCCTGTGGCTGACCACTGGCAGCTTTGAGTGGGAAAGCGACGGCGCGCCCTATTGGTCGGTGTTTCGCCATGGGTTTACCTTCTGGCAGCACCGGCATGAGGCCAATATCCAGATGATGCATTACAGCGATCTCAAGGCTGATCTTGAGGGCAGTATGCGCCAAATTGCTGAGTTTCTTGGCATTGACGTGCCACCAGATACATGGCCCACGCTGATCAAAGCCGCCGGGTTCGACAGCATGAAAGCCAATGCCGACCGCACCGCGCCCGATACCAATTTCAGGATGTGGAAAGACAATTCACAGTTCTTCAACAAAGGCAGTTCTGGCCAATGGCGCGATGTTTTGTCGGATCAAAGCCTCGCCCTGATGGATCAGGTCACCGGGCAATACCCGCGCGATTATATTGACTGGCTGGTCCGGGGATAAAATCGCCTCATACCTTTGTGATCACAAAAGTTTCAGCTTTTGGACACCCCTGAGTCTCACCGTAAAAGCCATGGTTTTTGTGTAAATGCGGACAACCCCCCAATATTTTGTGATCACAGCGTAAATTTTATGATCACAAAACCGGAATATGCCTAAAATTTCCCCTGTTTCCCGGCAATTAGGGCTGTGCAACCTGCTCATGAGCGTTAAAACAACCGTAAGGGCTTGGCTCTATGCAAAGGGGCGCTCTATACTACGGTAAAGACAAAGAGGAATGACCATGGCTGAAGTTGACCCGGCGACACGCCCGCTTTCACCTCACCTGACAATCTACCGTCCGCAACTGACCTCGATCACCTCGATCCTGACGCGGATCACTGGTAATGCGCTGATCGTGGCGGCGGTGCTGATCGTCTGGTGGCTTTTGGCGGCGGCCACATCGGCGGAATATTTTGCGGTGGCCAATGCGGTGATCACCTCATGGTTTGGGGATCTGATCCTGACGCTGTCACTTTGGGCGATGTGGTATCATTACCTTGCGGGCATCCGGCATCTCTATTTCGACACCGGCAAGGGGATGGATATTGCCACCGCTGAAAAAATTGGCTGGGCGGTTGTCATTGGCTCGGTCGTGTTGACGATTTTCACGCTTATTCTGGTCTGAGGGAGCAAATCATGCGTTATCTGACCGCCCGCAAACGCGCCGAAGGCAAAGGCTCTGCCCATACCGGCACCGAACATTTTTGGTATATGAAGGTAAGCTCATTCGGTCTGGCGCTGATTGTGCCGGTGTTTTTGTTTGTCATCGGCCGCGCCATCGGCGGCACCTATGAGGAGGTGCTGGCCACCTTCTCGCGGCCCCTGCCGGTCATCCTGACCGGTCTGGTGCTGGTGGTTGGGCTACAGCATTTCCAAAAGGGTGCGATAGTAATGCTTGAGGATTACACCCACGGATCAATGCGCAAGGTTCTGATCATGCTGCTTGTCGCCTTGATCTATGGCATGACCGCCACGGGGCTTTATGCCCTTGTAAAACTCGCGCTGTGAGGGAATTGAATAATGGCTGCTTATGAATACGAGACCCACGATTATGATGTTGTGGTGGTTGGTGCCGGTGGCGCGGGCCTCAGGGCCACGCTGGGCATGGCCGAACAGGGGCTGAAAACCGCTTGTGTCACCAAGGTTTTCCCAACCCGGAGCCATACGGTTGCGGCGCAGGGCGGGGTTGCCGCAAGCTTGGGCAATATGGGGCCGGATAATTGGCAATGGCATATGTACGACACCATCAAGGGCTCGGACTGGTTGGGGGATAATGACACCATCGAATATGTCACCCGCGAAGCCCCGCGCGCGGTTTATGAGCTTGAGCATTACGGTATGCCGTTTTCACGCACCGAGGATGGCAAGATTTATCAGCGCCCGTTTGGCGGCCATACCACCGAATTTGGTGAAGGCCCGCCGACATCGCGCGCCTGTGCCGCCGCTGACCGCACCGGTCACGCCATGTTGCACACGCTTTACGGTCAATCCCTGAAACACAACGCCGAATTTTATGTTGAGTATTTCGCGCTGGATCTGATCATGTCCAAGGACGGCGCCTGTCAGGGCGTGGTGGCGTGGAAGCTGGATGATGGCACAATGCATGTGTTCAACGCCAAGGCCGTGGTTTTGGCCACCGGCGGCGCCGGGCGCACCTATTTTAGCTGCACCTCGGCGCATACCTGTACCGGCGATGGCGCTGGTCTGGTCACCCGCGCGGGGCTACCGATGCAGGATATGGAATTCGTGCAATTCCACCCCACCGGCATTTACGGCGTCGGGCCTTTGATCACCGAAGGCGCGCGCGGCGAAGGTGGCTATCTGACCAACTCCGAAGGCGAACGCTTTATGGAGCGCTATGCCCCCACCTACAAAGATCTGGCCTCGCGCGATGTTGTCAGCCGCTGCATGACCCTGGAAATCCGTGAGGGCCGGGGCGTCGGGCCGCGCAAAGATCATATCAACCTCAACCTCAGCCACCTGCCGGCGGAAACCCTGCATGAGCGCCTGCCCGGCATATCCGAAAGCGCGCGGATTTTCTGCGGTGTCGATGTCACCAAAGAGCCAATTCCAGTACTGCCGACCTGCCACTATAACATGGGCGGTATCCCCACCAATTACTGGGGTGAGGTGCTGAACCCGACCGCCGATGATCACGATAAGATTGTGCCCGGCCTGATGGCCTGCGGCGAGGCGGCCTCGGCGTCGCTTCACGGGGCCAATCGTTTGGGTACGAATTCTTTGCTGGATTTGCTGGTGCTGGGGCGCTCGGCCTCGATCCGCGCCGGTGAGACGATCAAACCCGACACCCCGATGCCCAAAGCCACGGAAGCACAGGTCGATAAAATTCTCGACCGGTTTGATGGCGTGCGAAACAGCAACGGCAGCAGCCCGACCGCCGAAGTGCGGCTGAAAATGCAACATGCGATGCAAGATAATGCCGCCGTGTTCCGCACCAGTGAGACCCTCAAACAGGGCTGCGCGGAAATCACCGCGATCTGGGGTGATCTGCGTGACGTCAAGGTGACGGATAAATCGCTGATCTGGAACACGGATCTGATGGAAACGCTGGAATTGGAAAACCTGATGGCCAATGCCTCAACCACCATTTTCGGGGCAGAAGCGCGCAAGGAAAGCCGCGGCGCCCACGCCCATGAGGATTACCCCGACCGCGACGACAAAAAGTGGCGCAAGCATACGCTGGCCACGGTAAATGCCAAAGGTCAGGTTAAACTGCGCTACCGCGATGTGCATAAAAAACCGCTGACCAAACCCGCTGATGGCGGCATTGACCTAAAGAAAATCGTGCCAAAGGTAAGGGTTTACTAATGCGGATCATGTTCAACCCGGCTGCATCGCTAACACTGGGCGCGTTGATTTTATCGGCCTGCACCCCGCCGCCGCCCAAGCCCGATTATCTTGTGCTTTGCCTCGGCCAGACCCGGGTTTCGGGCAATTACACAATTGACGCGGCCCGCGTCCGGCAAAATGGCTATCCGGTTGTTAATGTCGGCAACGGCGGCACAACGGGTCAGGCTGTAGCGCTTGAGGAATGCATCCAATCGCGCATGGTTGCTGACAAAGTACCGCCCATCAAACCCAAAGCGCCGCCCACGGCAGCGGGCAAACTGCCCTACCCGGATGAGTACACATTACAGCCTGGCGACGCCGAGCTTTGGCCGACGCTTACCTTGGAACAACAACAACGCGCGATTGAGTTCTTGAAATCCGGCAGCACGGTCCGCTCTTCACTGGATGGGGATTTATAATGCTCAAACTGACCGCTCTGATACTGTCAATCACGATTTTAGCGGGCTGTGAAGTGGCCAATGATGCCGCCAACGGCTTTGCACAAGCCCGGGCGAAACGGGTGGTCAACGGCGTGGTGGCACAACAATATCCCGGCGTAAACGCGGCACCCGTGACCGATTGCATCATCGAGGCCGCCTCGGCCGATGAGATCGTCAACATCGCCGGGGCCTCCGTCACCGGCGTGACCGAGGCCACCGTCAAACAGGTGCTGGAAATTGCCCGACGTCGTCAATCGGTGAAATGTATTGCCGAAAACGGCATCGCTCTGTTGGGCGGTTGAGAAGGAAATAGGATAATGGTTCAACTCACACTCCCAAAAAATTCCCGCATGACCACGGGCAAAACATGGCCCAAACCCGACGGTGCCACCAACCTGCGCAAGTTCCAGATTTACCGCTGGAGTCCCGATGACAGCAAAAACCCGCAGCTTGATACCTATTATGTCGATATGGACAGTTGCGGCCCGATGGTTCTGGACGCGCTGATCAAGATCAAAAATGAGATTGACCCGACGCTGTCGTTCCGCCGCTCGTGTCGTGAAGGCATCTGTGGCTCATGTGCGATGAATATCGACGGCATCAACACGCTGGCCTGCATTTACGGCATGGATGAGGTCAAGGGCGACGTGAAAATCTATCCCCTGCCGCATATGTCGGTGGTGCGCGATCTGATCCCGGATTTGACGCATTTCTATGCCCAACATGCCTCGATCATGCCGTGGCTGGAAACCAAAACCAACCGCCCCGCCAAGGAATGGAAGCAATCCATCGAGGACCGTGAAAAGCTGGACGGGCTTTATGAATGCGTGATGTGCGCGTCATGCTCAACCTCCTGCCCCAGCTATTGGTGGAACGGCGATAAATACCTCGGGCCAGCGGCCCTTCTGAACGCCTACCGCTGGATCATCGACAGCCGCGACGAGGCCACAGGCGCGCGGCTGGATGAGCTGGAAGACCCGTTCAAGCTTTACCGTTGCCACACCATCATGAACTGCACCAAAACCTGCCCCAAGGGCCTGAACCCGGCCGAGGCGATTGTGCATATCAAGAAAATGATGCTCGAGCGGGTGGTTTAAAAAGCATTATGGCCGGGCAACTTCAATAAGCTCGGTCGCAATCCAGGCTGACGGATAATAATGTTCCAGTTCCTGCAATATCCCCAATTGCGTCAATTGCCGCAATATATTGCGCGCTGCTGCGTCGGAGATCCCTACCCGCCTGACAACATCGCTTACCTGCACCGCTGGCGTTTCGAAAAGTATATCTACCAATAAGCCAATATTATTGCTGCGAGAGGCTGCGCGTGCTTGCTGATGATACCGTTCGTTCAGTTCAAGAATCTGGTCAATTGTACGAATGGTTCGTTCGCAGCTTCGGCATAGGGTTGTGAGAAAAAATTCAATCCAATCCTCCCAGCAACCTTCAGAAGACACCCGGTACATAAGGTCAATATAATCAGACTTCTGGTCTTCCAGTTCGGGGCTCATATAAAGCACTGGCATTTCCAATACCCCCGATGCAATTGGCATCAATGACAACAGCATCCGCCCGATACGGCCATTTCCATCACCAAAAGGGTGGATTGTTTCAAACTGGTAATGCACCAATGCCAAATCAATTAAAAACTCCGCGTTAGAGGCATCCTCGCGGTTTATATAAGCTTCAAGTGCCGCCATCGCATCTTGCTTTTCCGCAGGAGGGGGAGGGATAAACCTTGCACTGGCAAGCCGCTCAATCGGGTCGCGCACGGGCCTTGCCCCTATCATATTCTGATCACGCGCATATTCGCCGGGTTGTTTATCCACACCACGATCCCGGGTTACATTTTTCAACAATAATGCATGGGCCTGTTTCAGCAATCGCCCGGAAATAGGCAGTTTTTCAAGGGCTTTGATCGACTGCGAAAGTGCTGTGATATAGTTATTTACTTCACGCATTTCACTTGTCGGGGACCGTACAATCCCGGCTTCGGTGATGACCAGATCATCAGCCGTTGTATAGGTGTCTTCCATAGCTGAAGAGGTTTGCGCCTCAAGCCGTTGCAGTGGCCGGATCAGGATATATGGGTTGATAAGCCGACGGCAGGCACCCTTGAGCTCTCCCAATTGTTGCCCGGCCTCAGCCAGACACAACGCAATCTTCCCAAGATCAAGGGTTGGTGGTAATGGATGCGGCACATAGGCTTTTTGCCCATACACTGTCGGCACCAGATAACCACTTGGCGAGTTCTCAAAATCTTCTATCCGCACTTTATAGCTTTCTATGAACTAGGTCAGTAGCTTTATACCTTATCGGCGAAACCTATAAAGTACAGGTAAAATTACAAGTAAGCTAAAAGTCTGAATTCTAAGTTTGGTGCTGAAACATATAGAGCCTACAACATGTATGAACGGCGCTTTGTCCCTTGCCTGCCAGAGTGATCCTCATGCTCCATGTTGCAAGCAGCGTATCTTTCTGCAACCTTATCCAAAAACGAGGCCCCACATGCCCTTCCTCCCCAGCCTGCCCAATCCCGCGCACCTGTCTGATCTCTACACGCTTTTCCCCGACAATGTGCAGCCCCTGATGGCCTATTCCGATGGCCTTCTGCGCGGCCCCGGTGCGCTTTCGGTGGGCGAGCGTGAGCTGATCGCCACCTATGTCTCGGCGCTCAATGCCTGCACTTTCTGCACCGGCAGCCACAAGGTCTATTGTCAGGTGTTCGGGTTTGACCCAAACCTCGCCGACGCCCTGATCAATGATTTCGACAGCGCCCCGGTGGATGACAAACTGCGCCCGCTTCTGGCCTATGCCGCCCGGCTCAACACCCTGCCCAGCCGCCTTACGGACGCCGACGCGCAAGCCGTTTATGACGCCGGTTGGTCCGAAGAGGCGCTCTATGAGACCATACAAATCTGCGCGCTGTTTAATATGATGAACCGCATAATTGAGGGCACAGGCATCAATTTCGATTACGCCCTTGCCCCCGGATCACACCCCGCCGAAGGTACCCGGCCCGAGGATCAAACCCACTCTTACGCCAACTACGGCGCGCGCGTCGCGGCGCTTGCCCGCGATAAATCATGACCCTGCAAACACAACTGTCAAAACATCCGCGCGTGACCATGGGCCACCTGCCCACCCCGCTTGAGCCGATGCCCAATCTTGGCGCGCAACTTGGCCTTGATTTGTGGGTAAAACGCGACGATTGCACCGGCATCGCCATGGGCGGCAACAAAGTGCGGCAACTGGAATTCTACCTTGGCAAAGCGTTAGAGCACTCCGCCACCCAAGTGCTGATCACCGGCGCGATACAATCCAATTTCACCCGCACCACCGCCGCGATGGCCGCCAAATTGGGCATCGGCTGTCATATCCAGATGGAAGAGCGCGTGCCCAACCCAACGCCGCTGCACCGCCATAATGGCAATGCCCTGCTCGATCACCTGCTTGGGGCCACGCTGCACAGCTACCCCAACGGCGAAGATGAGGCCGGGGCCGACGCCAACCTGCGCACCATCGCCGAGGGTCTAAAAGCCAAAGGCGAGACCCCGTTCATCATCCCGCTGGCCGCGGATCAGCCGCCCACCGGCGCTTTAGGCTATGTCGCGGCGGCGCTGGAATTGACCCAACAGGGCGAGAGATTTGACGAAATAATCATCGCCTCCGGCTCGGCCCTCAGCCATTGCGGCTTGCTGTTTGGCCTGCGCGCATTGGGCGATAAAACCCCCGTCACCGGCATCTGCGTGCGCCGCGACCGCACCCGGCAAACCGCCCGCGTCCAACAGCGCCTTGACGATCTGGCCAAGCTGCTGGACATGCCCAACCCGACAACCCCCGATGACATCCGCCTTGAGGATCACACCCTTGCGCCCGGATATGGCCGCATCACCCCCGAGATCAAAAACGCAATCCGGCGCACCGCGCAGGCCGAAGGGCTGTTGCTTGATCCGGTCTATACCGGCAAGGTCATGGCCGCCCTGATCGCCACCGCCCCGGCCTTGCGCCCCGGGCGCGTTTTATTCTGGCATACCGGCGGGCAACCCGCGCTTTTTGCCTATGCCGATACGCTCATCCCTGCGCACCAATCACAAGGCCCGCCATCATGACACCCGCCCCCCCTGACGCAAAAGCCCGCCAAGCGGTCAAACCGGTGATCTGCTATCCCAATGACACCCTGCCAAAACCCGATCTGAGCCTCTATCACGCCGCCCGCCAAACCGCGCAAAAGACCGCCGAGCTTCTGATCCCCGCCCGCGAGGCCGCCTGTTTCCACGTCCCCGCCGGGCAGTTTTTTCGCATCACCTCGGTCGATGGCCCGCAAGTCGGCGATCTCAACCTGTGGAACGCCGGTGACCTTTCTGAGCGCTTCTACTCCGGCAAAACCCGCGCCCTGCACGGCACCCATGTCACCACCGGCGCGCGCCTGTGGTCCAGCTTCCCCAGCCTGCGCCCGATGGCCACGATCACCACAGACACGCTGAACTGGTACGGCATTGATCAATACGGCGGCTCGGTGCATGACGTCATCGGCACCCGCTGTGATCCCTA
>CAZZKL010000078.1:0-14347 GCA_964655135.1 uncultured Roseovarius sp. | reverse complement strand
ACATCATTGATCACGCCTTGCTGTTGCAGCATCACCTTCCAGGCGCTTGTGCGCTCCAAAAGCGAGGTCCAGAACGGCATCAATACCAAGATCATCAGCATGTTGGACTTTCGCGGCGGCAGGTTGGCCAGCAGCCACGCCACCGGATAGCCCAGTAAAATGCACGACCCCATGATTATCAGTGACATGATCAACGTGCGGACAAACAGCTTGATCATAATTCGCTTGTTTTCAGGCTGAGCCCTTATCCCATCGGGGGTTTTTTGCATATCAACCGCATTGAGGAAATAACCATTGGTATATTTGCCAGAATAGGTCTGAATCGTCTTCCAGACGTCAATATTGCCCCATTCTTTGTTCATATCGATGAACTTTTCCTTGAACGGCGCATCCGCCTCAATATCCCATTTCTTGATCTTGCGGCCGGATTTTCGGAACAACGACGACATGCCGGTTTTTTCGTAATTCAGCCGCGTACCCAGCTTGGTATGTGCCTTGGCGGCCACCGCAGCCTGCATATCGCGGGCCATGGCGGCATAAACCGCCTCATCCGGCAGATCTCCGGTTGAGGCATCCCATTGCGCCAGCAGCGGAATGGTGGTGGGCAGGGTTTTTTCAACGATGTCATTCTCAACCGAGCGAAACAGCATGTTTGCAATCGGGAAAATGAACGAGATCAAAACAAAAATCAGCAGCGGTGCAATCAGCATCAATGCCCGCATTTTCTGCACCCTTAGCGCCTTCGCAAGGCTGCGCTTCAGTGGTGTGCCATCAGCGGCCAGAACCGGCCCGGTATCTGTGGTATCACTCATGTTTATCCCCGTCGTCTTTTTATTATTATTATTATCGCCCTCAGAAGCCTTTTGGCCGGGGCAGGGCAGGGGCCGGATGAACGGCCCCTGCCAATTTTAATCAAACGGGCTTATTTGGCCAGCCACGCTTGGAATTTCGCGTCGATATCGTCGCGGTAATCGGCCCAGAACTCATAGTTATAAAGGAATGTGTTCTTGGCGTTTGCAGGATCGGTTGGCATATGCGGTGCCATGTCGATGCCCAGTTCCGCGTGTTTGCCAACCAGCGGTGCCGACGATTTACGCGCCGGGCCGTAAGAGATGTATTTGGTCTGATCCGCAAGGCGCTGCGTATCGGTGGCAAACCTGACATAATCCAGCGCGCGGGCCTGACGCTCGGCACTCAGACCGGCGGGAATGATCCAGCCATCAAGGTCAAACACTTGCGCGTCCCACAGCATGGCAACCGGCTGATTTTGCTCAACGATCACGCTGAACAGACGGCCATTATAGGTCGAGCCCATAACAACCTCGCCATCCGCCAAAAGCTGCGGCGTGTCAGCACCAGCCGACCACCAGATTACGCTGTCTTTGATGGTATCAAGCTTGGCAAGCGCCTGATCCTGACCTGCGTCAGTGCCCAGAACTTCATAAACTTTGTCCTTGGCAACACCGTCACACAGCAGCGCCCATTCCATGTTGTTGATCGGGCGCTTCTCTAAGGCGCGCTTGCCCGGGTATTTTTCAAGGTCGAACACATCGCAGATTTTGGTCGGCGGTGTGTCACCCACCATATCGGTGCGATAGCCAAAGGTTGTTGAATAAACAATCTGCGGGATGAAGCAGCTTGAGACCAGCAGATCACCAAAATCTTCCGATGCCGGTGTGCCATCAGGGGCCGCAGCCAGATCTTTGTCAGGATCAATCTCAATCGCCAGACCTTCGTCACACAGGCGTATCGCGTCAGCGGCGACCACGTCAACCACATCCCATGTCACGTTGTTAGCTTCGTTCATGGCACGCAGTTTGGCCACGGCTTCGGCCGAGCTGGTATCGTGAATGATTGTGGTGCCGGTTAATTCCGAATAGGGCTCGTCATAGGCCTTGAGCTGTGATTTCGAATAAGCGCCGCCCCATGATACGATGGTCATTTCATCGGCTGCAACCGCACCAGCAACAACGGACAGAGCCGCTGTGGCGAGCAGAGTTTTTGTAAGTTTCATTTAGCATTCTCCCTAAGTGGTTTTACCCGTTAAAAAATTTCGGGGCGCGTCGTCACGGGCGATTACGCCTTGCCCCTTAGTGAATCGCACCCCGTCCAAGGCGCGATATTCAATGGCCGTTACGCATCCAGCGCCCGGCAATCCTCTGGCAACCAGCCGATCTCAATCATCTCGCCCGGCTTGAGCCGCACCTGATCCGGCGCGTTACGGGTTTTGACAACAAATTCGTCCAATCCGGCCACCTTCAGGCGGGTGCGGAAAATATCACCCATATAGATGAATTCCAGCACCTCGGCCTTCAGCGTATGCGCGCCTTTTTGCAGGCGCTCCTTGTTGAACTCAACCCGCTCGGGCCGGATCGACACGCGGGTGCGCTCGCCCACTTCGCTGACGTTGACCGGCTTGCAGTCAATCAACGCGCCACCGTCAAGCTCGACCACCGCCAAATTCTTACCCTTTTCGATCTCTTTAACGGTGCCCAGCATGGTGTTGTTTTCGCCGATGAACTGCGCCACAAAGCTGTTTTCGGGCTCTTCATACAGTTTATCAGGCGGCGCGATTTGTTGAATGCGGCCATCTTCAAACACCGCCACCCGGTCTGACATGGTCAGCGCTTCGGTTTGGTCGTGGGTCACATAAACCGTGGTAATGCCCAGCTCATGCGCCAGATGGGTGATCTCAAACTGCATCTTTTCGCGCAGTTGTTTGTCCAATGCGCCCAAAGGCTCGTCCATCAGCACCAGCTCAGGCTCAAACACCAGCGCGCGGGCCAAGGCGACCCGCTGTTGCTGCCCGCCGGATAATTGCGCCGGACGGCGGCCGCCAAAATCGCCCATCTCAACCATATCAAGCGCGCGTTTCACTTTTTTCTCACGATCGGATTTGCCCATCTTGCGCACTTCCAAAGGAAAGCTCAGGTTCTCGGCGATGGTCATATGCGGGAACAGGGCGTAATTCTGAAATACCATGCCAATGCCGCGCTTATGCGGCGGGATGTTGTTGATCTCGACACCGTCCAGACGAATATCACCATGGGTGGCAGTTTCAAATCCGGCCAGCATCATCAGGCAGGTGGTCTTGCCCGATCCCGATGGCCCCAGCATTGTCAGAAACTCGCCCTTGGGCAAGGAAAGGTTCAGGTCTTTGACAACCAAAACCTCACCGTCATAGCTTTTTTGCACTCGTTCAAACTCAACGAACGCATCGCTGTTTTTTGTTTTGGCCAAATCGGGCTCCCCTGATGATTATTCGTGGTTAGTCCACGTTTGGCACAATTTAATACGCTAAACCCCGGTTGATGCAACCCGAGCGCGGCACTTTTTGAAAGATTCGCGACACTTATCAGGCAATAACCGACATTTTAGGCGGAAATGATCGTGCCGGAATTTGGGCCTGCTATAGTTTGCGCTTATAAGGCGCACCACTAATCACCGACTCACCCAGCGTTACATCCTGCCCGGCGATAATACGGGCAAACATCTGCATATTCAGGTTGCGCCCGGTGATCACCGTGGCCGTGGGGCCGGCGACTGCCACCTTACCGCTCAGCACCGCCGCCACCCCCACCACGCTGCCGCCTTCGGCCACAATCGCGTCTTCAAAAAACAGCGCCTGCATGGCGTGGTAAATTTCCTGCTCGGTTACCAGCACGGTCTCATCCAGCAAATTCCGGCACATCGGGTATGAATATTTGTTATCCGCGCCAATGCCACCGCCCAAGGCATCCGCCAATGAGGGCCGCTCATTGACCTCAACGATATGCCCGGCTTTCAGGCTTTCATGCATCGCCGCCCCCCGGTCCATGGTGAGGCCCACCAGCCGGATACCGGGGCTGATCGCGCGCGCCGCACAGGCCACCCCCGCCGCCAGACCGCCGCCTGAAAGCGGAATAAGCAGCGTCTCAAGATCAGGCCGCGCCGCCAGCATCTCAAGCCCGATGGTGCCTTGGCCCGCAATCACCAAGGGATCATCAAACGGCGATAATTCAATCAGGCCCTCCTCGGCCACAAGGCGTTCAACCTCCACCTGTGCCTCGTCCTGCGAAGTGCCGAAAATCACCACCTCAGCCCCCAGCGCCTTGATCCCGTCGATCTTGGTTTTGGGCACCAGCGACGACATGCAAACCACCGCCCGCAGGCCCCGCGCGCGGGCGGCATAGGCCACGCCGCGCCCGTGATTGCCGCTGGAACAACAGACCACGCCTTTGGTCTTTTTGAGGCTTGCCACCGCAGTCACCGCGCCGCGCAGTTTGAACGCACCGATGGGTTGCATATTTTCCAGCTTCAGTAAAAATTCCACCCCCGCCCGGTCCGACATGAACGGCGATGGCACCAGCGGCGTATGATCGGCCACGCCCCGGATCACATTGGCGGCGGCGTGAATATCGGCAAGTGTCGGCTGCATGGATTTCCCCCTCAAAGCACCGGCGCACTTTTGGGGCACGTTGCCCGAAGGTCAACCCTCATATCAGCCGTACCTGACGGCCCCTGTCAGCTTGCCACCTGCATCAACCCCTCGGCCTGCAGTTTCGCATGGGTCTGATCCAGCGCTTTCCACGCCCGTTCAACCAAGCTATCAATCTCAGGTTTTGTAATCACCAAAGGCGGCGAAATCACCATCCGGTCGCCCACCGCCCGCATCACCAAAGCGTTGTCAAAACACCGGTCACGACAGATACCCCCGGCAATGCCCGGATCTGAGGCAAACCCCGCCCGCGCGGATTTGTCCGGCGTCAGCGCAATCGAGCCCATCATGCCCACAATCACCGCCTCGCCCACCAGCGGGTGATCCGCCAGCGACTGCCATTTTTGCTGCAAATAAGGCCCGGTCTCGGCTGCCACCTGACCCACAATGCCTTCCTCTTGCATGATCCGCAAATTCTCCAGCGCCACCGCGCAAGACACCGGATGCCCCGAATAGGTATAGCCATGGGCAAACTCACAGGCATCCATCACCTCGGCCACCGCATCGGTCACCATCGAGCCACCGATTGGCAGATAGCCCGAGCTTAACCCCTTGGCGATGGTCATAATATCGGGCCGGATGTTGAAGACCTGCGAGCCAAACCATTTACCTGTGCGGCCAAAGCCACAGATCACCTCATCGGCAATCAGCAATATCTCATACTTGTCGCATATCCGCTGAATTTCCGGCCAGTATGTTGATGGCGGAATGATCACCCCGCCCGCGCCCTGTACCGGCTCGGCAATAAATGCGGCAACCCGGTCTTCGCCCAGCTGATTAATCGCCTGTTCCAGCGCCTGCGCCCGTTCAAACCCAAATTCCTCGGGGCTTTTCTCGCCGCCCTCGCCGTACCAATAGGGCTGATCAATGTGGTGAATATCTTCAATCGGCAGGCCACCATGGGCGTGCATCGCCGTCATCCCGCCCAGCGACGCGGATCCCACGCTTGAGCCATGATAGCCGTTCTTGCGGGCGATGATCACCTTCTTGTCAGGCTTATCCAGCTCGGCCCAATAAGTGCGCGCCAGACGGATATTGGTGTCATTGGCTTCCGATCCTGAGCTGGCGAAAAACACATGGTTCAAATCCCCCGGAGCCAGTTCCGCCAGCTTGGCCGACAGCGCAATCGCGGGCACATGGGTGGTCTGGAAAAACGTGTTGTAATACGGCAGCTCTTTCATCTGCCGCGCCGCCGCCTCGGCCAGCTCGTCACGGCCATAGCCGATATTGACACACCACAGCCCCGCCATGGCATCCAAAATATCGTGGCCTTCGCTATCGGTCAGCGTCACGCCCCTCGCGCGGGTGATGATACGCGCGCCTTTCCCGGCCAGCTCGGTATTATTGGTGAAGGGATGCATGTGATGCGCGGCGTCAAGCGCCTGCAATTCAGCGGTGGGCATATGGTTGGTGATTGCGGTCATGACGGCGCCTTCTGTTGATCAAAATTCCGGGTGGTTGGCAGCGATGCCAATGCTCTCTCCAGAATATGATCAAATTTTGCAGTGTCAATCGAATCAGTGCCCGGCCTCGGAAACTTCCAGACACACCCGCACCTGCTCCATTCCCTGTATCGCATCCTCACGCGCGGCCCGTGCGGCGGCCTCACCGTCGCGCGCGCGCATGGCCATCAACAGCTCTTTGTGTTTGTCGGGCAGGTTCTGCGTGCCCATGCGGCCGCAGACCACCCGCAATGACGGCCCGAACCTAAGCCATAACCCCTCGGCCAGTTCCGCCAGAATGGGCGCGCCGGCAATGCCATAAATCCGCTGGTGAAAGCCGTAATTCAGCTCCAGATATGCGCGCAAATCACCGGTCGAAATCGCCGTGTCCAGCGCCATATCCATCTGCGTCAGATCCTCCAGATCATCCAGGCTGGCGCGGGGGGTGGCGCGCAGGGTCAAATGCGGCTCAAGCCATTGACGGGCAAAGATTAATTCGCTGATATTATCGGCGCTTAACTGCGGCACAGAGACCCGCCTGTTGCCCTGAAATTCCAGCGCCCCCTCGGCGATCATCCGGCGGATGGCCTCGCGCACCGGGGTCATGCCTGCGCCCAGCCTGCCGGTCAGCCCCTGAATGGTCACCGCCTGCCCCGGGGCCAGATCGCCGTAGAGCACCAGATCACGCAGTTGCCGGTAGATTACCTCATGCGCCGGCAATCGGCCTGTGGTGCCTTGGCGCGTCCTGATTTTTTGCACTGTCTGATTCATCCTTTAAAAACTTAATTGCCCGGCTCATGTTGTTTTCCTTGCCAGCTTAGCGCGTGCGTGAAAACATTACCATATTGCCAAAGCCGGAAAAATTTGATCAAATCCGCGCACACGGCAGCCAACTTGCCGACCAACGGGAGAAAAACATGAAAAAACTGATTCTGAGTACAGCCGCCGCATTGGCGCTGTCCACGCTTGCCGCCTCTGCTGAAGAGGTGCGGGTTTACAACTGGTCCGATTACATCGACGAGGCTTTACTGCAAAAGTTTGAGGATGAGACCGGCATCAACCTGATCTATGACGTGTTCGACAGCAACGAGGTTCTGGAAACCAAAATGCTGGCGGGCGGCTCGGGTTATGATGTGGTTGTGCCCTCGGGCACCTTCCTGCAACGGCAAATCAGCGCCGGCGCATTTCAGAAACTGGACAAATCCAAACTGCCAAATCTGGTCAACATGTGGGACGCCATTGAGGCGCGCACAGCAAAATATGACCCCGGCAATGAATATGCCATCAACTATATGTGGGGCACCACCGGCATTGGCGTGAACACCGGCAAAGTCGCCGAAGTGCTGGGCAAGGATGCGCCGATTGATTCGCTGGCGCTGATCTTTGATCCGGCCAATATGGAAAAACTGGCCGCTTGCGGCGTGCAATTCCTTGACGCCCCGACCGAACTGATCCCGGCGGCGCTGAAATATATCGGCGAAGACCCTGACAGCCAGGACCCGGATATCATCGCCAAGGCCGAGCCGGTGCTGTCTGCCGTCCGCCCCTATGTGCAAAAATTCCACAGCTCGGAATATATCAATGCGCTGGCCAATGGCGATATTTGCGTGGCGTTCGGCTGGTCCGGCGATGTGCTTCAGGCGCGCGACCGCGCATGGGAGGCCGATAACGGGGTTGAGCTGGCCTATAACGCGCCCGTCGAGGGCGCGCTGATGTGGTTTGATATGATGGCCATCCCCGTCGACGCCCCAAATCCTGACGGCGCGCATAAATTCCTCAATTTCATCATGGATGCGCAAAATATCGCGGCGGCGTCGAACTATGTCTATTACGCCAATGGCAACAAGGCCTCGCAGGAGTTTCTGATTGAGGATGTGATTGGTGATCCGGCGGTTTATCCCAACGCGGAGACCGTCAAGAACCTCTACACAACCACGCCCTATAGCGCCAAGGTGCAGCGGCTTGTCACCCGGATGTGGACCCGGATCAAATCGGGCACCTGAGCCTGATCATCAGACCCGCGCAGATCATCCTGCGCGGGTTTTTTCCATAAAGCCGGGGGGGCGGGTATGAGCGAAAAAATATTTGAGCCGTGGAATGATCCAAATGAGAAACCACTGATTCAGTTTCAAAACGTCACCAAGCGGTTTGGTGATTTCGTCGCCATCGACAACCAATCCTTTGACATCTACGCGCAAGAGTTTTTTGCCCTTCTTGGCCCCTCAGGCTGTGGCAAAACCACCTTGATGCGGATGCTTGCGGGGTTTGAGGCCCCGACGGAGGGCACCATTCTTCTGGCGGGTGAAGACATCGCGCCAATTCCGCCCAACAAGCGCGCCGTCAATATGATGTTTCAATCCTACGCCTTGTTCCCGCATCTTTCCGTGTGGGAAAACATCGCCTTTGGCCTCAAGCGCGATAAAATGCCCAAACCCGATATTGACGCCCGCGTTGACGAGATGCTGAAACTCACCCGGCTTGAGCAGTTTGCCCAACGCAAACCGCATCAAATCTCGGGCGGTCAACGGCAACGGGTGGCGCTTGCGCGCTCGCTTGCCAAGGCCCCCAAGCTGCTATTGCTGGATGAGCCGATGGGCGCGCTTGACGCCAAATTGCGCCAGGATACCCAGTTTGAGCTGATGGACATTCAAGAAAAAACCGGCACCACCTTTGTGATCGTCACCCATGATCAGGAAGAGGCCATGACCGTCGCCTCCCGCGTTGCCGTGATGGACCACGGCCATATTGTTCAGGCCGATACGCCTGCACGGATTTATGAGACACCAAGCAGCGTTTATGTGGCTGATTTCATTGGCGATGTTACGATTTTAGCAGGCACCGCCAGCCCCCGCGACGGCGGCTATGACATTAGCTTTGCCGAAGGGCAGCCGGCCTTGCGTTCAAAATCCGATACCGCGCTTTCGCCGGGTCAGGCCTGCCATCTGGCCATTCGCCCGGAAAAGATTGCCATCTCGGCCGATAAGCCTGAAAGCGCCGCCAATGCCTTGCAGGGCAAAATCCTCGACATCGCCTATCTGGGCAATATCTCAACCTATCATGTTGAGCTATCCAATGGTCAGATCGTCAAAACCCAAACCGCCAACACCCGCCGCCTGTCGCGCCGGACATTCACCTGGAATGATCAGGTTTGGCTTTCATGGACAGACACCGCCGGTGTTCTGTTGGCGGGGTAGGATATGCGCCGCGCCGTCCTTATCCTTGTGCCGTATATCTGGCTTTTGGCGCTCTTTTTGGTGCCGTTCCTGATTGTCTTCAAGATCAGCCTCAGCGACATCGCGCTTTCCATTCCGCCCTACACCCCACAGCTTGATCTTGGTGCTGGCTGGCAAGGGATCAAAGACTTTTTCGCCGATCTGGATTTTGAAAATTTCGCCTTCCTGACCAGTGATGATCTTTACTGGAAGGCCTATGTCTCCTCGGCCAAAATCGCCTTCATCTCAACCGTTCTGACGCTTCTGGTCGGCTATCCCATCGCCTACAGCATGGCCAACGCCCCGGATCACTGGCGGCCCACCTTGATGATGCTGGTGATCTTGCCGTTCTGGACCAGCTTTCTGATCCGGGTCTATGCGTGGATCGGGATTTTAAGCAATGACGGCTATCTCAATCAGCTCCTGCTCGGCATCGGCCTCATTTCCGAGCCGCTGCATATCCTCAACACCAACACCGCCGTTTATATCGGCATCGTCTACACCTATCTGCCGTTCATGATCCTGCCGGTTTATTCGGCGCTTGAACGGCTTGATGGCTCGCTGCTGGAAGCCGCCGAAGATCTGGGCTGTTCACGCCTCACCGCCTTTTGGCTGGTCACGGTGCCGCTATCCAAAAACGGCATCATCGCCGGGTGTTTTCTGGTGTTCATCCCGGCCTTGGGAGAATTTGTTATCCCCTCGCTCTTGGGCGGTTCCAAAACCCTGATGATCGGCAAAGTCCTGTGGGAGGAATTCTTTAGCAACCGCGATTGGCCCGTGGCCAGCGCCGTGGCGGTGGTCCTGCTGCTGCTGCTGATCATCCCGATCATCCTGTTCCAGCGCAATGAGCAAAAACAGCGGGAGGCCGACGGATGAGACGCCTGACATGGTTCAACACCACCGCCCTGACCTTTGGCTTTGCCTTTCTTTATCTGCCGATGCTGCTGCTGATTTTCTACAGCTTCAATTCCTCAAAACTGGTGACCGTCTGGGCCGGATTTTCCACCAAATGGTACGGCACATTGATGCATAACGAGGCCTTTCTCGATGCCGCATGGGTGACGCTGCGGGTGGCGGTTATTTCCTCGACCATCGCCACAATTCTGGGCACTATGGCGGCACTTGTGCTGATCCGCACCGGGCGCTTCATGGGGCGCACGGTGTTTTCCGGCATGATCTATGCGCCACTGGTGATGCCCGATGTGATCACCGGCCTGTCTCTATTGCTGCTCTTTATCGGTATCGGCCTCGACCGGGGCATATTCACCGTGGTCCTCGCCCATGCCACATTTTCGATGTGCTATGTCTCGGTTGTGGTCTCATCGCGTCTGGCCACATTCGACCGATCGCTGGAAGAGGCGGCGCTTGATCTGGGTTGCTCACAATTCAGCGCCTTTCGCCTTGTCACCCTGCCGATTATCGCCCCTGCGGTGATTTCGGGCTGGCTGTTGGCCTTCACCCTCAGCCTCGATGATCTGGTGATCTCAAGCTTCACCACCGGGCCGGGGGCCACCACTTTGCCGATCAAAATTTGGTCCGCCGTGCGCCTAGGCGTCAGCCCCGAGATCAACGCGCTCTCAACCATCATGATCTCAATCGTCACCGTTGGCGTGATCACTGCCTCACTCATCACCAAACGCAACGCCTTGCGCCAACAAGCCGAAGAACGCGCCGCTATTAAAACATGAAACGCATCTACCCCGGTTTCGCCTATGGGGAAGGCCCGCGCGCAAAATGCTATTGGCCGGATACTGTCACAGCCGAGCCAACCCCAACGGCCACAGGCAACCTCTATTGTGACATCGTCCTCATCGGCGCGGGCTTCACCGGCCTTTCAGCGGCGTTGCATCTGGCCCGCGACGGAGTTGATTGCATCGTGCTTGACGCCCAAACCCCCGGCTGGGGGGCGTCGGGCCGCAACGGCGGGTTTTGCTGCCTTGGCGGCTCGGCGGCCTCAAATACAATGCTCAAACAACTCCACGGCGAGGCCGCCCGCCGCGAATTTCGCAGCAGCGAAAAACAGGCGGTTGATCTGGTCGCCGCGCTGATCAAAACCCACGCAATTCAGGCCGACACCCATTCAAACGGCGAAACCATCTTTGCCCACAGCCCCAAAGCCCTGCGCGGGTTTGAGGCCCACGCGATTGAGGCCGAAGCCGATTACGGTGTCACGCCTCACCTGATCCCGGCCTCCGAGCTTGCGGCAAACGGCATGAAAGGCCCGTTCCTAGGCGGGCTGACAATTCCCATCGGCTTTGGCCTCAACCCGATGAAATACACTCTTGGTCTGGCTCGCGCAGCACTGCAGGCGGGCGCTCGGATTTTTGGCCACTCCCCGGTGCAGCGGATTGACCAAAGCGGCGGTTTCACCCTTCAAACCCCTGACGCGAAAATCACCTGCAACCGCCTGATCGTGGCCACCAATGGTTATTCCTCGGATGATCTGCCCGGTTGGATGCGCGGGCGCTACCTGCCGACCCAATCCAACGTCATCGTCACCCGCCCGCTCAGCACCGATGAGCTTGCCGCCCAAGGCTGGACCACCGCGCAGATGTCGTATGACGACCGGTTTTTCATGCATTACTTCCGGCTGATGCCAAACCGGCAATTCCTTTTTGGCATGCGCGGCGGGCTGATCTCATCGCCGCGCTCCCAGGTAGCCATGCACCGGACCATTCGGGCGCATTTTGAACGCATGTTCCCGGCATGGTCCCATGTGGACACGCCTTATAGCTGGAACGGCCTGCTTTCCATCTCGCGCGATCTTACGCCCTTCGCAGGCCCCATCCCCGAAATGCCCGGTGCCTTTACCGCGCTGTCCTACCACGGCAACGGCGTCGCCATGGGCAGCTATGCCGGTGCGCTTCTGGCCGATCTGGCACAGGATAAACCGCCGCGCCTGGCTTATCCAAAGATCATGCAAACCCCACCCAAGCGCTTCCCTTTGGGGCGGCTTAGGCGCGCCATCCTCTGGCCGCCCTACACATTGGCAAGGCTCACCGGCGGGTGATGTTTATGTAGGGTGGGTGAAACCCACGCTTGGCCCGACGTCAGCCCAACGCGGCAGGCGGGTGTTACCCCGCACCATTCACGGCGTTAGCAACCGCCGAAACAGGGTCTCAACATGCTCAGACGCCGCTTCATAAACCGGCTCGTCCCGCATCAACACCCGCACCTGCGCTTCAAAATCGGCATAATGCTGCGTCGTGGCCCAGATCGAAAAAATCAAATGGCGCGGGTCCGTCGCCGCCAGTTTCCCGGCCTGCATCCAACCCTCAATCAGCCGGGCTTTTTCATCCACCAATGGCCGCAAATCCCCCTCAAGATGCGGCCCCATACGCGGCGCGCCCTGCAAAATCTCATTGGCAAAGAGGCGGCTTTCACGGGGAAACTCTCGCGCCATTTCCAGCTTTTTGCGTACATATTTCAGCACCTCTTCCAGCGGCTCGCCGTCGGGGTTCATCGCCCGCAACGGATCAAGCCAGGTATCCATCAACTGATTAAGCAGCGTCACATGGATGTCTTCCTTACCCGCGAAATAATACAAGATATTTGGCTTGCTCAGCCCCGACGCCTCAGCGATCTGATCCAGTGTCGCCCCGCGATAGCCATGCTTTGAAAACACCTCCAAAGCGGCGTCCAATATCAGGTTGCGATTGCGCAACTGGATACGGCTGGATTTCTTCACGGGTTGCGCGTCACTCATTGCCTGTCCTGATGCCATACATACCAAATTCACCATGCGGCATTTTTTCAAACTTGGAAAGGTCGGGGAAAGTTTCGGGCATATTTACGCTTTATCAATCGCGCCAATGCCGCGCAGGATGATGGTTTTGACCGAAGCCTTGGCCGCCTCCCACTGCGCATCCGTAAGCGGCTTGCCACCGTTCAGCGTCTCAATCTGGTGGCCAAAATCGGCATAATGCTGCGTCGTGGCCCAAAGCATATAGAGCAGGTGACGCGGATCAATCGCATCCATCTGCCCGGCATCTATCCAGCGCTGAATCACCGCCATGCGCCCCTCGGTCCATTCCGTCAGGGTGGTCTCCAGATAATCCTGAATAACCGGCGCGCGGTGCATCACCTCCGACGCCCAAACTTTTGATCCGGCGGGATGCTTGCGGCTGATCTCCATCTTGGCGTCGATATAAGCGCCGATCCCTTCAACCGGGCCGGGGGCCGCATCAAACACATCTGCCGCCTTCAGCCAGTCCTGAAAAATCCCCTGAACCACCTGCCGGTAAAGCGATTCCTTGGTGGGGAAATAATAATGCAAATTGGCCTTGGGCAGCCCCGCCAGATCAGCGATCAACTGCATCGTCGCCCCGCCAAACCCCGCCTCCGCAAAGACTTTTTCCGCCGCCTGCAGGATTAACCGCTCATTGCCCTCACGGATTTCCTTCTTACTCAGCGGTCTCGCGGCCCGGGCCATGTGCAAATACTTTCAGAATTTTCTTGACCAAATGGTCAGGATATGGTGCTCTCATCTTGACCATACGGTCAGGATATACCCGATTGCAAGCGATTGCTGACCGGCTAACAGGGGGAAAATTGAAATGGCTGCACCTGGTGAGAACCTGAAGATCAACGGCGACCGTCTATGGGACAGCCTGATGGAAATGGCCAAAATCGGCCCCGGCGTGGCGGGCGGCAACAACCGTCAGACCCTCACGGATGAAGACGGTGAGGGCCGTAAACTGTTCCAATCCTGGTGCGAGGCTGCGGGCCTGACCATGGGCCTGGACACCATGGGCAACATGTTTGCCCGCCGTGAGGGCACTGATCCCGACGCGCTGCCGGTCTATGTCGGCTCGCACCTCGACACGCAACCCACAGGCGGCAAATATGACGGCGTTTTGGGCGTCTTGGGCGGGCTTGAGATTATCCGCACCCTCAATGATCTCGACATAAGCACCAAACACCCCATCGTGGTCACCAACTGGACCAACGAGGAAGGCACGCGGTTTGCCCCTGCCATGCTCGCCTCGGGCGTGTTTGCCGGTGTCCTTACCGAAGATTACGCCAAGTCGCGGACCGACGCCGACGGCAAGAAATTCGGCGATGAACTGGAGCGCATCGGCTGGAAAGGCGATGAGCCGGTGGGGGCGCGCAAAATGCACGCGATGTTTGAGCTGCACATTGAGCAAGGCCCGATTTTGGAGGCCGAGGGCAAAGAGGTCGGCGTCGTCACCCACGGTCAGGGCCTGTCTTGGACG
>CAZZKL010000077.1:0-14508 GCA_964655135.1 uncultured Roseovarius sp. | reverse complement strand
GGCCTTTTCGCGGATATGGCAGGTGTTGAGCAAGATCATATCGGCACCCTCGGGGGTGTCAGTTTGCTCATAGCCCGCGCCGCCCATTGCCTCGGCCATGCGCTCGCTGTCGTAGACGTTCATCTGACAGCCATAGGTTTTGATATATAGCTTTTTGGGCGTGGACATCTGACAAGGCTCCGGAGACCGATTTCAAAGGCCTGACTACATCAGAACTTGGGCCTCTTGCAATGCGCGCGGATATGGCGGAATTTAGGCGGCAAAACAATATGGACCAACATGCAGCAAAAACTCAAAAATAATATCCTGCGAAGCACCGGCAAGGCGCTGTCAGACGGGCCGCTTGCGATGATATTCATTGAAGATCAGGCCGAGATTGGCAGCACCATCCGGCATCACCTTGACCTTGGCTTTGCTCAGGTGCTGGTATTCATGCCCGAGGCGTTTAATCTGCCCGATGATGTGGCAGGACAGGTGCAGCGCATCCCTTTCGATATGGCGGACGGCGACAATTACAGGGCGGCGGTGAATGCAATGATTGACGCCGCACCGGGACGTTGGATGTATTACTGCTTTAACGCCGAATATCTTTTCTTTCCGTTTTGCGAAAGCCGCAGCATTGGTGAAATGCTGGCGTTTCAGGCCGAAGAGCGCCGCGATGCCATGCTGTCTTATGTGATTGACCTTTATGCGCGCGATCTTGCGGCGCACCCTGATGCCATCTCAATTGATGAGGCCTATCTTGACAGATCGGGGTATTATGCGCTGGCCCGCAATGATGCAGGCAATGACGACCCCCCGAAAGAGCGGCAACTGGATTTTTATGGCGGGCTGCGCTGGCGCTATGAAGAGCATATCCCACCCGCCCGGCGCAGGATTGACCGGGTCGCCCTGTTCAAATCCAAGCCGGGGTTGAAGCTGCTGGAAAACCACATCTTCAATGATGAGGAATACAACACCTATGCCTGTCCCTGGCATCACAGCCTGTCCACGGCGATTGCATCCTTTCGCACCGCAAAGGCGCTTAAACGCAATCCGGGCTCAAGCTTTGATATTCATAGCTTCGAGTGGCGCAATTCCACACGCTTTGAATGGCACTCAAAACAGTTGCTTGATCTGGGCCTGATGGAGCCAGGACAATGGTTTTAGCCGCTTGAATTGGCCGCAATGAGCGCTCAGTAATCCAGCATCGCGATGGTTGACTGAACATATTTTCCGGCACCGTTCAGATCATCTGTTGCGATGTCGAACCCTGAAATCATAGAAGACACGCTGGCGCGCATCCCCTGACCAAGCTCAGGATCAACGAAAACCGCACCACTTGTTACTAACACAATTGCACCTAAAACAAGCCGGGCACATTTCCGGGCTGCCGCCGCACGCCCTTGAATGAGGGCCGAACGCAACTGCGCTTTCGTAAGTGTTGGGGTATGATTATTAAATGTATAGGTCATAGGTACAATTTACCCGGCATTTTAGGCAGCTTTTAGGCAAGCCTGTGGTGGTTTGGCAGCATTGTTCACGAATCGAAAGATACATTGTTTTCAATTAGGAAACAATTAACTACGAATAAGCATGACTATCTCGGCGCTTTTTCGCGTTAAACTGCTTTCAATTCAAGAATTATGAGGCAAAATCCCGCCTTACAGATTTTCCGCCTGCGGCATTCCAAGCACATGATAGCCGCCATCCACATGGATAATTTCGCCCGTGGTACAGGCCCCGGCCTCCGAGACCAGATAAACCGCCGTGCCGCCGATGGCCTCAAGCGTGGCGTTGCTGCGCAAGGGCGCGTTCTGATCGGTGTGCTTGAAAGTTTTGCGCGCACCGCCAATAACTGCCCCGGCCAGGGTTTTCATCGGCCCCGGTGATATGGCATTGACGCGAATGCCATCCGGCCCCAGATCATTGGCCAGATAACGGGTTGTCGCCTCAAGTGCCGCCTTGGCCACGCCCATGACATTGTAATTTGGCACCACCCGGTTTGAGCCTTGATAGGTCATGGTCAACAGCGTGCCGCCATTTTCCTGCATCATCGGATAGGCACGGCGCGCCACTTCGATAAAGGAATAGGCCGATATATCCAATGAGTGTTTGAAATTTTGCCGGCTGGTATTCAAAAACCGCCCCGAAAGCTCGGATTTGTCGGAATAGGCAATCGCATGCACCACAAAATCTATTGTCGGCCAGGTTTGCCCAAGCGTCTTGAAAGCCGCCTCAATCGAGGCGTCATCACTGACATCCACATCCAGCAAAATGTTGGAATCAAGTGATGCCGCCAGCGGCTCAACCCGCTTGCCAAAGGCCGCACCCTGATAGGAAAACGCCAATTCGGCCCCCGCCCCGTGCATCGCGCGTGCGATCCCCCAAGCAATAGAGCGGTCATTGGCCACCCCCATGATCAGGCCGCGTTTTCCTTGCAATGCATTCGTCATAAGCCTGTCACCCGTTATATTTGCTCAAAAGCATTGAGCCGTTTGTGCCACCAAAGCCAAAGCTGTTGGTCATTACCGTATCGAGGCCCGCATTATCCACCCGTTTGGTGGCTATCTCACCCGGCTCAATCGCCGGATCAAGCGTATCGACATTGATCGAGGGAATGATGAAATCATGTTCCAATGCCAGCAGGCAATATATTGTCTCCAGCGCGCCTGTAGCGCCCTGCGCGTGGCCGGTCATGGATTTGGTTGAACTGATCGGCGGCACATTGCCCGAGCCAAATATCCGCCGCACCGCCTCCACTTCCCCCACATCGCCCACCGGGGTCGAGGTGCCATGGGCATTGATATACCCCACCTTGCGCCCTTCCGGCAGTTGCGACAGCGCCAGCCGCATGGCGCGCTCGCCGCCCTCGCCTGAGGGGGCCACCATATCATGGCCGTCCGACGTGGCGGCATAGCCGGTTACTTCGGCATAAATCTTGGCCCCGCGTGCCAGCGCATGTTCCAACTCTTCCAGCACGATAATGCCGCCACCGCCCGAGATGACAAACCCATCACGATCCGCGTCAAACGCGCGTGAGGCCTTTTCCGGCGTATCGTTAAACTTGCTGCTCATCGCGCCCATGGCGTCAAACAGGCACGACAGCGTCCAGTCCAGTTCTTCCCCACCCCCGGCAAACATCACATCCTGCTTGCCCATCATGATCTGCTCAGCCGCGTTGCCGATGCAATGCAGCGAGGTGGAACAGGCCGAGGTGATCGAATAATTGATGCCCTTGATTTTATAGGCCGTGGCCAGATTGGCCGAAATCGTCGAACTCATGCATTTGGGCACCGCAAAAGGCCCAATCCGCTTGGGCGCGCCTTTTTCCAGCACCGTCTGATGCGCCACCAGCATCGCACTTGTCGATGGCCCACCCGAGCCGGCCACCAAACCGGTGCGCGGATTGACAATATCACCTTCTTCCAGCCCGGCATCGGCAATCGCCTGCCCCATGGCGATATGAGCATAAGCCGCCCCCGGCCCCATGAAACGCAAAGTGCGTTTCTCAACATGCTCGGTGATATCAATATCCACCGCCCCGGCCACCTGACTGCGAAAGCCGTGATCAATCATCGGCTGCCGCGCCGTGATCCCCGAGCGCCCCGCCTTCAGGGCCTCAAGCGCCTCATCTACATCGTTACCAATGCTTGAAACAATGCCCATTCCGGTGACAACAACACGACGCATGGGGATCTCCTTTGATCTTTGAACTGGTTTTCTGGCAGCCTTAATTTTCCGACAGCCTTAATTTTCCGACAGCTTTAATTTTCCGACAGGGCAACCCGCAGGTCTTTGACCTGATAGATCACCTCGCCATCGGCCTCAACCCGGCCATTGGCCACGCCCATGGTCAACCGGCGGGTTTGCAGGGCTTTGGTGAAATCAACGTAATATGTCAGCATCTTGCGATCGGGCCGCACCATGCCCCTCAGGCGTACCTCGCCTACACCCAGCGCATAACCGCGCCCCTGCCAGCCGCGCCAGCCCAGATTGAAACCGGTAAGTTGCCATAGGCCATCAAGGCCCAGACAGCCGGGCATGATCGGATTGCCGGGAAAATGGCAGTCAAAAAACCAAAGGTCGGGCGTTATATCAAACTCCGCCACCACATGACCCTTGCCATGCTCACCACCATCGCCACTGATCTCGGTGATCCGATCCATCATCAGCATCGGCGGCTCGGGCAGTTGCGCATTGCCGGGGCCAAAAAGCTCGCCCTTAGCGCATTTCAGCAGGTCTTCTTTGTCAAAGCTGCTCGGATAATCGGCCATATGTTCCGGCCCCCTTCAATTCTGCAATATTCCGTTACCAAACCTCTAGCACCCGACAAACCCCCCATGCAAGCCAAAGGCGCGAGGATCAGATACAAGGCAAGACCCGTGCGGGCGGATGAATTTATTTGAAATATCATGCCCCATTGCCTAATATTAGTCTCAGTCAGCAAGGAAACAAGCCGTGGCGACAGCTCAGGAAAAAAATTATGGTCTCAACTGGCTGGAAAATTCCGGCCTCAGGCCCACCCGTCAGCGGGTGGCGATTGCCGCACATCTTGTCGGCGACGGGCAACACCGGCATGTGACCGCCGAAAGCCTGTTTGCCGATGTGCGCAAAGCCGGCGAAAGCATCTCACTCGCCACGGTCTATAACACCCTCAGGGCGTTTTGCGAGGTCGGGCTGGTGCAGGAAATAACCGTTGACGGCGCGCGCAGTTATTTTGACACCAACACCCACGATCACCCGCATTTTTATTGGGAAGATGAGCATCGCCTGTCGGATGCATCCCTTGATGAGCTAAAGATCAGCAATCTGCCACCGGCCCCGGCAGGCACCAAAATTACCTCGGTTGACGTGATCATCCGCTTGCGCCGGACCTAAGAATACCCACGCGGGCGCACGTCCACGCGCACCGGAATGGCCACAGGCTGGCGCTGCATGATACGTTGACGATGGCCGCCGCGCGGCTCATCATCGTCATCATCCTTCAACCGCATCACCGCGATGGCAAACTGCACCCCGGCAAAAACCACGCCATTGGCCAGCCATAAAATCAGCACCGCCAGCCAGCCGATGTCAGACATTGACACCAGATGCCACAGATTTGCGATGTTGAAATAGAGCAGCATCCCAACGAAAACACCGGCAATACCAAATCCGATGGCCACATGGGTGATATAAAGACGAATGAGTTTGGGCATTGAACCAATCCCTAACAAGGTTACTCTCACTATATAAGATTGTATGAGGTGGTTTGAAGGGGATGCGACAAAAGGCGCGTGGGTTTCACCCACCCTACGGGGGAAATGTAGGGTGGGTGAAACCCACGCACCCCGTTCAAAACGCCTGCGGCTTGGCCTCGCGCGCCATATGGTCCAGTACCGCATTGACAAATTTCGGCTCGCGCCCCTCGGGGAAAAAACTTTTGGCCACATCCACAAATTCCATGATCACCACCTTCGGCGGTGTATCAGACTGCGTCAATTCGGCCCCCGCCGCCCGGAAAAGTGCGCGAATAGTCGGGTCAATCCGGTTGATCGGCCATTTCGCCACCAAAGCCCGGTCGGTCATCTGGTCGATCTGCGATTGATGGCTCAGCGCGTCTTCCAGCAATTTGCCAAACAACTCCGCATCGCCCTCGGCCATGTCATAGACCTCATCCACCTCAGCCCCAAACCGGTGATCGAGAAATTCCAGCCGCACCGCATCCAGCGTCTGGCTGGAATGCTCCATCTGAAACAGCGCCTGCACCGCGTATAGCCGGGCCGCTGATTTCATCTGCCGTTTCTTGTTGCCCGAAAGGGGTTTATCAGAAGTCATGCGGTGGGATTATCCTTGAGATCGCCTGCGAGTTTGTATTCTTCCGCCTCGGGCAGAAAACCCACCCCCTTGCCGGAAGCGCCCCATTTACGGCTGAGCGCCACAAGATGCAACGCCGCCGCCGCAGCCCCCGCGCCTTTATTCATCCGCGCCGGATCCGCCCGCACCTCAGCCTGAGCGCGGTTTTCCACCGTCAAAATGCCATTGCCAATGCACAGCCCCTGTAGCCCCAGCAATGTGATCCCGCGCGCGCTGTCATTGCACACGGTGTCATAATGCGTCGTCTCACCCCGGATCACACAGCCCAGCGCCACATAGCCATCAAAATTCGACGTGGCATCGGCAATGCGAATGGCCGTAGGCACTTCCAAAGCGCCCGGCACTTCGATCAAATCAAAAGTGCCACCCGTGGCCTCAATTTCGGCCTTGGCCCCGGCAATCAGATCATCGGCAATATCGCGGTAAAACGGCGCCACAACGATCAGCAACTTGACAGGCTTGTCAAACTGCGCCCGTGGCATTGTATATTCTTTCTCAGCCATAGCTTCAGCCTTTCAAAATCGGTCGGGTGCCGGTGATGGTTATGCCGTAAGCATCCAGCCCCAGATAACGGGTATCTGGGCTGTCGCTCAGCAAAATCAACTGGTGCAGCCCCATGGTTGACATAATCTGCGCCCCCAGCCCGGTTTGTTTGATGGTGCGCGGGCCGTCCTCTTCCATCTCACCAGCAAGGCTTGGATGCGGTTGACGGAACAAAAACACCGCCCCCCGGCCCTCTTTGGCGATGATCTCCATCGCGCGCGGCAGCTTGCCGGTGGGGCCTGATTTGGTGCCGCTCAGGCCAATGCCCAGCACATCCTCAAGCGCATTCAGCGCGTGCGCCCGCGCCAGAACCGGCGCGCCATCGGTGATGTCGCCTTTGCTGAGGACCACATGTTCGGTGCCGGTGATCTGATCGGTGAAAATCCGCATGTCCCACTCGCCACCATGCGAGGAGTGCACGGTTTCACGGCCGGTTTCGCGCACCAGATTGTCATGCTTATGGCGATACGCGATCAAATCCGAGATGGTGCCGATCTTTAGCCCGTGGAGCTGTGCAAACTCAATCAGGTCCGGCAACCGCGCCATGGTGCCATCGTCGCGCATGATCTCACAGATCACCCCGGCGGGGGCCAGCCCGGCAAGGCGCGAGATGTCAACGGCGGCCTCAGTATGGCCCGCCCGGATCAACACCCCACCATTGCGCGCCCTGAGCGGGAAAATATGCCCCGGCGTGGCAATATCGGCCGGGCCACACGAGTCATTAATCGCCGTCGCCACCGTCAACGCCCGGTCAGCGGCGGAAATGCCGGTGGTCACGCCTTCGCGCGCTTCAATACTGACGGTAAAGGGCGTCTCGTGGCGCGACGAATTGTTCACCGCCATCATCGGCAGGTTCAGGTGATCCACCTGCCCGGCCGTCATCGGCAGACAAATCAGGCCCCGGCCATAAGTGGCCATGAAATTAATCGCCGCCGCATCGGCAAATTGCGCCGGAATCACCAGATCACCCTCATTTTCGCGGTCCTCGTGATCGACAAGGATATACATCCGCCCGGCGCGCGCCTCGGCGATGATTTCTGCGGTGGTGGCGATGGCATCAGACATGGGCAATTCCTGAGGTAAGGCAACCCGGCCCAGATAGCGCAGGTATCCAGCATTGGCCAGAGCAGATATAAGCCGAATATGCTACATACCACCGCGTTATTCGGCAAATCTTACCAGCCAATGCCTTGTCCAACCGATCCGTGATTTGTGTTTCGCGGCAACCGGCGGTAAATCCAAAATGAAGAGAACATCAAATCACCGGGGGCCAAAATTGGATCATAAATCAACTCTTTCGCCGCAAGACAAGCTCGACGCCACCGCCCTTCTTATTATGCGGCTTGGGCTGGCATGGTTCATCTTCCTGTGGGCCGCGCATAAAATCATCACACCGGGGCAATATCAGTTCCTTGCCCGCCATTTTGACAATGTGGATATGAGCGTGATGCAGGTCTATGCCGTTGGTGGCGCGCAGATCATTCTATGCCTCTGCGTGGCCTTGGGCATCTTCCGGATATTTTCCTATAGCAGCCTTGCGATCATGCATTTCTTTACCATCCTGCGCCGGTGGGACCGGTTTTTGGATCCGTTTGCGGTCAACGACCGGGGGTTTCCCATCAATCGCAATCCGGTGATTGATCTGGCGGTCATGGGCGCGTTCATCGCCCTTGTCCTGCTGATCCGGCGCGATCATTTCAGCGTGGGCGCATGGCTCGCCCGGCACAACCGGCCGCGTTGGTGGCTCTGACCGGCTCAGACCACCGCCGCTGATGTTTGCTCGGCCAACTCACCCGTGACCCAGAGCATTACAAACCGGTACGCCACAAACAAAATCACCGGGGTGACAAATATCATGCCCGCATATACCCCGGCCAGCGCCCATAGCCCCTGATGATAATCCACCGCCAAAAGCTGCACATGAAACCACGCCGCCAGCGGAAAGGTGAAGCTTGACCAGGTTGGCGTCCACCCGCCCCGGGTCAGCCAGGGCAGCAGCAGCAAAAACGTAAAGGCCACAATATTCGCCACCCAGTAAAACAGCAAAAACGCCCATGTAACGCCAAGCAGGCCAAAGCTGATGGCAAAAAGACAGTTGGGTGCCAGAAAAATCACCAATGACGGGCGCTGCGCCACCGAGGGCAATTCGCGTGTCAGGCGCAACCCCAACCCAATGGTAATCACCAGATATGCGGCCAGCGCCCCCAGCGTTAGCGCAATACTTTCCCAGACATATCCCAGCGGGATGCCCGCCACCGGCCCCACCACCGGGCCAACAAATGTGAGGTACTGAAACGGCGTGAAATGGCGGCGCTCGGGCGGGTCTTTCAAGATTGCCAGACAGACAATCGCACTGGCGCCGATCTGCAAAATCACCCCGGCCCACCAAACCTGCGGCACCGAAATGCCAAACGGCAGCAGGGCCGCGGCCAACAGCATCATCGCCATCGCCATCGCCGCCACCCCGGCCCGTGCGGCGGGGTTGGTTATGTCCTCCAACAGCACAGCGGGGCGGGCGATGAATTTACATAGGTAATGGATCAGGAAAAACAGGTAATATGCAGTGCTCAACCCCAACAGCAGCCCACCAATTTCAAACGCAAACGGCACGATCCCATCGGCATTACGCCAGCCAAGCCCCAGCCCCATCAGCGCCAGACAGACCGGAAAAACCGCAGGCGGTGCGCTGCGCCATAAAGGGTTTCGGTGCAATGTTTTCTCCTGCCGTCAAACAACTATTGCACGGGAATAATGCATAAAGGACAGCGCTGTCCATCCAAAGGTTATGACAACACCAAAGCCATTACGAGGCAGCCGGTAAAGGCTGACGAGTATGTCACTTAGTCAGCATCCATTTGCCATCGGGCCAAAACGCATGAAAGGCAAAAGCAAACATAATATCATGCACCACATCGCGGCCCTGCCCGTCGCGCACCCGCACCGTGCCCACATCGCGCCCCTCCGAGATCACGCCGCTATCCAGCGCCGAGGCCTGCCCCGATTCCCAGCTCAGAGAAAGACCCGCCTCATGGATACCGCCCTCATCGCGGATGCGGGTCATGAGCCAGGCCCGGTCGCCCACCCTGACAACCCGTGCCAAAGCGGGAATGCCATTTGGCGGCAGCTCTCCGCGATAAAGGAATGGCTGGTTCTGCCTGTCATACCCACGATACGGGTTAAACCCATAGCGGCGGGAATATTTCGGCTCATCCATCACCAACCCTTGCGGATTGCGGGCCTTGAATTGCCCCCAGCTTTCGGTCCAGCCGGGCAGGGATTTCAATTTGGTGCCGGTCAGATCACCAACAATGGCCCGGCCCACGGCCTGTTGCCACCAGCTTTGGGTTTCACGGTCATACATCACCAGATTTGATTTGCGCAGCTTGCCACTTACCCCGAATGTCAGCGTGCCGCGCGATGTGCGCCGGTCAAAAACGATGCCTGTATTGCATAGGGGGCAATAGGTCACGGCCACAGGCACACCGCCCACTTTATCATTCACGATCTCATGCCACATCAGATAGCGGATCGGATAGGCGCGCGGCGTGGCCCCGTTAATTTCAAGGGTGATCACCGGTTCATTATCCTTGATCCGGCGCTCTTTTCCGGCTTTTATAAACTTCGGATTCTGCAACGCCTGAATGCCATCCTTGGGCGGCCCGCCCGACATGATCTCATCCCAACTGGGCACGCTGGTTTTGCTAAAATCCGTCTGCGGCCATTCCGATCTCCAAAAATCCGGGTTGGCCCGGGCGATGCCCGCCATCAGCATCAGGGCAAGGACCAACTTGAAAACATGCCGCATCGGGGCGCTCCTGTTTTGTGCGTAAACCTGCGGCTTATGATGCTCAGGTTTTCATCCCCTGCCTAGCCCCGCGCACGCGAATGTGAGCCGATGTGCAAAACCCAGGCCGGATAGCCCCGCCGGTGACAAAATCTGACCCGAAAATTTTGCACAGTTTTGCCGCATTACCGCCCATGTCATGCCCCATGGCCTTGTTAACCAGTTCAGAAGATCGTGTGGAGAATTGTTGACAAAATACCCTTAACTTTCTAATGAAACGACCAATCAGGTGTTTTATCAGAAGTTTAAAACGAATTGAATTTAGTCCAGCCAAAGGCAGGGCAGACGATTATTGAAAGGGCTCGCGCGCGAGCAGGTAAAGCAAATGGCAGTATTCACAACACCCTTACCTCAGACATCGACCACCACCATCACTGGTGATAACGGTTTCATGACAGATATGACGGTGACATATCCAAACGTGGACCCAACGCAAAACGCAGAAGTAAACTGGGATGGTGCGGCCGTGCTATGGGCCGGGGATGGGCGGCGGCGCAGCGGCATACCCGATCAAAATTATAACAACACAGGGCAGGCCGCCATAATTGATTTCGTTGCGGGTGTCTCCAACGTTTCCTTCACAATTACGGATATCGATGCCGCAGTAGGCTCATGGGATGATCAGATCAGGGTGATTGCCACCGATGCCAACGGCAATAGTATTCCAATCACGATCACGCTTAACGACGCAGCTGGTAATATTGTTACCGGTGGTGGTGCTGGTCAGATTGTAATCGAAAATGATGGCCAGACAAATACCGGTACTGGCTATGTGGCGCAGGTCGATGGCGGGTCCTCGACAACCGGGGGGTCAGACGGTTGGGATGCGACTTTCACAATCGCCGGTCCGGTCACGCATATTGAAATTTTTTATGAGAACGGCAACGATTTTTCAAACGACAACGGGATCGTCGGCTTCCAGATGAACTCATTTGGTAATGTTGTGTGTTTTTGCCGGGGGACGATGATTGAAACCAAAACCGGCGCGCGCCCGGTCGAAAACCTGCGTGAAGGTGATCTGATCGCGACACGCGACAACGGCTATATGCCCCTGCGCTGGATAACCAGCAGCAAAATCGGCGGGCGCGGGCCGCAGGCCCCGATCAAGATTGCAGCGGGCGCTTTGGGCAATGATACCGATCTGATGGTCTCACCCTTGCACAAAATGCTGATCAGCGGCTGGCGCGCCGAGCTTTGCATGGGCGAGGATGAGGCGCTGGTGATGGCAAAATCACTGGTCAACGGCGATACCATCCGCCCGGCCCCCTGCCGGATGGTTGAATATTTCCACATCATGCTCGACAGTCATGAGATCATCTTATCCAACAACTGCTGGTCCGAAAGCTTTTACCCCGGCGAGCAGGCCCTGAGAACCTTGGATCAAGCGGCGCGTGAGGATTTGTTCGCCAAATTCCCCGAGCTGGTCGAAGACCTGTCCGCCTATGGGCCGGTTTGCGCCCCTGCGGCCAAGGCCCATGAAGGGGAACTGATGGCGGCGCAGTAAGCCTCGTTATCACTCAAACAACTCTATCTGGCCGGTTTAACCGGGGTCAAATCACCCCAATATCGGCCAGAGCAGCGGAAAGCTCGGTCGGGAGCGCCTCTTCATTCTCGCGCGCCTGCACCAGATCAGCCGGAGCATCTTCCGGGGTCAAATACCGCCAGCCCTGAAACGGGCGGCGTCGGACGATTGTGGTGCGAATAAGCTGTGGCTCCAGCACAAAAGCGCAGCGGCGGATGCCGTCACTGCCAATCACCTCATCAAACCGCAATAATCGCTGACGACACAGGATATGGCCCTGAATAACCCAGAAGATACTGCCACCTTGCAACACCTCATCGCGGCGTTTCGGCCACATCCGGGTGATATGACGCGGCAGCCCGTCCGGCCCCTGCGCGCGCGGCTTTTTTTGCCACTCGGTCAGGCTCTCGACACTTTGGGTGCCCACGCTGAGTTTGATCAGATGCATCACGGTGAAAGAATCCCCCTGAACCACATAGTGTATAGAAATGCATCCGGCTTCAAGCTATTGTGGTTACCTGCCCGCTATAAGGAATCACCTGATGACCCGTTTTGCAGCCCCAATTGCTGAACAAATCTGGAATATGAAATACCGCTATAGCCCGGCGGATGCCTCCGGTGATCAGTCGGTTGAGGATAGCTGGCGGCGGATTGCGCGGGCACTGGCGGCAGCGGAAGATCAACCTGAGAAGTGGGAAGATGAATTTTACGCGGCTTTAGAAGATTTCAAGTTCCTGCCCGCAGGGCGGATCACCGCAGGCGCGGGCACCGGGCGGGCGGTGACGCTGTTCAACTGCTTTGTCATGGGCACCGTGCCCGATGACATGGGCGGCATTTTCGACAGCCTGCGTGAGGCCGCCCTGACCATGCAGCAGGGCGGCGGCATTGGCTATGATTTCTCCACCATCCGGCCCAAGGGCGCGGCAGTGAAAGGCGTCGGTGCCGATGCCAGCGGGCCGTTGAGCTTCATGGATGTGTGGGACGCCATGTGCCGCACCATCATGAGTGCTGGTTCCCGTCGCGGCGCGATGATGGCGACGATGCGCTGTGACCACCCCGATATTGAGGATTTCATCGCTGTAAAAGCCGATCCGGCGCGGCTCAGAATGTTTAACCTCAGCGTGTTGATAACGGATGGTTTTATGGCGGCGGTCAAGGCTGATGACCCGTGGGATTTGGTGTTTGACGGCAAGGTTTACCACACCATTCAGGCGCGCGATTTGTGGAACAGGATCATGCGTGCCACCTATGAGTTTGCCGAACCCGGGGTGATTTTCATCGACCGGATCAACGCCGCCAACAACCTTGGCTATTGCGAGGAGATTGCCGCCACTAATCCCTGCGGTGAGCAGCCCTTGCCGCCTTATGGTGCCTGCCTGCTCGGCTCGATCAATCTGGCGCGGCTGGTGACGGGTGCGTTTGAAAAGGGGGCCGCCTTAGACGGCGCAGCACTTGACCGGCTGGTGACCACCGCCGTGCGGATGATGGATAACGTGATAGATGTCTCAAAGTTTCCGCTTGAGGCGCAGGCGCAGGAGGCCCGCGCCAAACGCCGTATCGGGCTTGGGGTCACCGGCTTGGCGGATGCTTTGTTGATGGTGGGGTTGCGCTATGGCTCAGAGGAAGCGGCGCGTCAAACGTCGGACTGGCTGCACCGTATTTCACGCGCCGCCTATCTGACGTCGGTGAATTTGGCCCGCGAAAAGGGGGCGTTCCCTTTGTTTGACGCGGATGCCTATCTGGCCAGCGGCACCATGCAAACGATGGACAAAGATGTGCGTGAGGCGATTGCCGCCGACGGTATCCGCAACGCCCTGCTCACCTCAATCGCCCCCACCGGCACGATCAGCCTTTATGCCGGCAATGTCAGTTCAGGCATTGAACCGGTTTTTGCCTATTCCTACACCCGCAAAGTGCTGCAAAAAGACGGCGCGCGCAGCGAGGAAGAGGTGGTGGATTATGCCGTGGCGCTCTGGCGTGAAAAATACGGCGACGCGCCGCTGCCGGAGCATTTTGTCAACGCCCAGACGCTGGCCCCGTTGGATCATGTAAGGATGCAGGCGGCGGCTCAGGAATGGATTGACAGCTCAATCTCGAAAACCATCAACTGCGCGCAGGATATTAGTTTTGACGCCTTCAAGGATGTCTATCAACAGGCCTGGGATCTGGGCTGTAAGGGCTGTACCACTTACCGGCCCAATGAGGTAACCGGATCGGTGCTGAGCGTCAGTGAGACGGTTGAAAAAGCGCCGGGCGAGGCCCCGGATCAGGTCCGGGGCGATTTCCCGGCTGAGGGCGGTGAAATTGTCTATATGTCCGAGCCGCTGGACCGGCCGGGCGCACTGGAAGGCAACACATACAAGCTCAAATGGCCCGACAGCAATCACGCGATTTATGTCACCGTCAATGATCTGGTTCTAAACGGCCACCGGCGCCCGTTTGAGGTGTTTATCAACTCCAAAAACATGGAGCATTACGCATGGACCGTCGCCCTCACCCGGATGATCAGCGCGGTTTTCCGGCGCGGTGGCGATGTGTCGTTTGTGGTGGAAGAGCTGAAGGCGGTGTTTGACCCGCGCGGTGGTGCCTGGATGGAGGGTAAATACATCCCCTCAATCCTCGCGGCCATCGGCGGCATCCTTGAGCGCCACATGATCCACACCGGATTCATTGAAGGCGAGGGGCTGGGCCTCAAATCCGACCCACAGGCGCAGGTGGTGAACCTTGAGGACGGCCCCAAAGGCCCGGCCTGCCCGGCGTG